>JBJEKQ010000049.1:0-12633 GCA_051878715.1 Prevotella sp.
TACCCGTAGCTATGGCGAGAATGTTTGGGTCGAAGATAATATCGTGGGGTGCCATTCCTACCTGCTGTGTCAACAATCGGTATGCCCTTTCCGCTATCTCGATACGCCGCTCGTAGGTAGTAGCTTGTCCCTGCTCGTCAAAACACATCACCACAGCAGCGGCTCCATGGCGTTTTATCAGGGCTGCATGTTCCAGAAAAGCTTGTTCTCCTCCTTTCAAGGAGATGGAATTGACTATACACTTGCCTTGCACACACTTCAAGGCTGATGCTATGACCTTCCAATCAGAGGAGTCAATCATCACCGGTACTGCGGCGATATCAGGCTCCGATGCGATAAGGTTCAGAAAAGTGGTCATCTCTTTCTCTGCATCCAGCAAGCCATCATCCATGTTTATGTCTATGACCATCGCCCCGTCTTCCACTTGTTTCCGGGCGATGGCAAGCGCCTCCTCGTATTTCTTTTCTCCTATCAGTCTCAAGAACTTGCGTGAGCCTGCCACATTACACCTTTCCCCCACGTTGACAAAACCTGTGGTGGAATTGACATAGAGAGCCTCCAAGCCGGCAAGTTGCATACAATGGTTCTTTGCTGGTACCTTTCGAGGCTGCTTGTCTTCTGCCAGGCGGGCAAAACTGCGGATAAACTCATCGGTGGTACCACAACAGCCGCCCACTATATTCACCAATCCCTCCTCTATAAACTCTGCCACGTATGCAGACATTTCTTCCGCAGTCTCGTCATATTCGCCCATGCAGTTGGGCATGCCCGCATTGGGATAGGCGGCTACATAGCACGACGCCTTTTCCGAGAGAGTCCTCAACAAAGGCTTCATCTGCTTGGCACCCAGCGAGCAGTTCATACTTACGGCAAAGACAGGCAGAGTGCTGATGGTGGCAAGAAAAGCCTCGATGGTTTGTCCGCCCAGCATACGACCGTTGGCATCGCTCACGGTAATGGAAAGGATGACGGGCAGCTGCACCATTCTTTCTTCCATCACATCCATGGCAGCCGCCACGGCAGCCTTGGCATTCAACGTATCGAAAATGGTCTCTACCAGCAACAGGTCGATGCCTCCCTCTGCCATCGCGTCTATCTGCGTATGATATGCCGTGTAGAGGTTGTCATAATGAATGTCGCGTGCAGCAGGATTGTTCACATCCGGACTTAAAGAGCAGGTCTTGTTGGTAGGACCCACGGAGCCTGCCACCCATCGGGGCTTATCAGGAGTAGAATACTCGTCTGCCACCTTTCTGGCAATCCTTGCGCCCTGCAGAGCCATCTCCCTGCTAACATCGGCAAGACCATACTCCATCTGCGATACAACCTGACTGCAAAATGTGTTGGTAGTGATGATATCTGCACCAGCATCAAGATATTTGCGGTGAATATCAGCAATCACCTGAGGCTGGGTAATATTCAGAATATCGTTGTTACCCTTCTGTTGTCGGTCAACCCCAGCAAACCTTTCTCCCTTAAAATCCTTCTCTCCTAATCCGTACTGCTGTATCGTGGTGCCCATAGCACCGTCAAGAATCATTATTCTCTGTTGTAAGATGCTTTCAAGATATGCTTTATCCATAAGGTGATATTTTCTTGGCCCTGTCCATCTCCCTGCGATCCTCTTTTTCCTTGAGGGTCTGCCGCTTGTCAAATTCCTTCTTGCCTTTACACAAAGCTATGTCCATCTTTGCCCTGCCGTGGTCATCTATGAAAACCAGCAGAGGCACGATGGTATAACCCGTTTGCTTGGTAGCACTCTGCAACTTACTGATTTCTTTTCTGTTGAGCAGCAGTTTCCTGTCACGTTTTGCCTCGTGGTTATTATATGATCCATAAAAATAAGGGGTTATATTCATCCCCTTTACCCATATTTCTCCGTTGTTGATATAACAGAAAGAATCAACCAGACTGGCCTTTCCCTGTCTGATAGACTTTATCTCAGTGCCTGTAAGCACTATGCCGGCAGTATATGTCTCGATGAAGAAATACTCGAATGAGGCTTTCTTGTTCCTGATATTCACCGGACTTTTCTTTCTTATCAACTCTTGTTCCTTGTTCATGTACTTCAAGATGGTGTCCCTTTATCACCACCGAAAAAAATCCAATTCTATTCTATGGTCACAAAACTCCCGATATGCTCATCCACGTAGTGCGCCACCTGAGAGGTGAACATCTCTTCATTCTCCACAAAGGCATCGTCCAAATCGTCAAACTCAGCATACTGCTCGAAGAGCGCCATAAACTCTTCATCGGTACATTCCTGTTCTATCTCCTTTCCATACTTGTTATAGAGGGTATGGGCATCGTAAACCAACTTTGACAAATCACGCATTCCCCATTGCTTCAACGCTTTGGCAAAAGGATTGAGAAAGATGAACGGTCCGTAGCCATTGTGTATCAACTGCACAAAACCGCCATCCATCACTTCCTCATGAAGCATGTCATAAGCCAACAGTGTGATTTGGTCGGCATTGAGCATCTCCATATTCCCGGCGTTGAGTTCTCCGCCTATGGCACCCTTTATAGCGTGCACAAACACGGAGAGGAACTCGTCCATCCCCGTGTTTGCAGCATCACGCAACACATTGTCTTTTACTGTAATCTTCATCATGTCACAGGATTTTCCTGCACAGAACGTGCTTGACTGTTACTTGTATTCGTCCCAACTCTTGACCGTGATGTCATCGAGCGACATATTGCAGAATGCCTGAATAAAGGCTGATGCCAATCGGGCGTTGGTGAGCAAGGGCACATTGAGGTCGATGGCTGCACGGCGTATCTTATAGCCGTTGCTCAACTCGCCTGCCGACAGGTTCTTGGGAATATTCACCACCATGTCTATCTCATGGTTGTGCAACATGTCAAGAGCCTGTGGCTGTCCTTCTTCTGAGGGCCAATATACCAAAGTATTTTCGATATTGTTCTCTGTAAGGAATCTGGAAGTGCCTCCTGTAGCATACAGTCTATATCCTTTTGCCAGCAGGGTCTTGGCAGCATCCAACATAGCGGTCTTCTGCTTGGCACTTCCCGTAGAGAGCAGTATATTCTTTTCAGGGATGCGATAACCTACCGAAAGCATACTCTTGAGCAGAGCGCAGGCAGTATCGTCACCCAGACATCCCACCTCACCAGTAGATGCCATATCCACACCCAGCACAGGGTCAGCCTTCTGCAAGCGGTTGAACGAGAACTGACTCGCCTTGATACCCACATAATCCAAATCAAACAGACTCTTATGCGGTTTCTCCACAGGCAAGCCGAGCATCACCTTGGTGGCAAGTTCTATCAGGTTTATCTTCAATACCTTGCTCACAAAGGGGAACGAACGCGAAGCACGCAGGTTGCACTCTATCACCTTGATATCATTGTCCTTGGCAAGGAACTGGATGTTGAACGGACCACTGATGTGCAACTCTTCGGCAATACGCTTGCTCACGCGCTTGATGCGTCGGATAGTTTCACAATACAACTTCTGCGGGGGGAACTGTATGGTGGCATCACCCGAATGGACACCGGCAAACTCAATATGCTCACTGATAGCATAAGCCACAATCTCTCCATTACGTGCCACGGCATCCATCTCCACCTCCTTGGCATGCTCTATAAACTGGCTCACTACCACGGGATGGTCTTCGCTGACATTGGCTGCCAGTTTCAAGAACTTCTCCAGCTCCTCCTGATTGCTGCACACATTCATCGCTGCCCCTGAAAGCACATACGACGGACGTACCAATACGGGGAAGCCTACCTGCTCGATAAACTTGTTGATGTCTTCCATCGAGGTGAGGGCACTCCATGCCGGCTGGTCGATACCATTGCGGCTCAACATGGACGAGAACTTAGCTCTGTCTTCTGCATTGTCGATATCCTTGGCAGTGGTTCCCAGGATGGGCACATGCTGCTCGTCCAGGCGTACAGCCAGGTTGTTGGGTATCTGTCCACCCGTGGATACAATCACTCCCAGCGGAGCCTCCAAGTCGATGATATCCATCACACGTTCAAAGGTGAGTTCATCGAAATACAGGCGGTCACACATGTCGTAGTCGGTGGAAACTGTCTCGGGATTATAGTTAATCATCACCGAGCGATAGCCCTCCTTGCGTATCGTGTTCAGCGCCTGCACTCCACACCAGTCAAACTCCACGGAAGAACCGATGCGGTAGGCACCCGAACCAAGCACGATGATGGAACGCTTGTCGTTGACAAACGGGATATCATGCCCTACTCCGGCGTAAGTGAGATACAAGTAGTTGGTCTGTGCGGGATATTCGGCTGCCAACGTGTCTATCTGCTTCACTACCGGCAAGATGCCGTAACTCTTGCGTAGTTGGCGCACCACCAATCCAGCCTTTGCCATACTTTTCAGTTCTGTTTCCAGTCCCACAGCACGTGCAATCTGGAAATCGGTAAATCCATACACCTTGGCTTCGCGCAGTTGTTCCCTGCTCAGATTATTGACACTCTTCAGAGCCTTGAGTTGCTCGTCAATGTCAATGATATGCTTGAGTTTGTACAGGAACCACTTGTCTATCTTGGTCAGTTCGTGTATCTGGTCGATGGTGTAGCCCTTGTGCATTGCCTTGGAGATGATGAATACACGCTTGTCGGTAGGCTCTCTCAGGGCGGCATCAATATCAGGAATCTGCAGTTCCTTGTTCTCCACAAAGCCATGCATACCCTGACCTATCATGCGCAGACCTTTCTGGATAGCCTCCTCAAAGTTGCGACCTATCGCCATCACCTCGCCCACAGACTTCATAGACGAGCCCAGTTCCTTGTCCACTCCCCTGAACTTACTCAAGTCCCAACGGGGTATCTTGCACACCACATAGTCGAGTGCAGGCTCAAAAAACGCACTGGTCGTTTTGGTCACAGAGTTCTTCAGTTCAAAGAGACCGTAGCCCATACCCAATTTGGCAGCCACGAATGCCAGCGGATAACCGGTGGCTTTGGATGCCAAGGCAGAAGAGCGGCTCAAACGGGCATTCACCTCAATCACCCTGTAGTCTTCGCTCACAGGGTCGAAAGCATACTGCACGTTGCATTCTCCCACTATGCCTATATGACGGATAATCTTGATGCTCAGTGCACGCAACTTATGATACTCGCTGTTGGTCAGCGTCTGCGAGGGAGCAATGACAATACTCTCGCCGGTATGGATGCCAAGCGGATCAAAATTCTCCATGTTACACACGGTGATACAATTGTCGTAGCGGTCGCGTACCACCTCGTACTCTATCTCTTTCCAGCCTTTCAGACTCTTTTCCACCAGTACCTGTGGTGAGAAAGAGAACGCTTTTTCAGCCAGTTTGTCCAGTTCCTCCTCATTGTCGCAGAATCCGCTGCCAAGACCTCCAAGGGCATAGGCGGCTCTCAAGATGACGGGGTAGCCCAGTTGTGCAGCTGCCTTGCGTGCCTGCTCGATAGTTTCACAAGCCTCGCTCTTGATGGTTTTCACGTCAATCTCGTTGAGCTTCTCCACAAAGAGTTCACGGTCTTCCGTATCCATGATAGCCTGTACCGGCGTACCGAGCACCTTCACGTTGTACTTATCCAGGACACCACTCTTATAGAGTTCCACACCGCAGTTGAGTGCCGTTTGTCCGCCAAACGCCAACAAGATACCGTCGGGGCGTTCCTTCTCAATCACCCTTTCCACAAAATAGGGCTGTACAGGCAGGAAATAAATCTGGTCTGCCACCCCTTCAGAGGTTTGTACTGTAGCGATGTTGGGATTGATAAGGATGGTAGTCACTCCCTCTTCGCGCAGGGCTTTCAACGCCTGCGAACCTGAATAGTCAAACTCTCCTGCCTCACCTATCTTCAAGGCACCGGAACCCAACAACAATACTTTCTTTATATTCTCGTCTTTCATCTTTCTTATCTCAATTTTTCAACAAAGCGGTCAAACATGAATTCAGTATCTACCGGTCCACTACATGCCTCAGGGTGGAACTGGCTGGTAAACCAAGGGTTCTCCCTGTGACATACGCCCTCATTGGACCCGTCGTTCATATTCACGAACAACTCACGCCAGTCCTTGCCCAAGGTAGAGGCATCCACAGCATATCCGTGGTTCTGACTGGTCACATAGCAACGGTCGGTGCCCACCTCGCGTACCGGCTGGTTGTGCGAACGATGGCCATATTTCAGTTTGTAGATTTTTGCGCCTCCTGCTTTGGCAAGCAACTGATTGCCCATGCAAATGCCGCAGATGGGTTTTCTCGACATGTCCATCTGCTTGCGGATCACGTTGACGGCATCCTCGCACATGTCGGGGTCGCCAGGACCATTGCCCAGGAACAGTCCGTCAAAGTCCATACCTGTATAGTCGTAGTTCCAAGGTACACGGATTACCTCTACTCCGCGGTTCACCAGACAGCGGATGATGTTGTTCTTCACTCCACAATCCACAAGTATCACCTTTTTTCCGGCGCCCTCGTTGTATCTGATTACCTCCTTGCAACTCACCTTGTCCACAAAGTTCACTCCTTCGTAATCGGCAGAAGGGATGTTGTCGGGCTCGTCATCAAAAAGAATCTTTCCCATCATCACACCATGTTCACGTAACACCTTTGTCAGTTCGCGTGTATCTATTCCCGTGATTCCAGGCACCTTCTCTCTCTTCAGCCACTCTGCTAAACTCTCCTTCGCATTCCAGTGATTGTATTGTTCACTGTAGTCAGCCACGATGATGGCAGACGCATGGATGCGGTCGCTCTCCATAAAGGTGGCAATGCCATCACTCTCCACGGTAAACGGGGGCACGCCATAATTGCCCACCAAGGGATAGGTAAGTGTCATCAACTGCCCGGCATACGAGGGGTCGGTAAGACTCTCCGGATAGCCCATCATTGCGGTGTTGAATACCACTTCACCCGCCACTGGCTGTTCATAACCGAAAGACTTTCCATGGAAACTTGTTCCATCTTCAAGTAGTAATGTTACATTCTTCATATTTTGACTTTGTGGTCCGGACACATGTTCCGGATTGTTTTTTGTTTCTATTTCTGCGTATGTTGCGTGAATTCTGTTTATCGGTCATTCCATACCCGCCTTCAGAACTTCTGCGCATACTGATACACCTTTTCCACGTAGTTGATAAAGGCCTGGTTTGCCAGTTTCACTCCTCCGGGCGTAGGATAGTTGCCTGTGAAATACCAGTCGCCCTTGTGGTTGGGTATCGCCTTGTGCAATCCCTCGATACTTTGGAACACCAGTTCTATGGGTGTGGTCACTCCTGAGGGTCTCAGCATCTCCACCATCTTGGTGTTCAGTTCTTCCACGGAAAAAGGCTTGTACAGGTTCTTCACACAGCACTGCATCTCGGTCTTGGGCTTTTTCATTTCCTCTACACAGTTGTGATAGGTATCCTCAATGAGGTAGTGCATATTGCGGTCTTTCAGCAGTTCCACACACGCCCTGAATGCGATAAACTCCTCCAGATGTGCCATGTCGATACCATAATAGTCGGGATAGCGTATCTGCGGTGAGGAACTCACAATCACAATCTTTTTGGGATGCAGGCGGTCGAGAATCTTGATGATGCTCTCGCGCAGGGTGGTACCGCGCACAATACTATCGTCTATCACCACCAGGTTGTCCACCCCTTTTTCCAAGGATTCGTAGGTGATGTCATACACATGCGAAGCGAGGTCGTTACGGGAGTTTCCCTCTGTGATGAAAGTCCTCAGTTTGATGTCTTTCCATGCAATCTTTTCCGAACGTACATACTGGTGCAGCAATTCCTGCAGTTCCTCACGGGTGGGCACGTGGTCCATGTTCTCCAGCGCCTTTATCTTCTGTTCATTGATATAGCGTTTAAAACCTCCCAGCATACCATAATAAGCCACCTCTGCCGTATTGGGGATAAACGAGAACACGGTATGTTCCACATCTGCATTCACGGCTTTGAGGATAGAGGGGAGTAGCTGTTCACCAAGTTGTTTGCGCTCCTGATAAATATCTCTATCAGAACCTCGGCTGAAATAGATGCGCTCGAAAGAGCAGGCTGCATCTCCGCGGGTTTCAAGCACCTGTTCGATATTGCACTCACCGTTCTTGTTCACCATGATAGCCTGTCCGGGCTTCAGTTCGGTAATGTCGTCACACTCCAAGTCAAAGGTGGTCTGCAATACAGGGCGCTCGCTTGCCACCGCCACAATCTCGTCGTTACGGTAGTAGAAGGCAGGTCTGATGCCCCAGGGATCGCGCAGGGAGAACATCTCTCCGCTACCAGTCAGTCCGCACACCACATAGCCTCCATCAAAGTCAGGCATCGTGGTTCTCAGCACGTTTGCCATCTTCACATGGTTGTCAATATAGTCAGTGATATCAGTACCTTTCAGTCCCAGTTCCTTGGCATCTTGATAGTTACGTTCCACCTCCCTGTCCAGTCGGTGCCCCATCCATTCCAGCATGATGTAACTGTCGCTGAAGATACGCGGGTACTGTCCCTGCTCGGTTATCTTGTCAAACACCTCGTCTATGTTGGTCATATTGAAATTACCGCACAGGCACAGGTTCTTTGCTTTCCAGTTGTTTCTTCTCAAGAACGGGTGTACATATTTCAAGCCACTTTTTCCTGTGGTGGAATAGCGCAGATGTCCCATGTACAGTTCTCCGGCAAAGGGGAGTTGCCTGCTGGCGTATTCCGCATCCTGTATCTGCTCCCGCGTGAGTCCCTTAAACCCTTTTTGCACGGTTGCAAAGATTTCTGTGATGGCATTGGAGCCCTCCGCCTTTTCACGGAACATGTATTCGTTTCCAGGTGTAGTATGCAGTTTGACACAAGCCATTCCTGCTCCTTCCTGTCCCCGATTGTGCTGCTTCTCCATCATCAGGTACAACTTATTCAGTCCGTACATCCATGTGCCGTACTTATGCTGATAGTAGTCCAATGGTTTCAGCAATCGAATCATTGCTATGCCACATTCATGTTTTAATTGCTCCATGCCTTGTTTGTTTTTTTATTTTGTGATGTTGTGTTGTTTGCTTTATAGCCCCCACATGTTTGTATAGTACATGTCCGGGAGGGCCGGATTTCTTTTCTTGTCAGTTGCCACCACATATAAAGACCGGCATCTGTATTTGGTCTCTTTTTCATAGAAGAAGCAAAGAAACCGATACAGATGCCGGTCCCCATGCTCTTCGGCAACCTTATTCCACGGTAACTGATTTAGCCAGATTACGCGGCTGGTCCACATCCTTTCCCTTGCAAACGGCGATATGGTATGCCAGCAACTGCAGCGGTATCGTGGCGAGCAGCGGTTCCAGGCACTCTATAGTATCGGGCAGTTCTATCACCTCATCGGCAATTCTGCTGATGGTTTCGTCGCCTTCTGTCACTAAGGCGATGACCTTTCCCTTTCGGGCTTTCACCTCCTGGATATTGCTCAGCACCTTCTCGTACATGGCGTTGTGGGTAGCAATCACCACCACTGGCATGTCTGAATCAATAAGCGCGATAGGCCCATGCTTCATCTCTGCAGCCGGATAACCCTCTGCATGGATATAACTTATCTCCTTCAGTTTCAGGGCTCCCTCCAGAGCCACAGGATAATTGTAACCTCTACCCAGATAAAGGAAGTTGCGCGCATAGGTAAAGATGCGGCTCAAGTCGGCTATCTTGCCATTCTGTTCCAGCACCTTTTTCATCTTTGCCGGTATCTCGTGCAGTTCCTTCACGATGGTCAGGTACTCTTCACTGGTGATGGTGCCTTTCTCCTTTGCCAGCGCCAATGCCAGCATGGAAAGTACCGTGACCTGTCCGGTGAACGCCTTGGTGGAAGCCACACCAATCTCTGGTCCCACATGGATATAGGAACCGGTGTCGGTGGCACGGGGAATACTGGAGCCGATGGAGTTGCAGATGCCATAAATGAAGGCACCGCTGTTTTTTGCCAGATGTACGGCAGCCAGGGTATCAGCAGTCTCACCGCTTTGGGATATTGCTATCACCACATCTTCAGAAGTGATGACGGGATTGCGGTAACGGAACTCCGACGCGTATTCCACTTCTACGGGGATGCGGCACAGGCTCTCTATCATCTGCTTGCCTATAAGTGCGGCATGCCATGAGGTGCCACACGCCACGATGATGATGCGCTGGGCATTCATCAGCTGCCTGCGGTAATCTATCACGGCACTGAGCACCACATTGTCGGTATCTACATTCACCCTACCCCGCATACAGTTGGTCAGACATTCAGGCTGCTCGAATATCTCTTTGAGCATAAAGTGAGGATAGCCTCCCTTTTCCAGCTGTCCCAGATTCAGATCTACCGTCTGTATTTCGGGCTTGAGCTTACGGTTCTGTATGTTCACCACCTTAAGAGGTTCGCCCTTGCGTATCACGGCGATGTTGCCATCTTCGAGATACACCACCTGATCGGTATATTCCACAATGGGAGTGGCGTCAGAGCCAAGGAAAAACTCATCTTGACCTATACCCACCACCAGCGGACTCTGCTTGCGCGCGGCAATAATCTGGTTGGGGTCGCGCTTGTCTATCAGGGCGATGGCATAGGCTCCAATCACCTCATGCAATGCCACCTGTACGGCAGTAAGCAAGTCAAAGTTCTTCTTCTCCTGCACGTATTCTATCAGTTGCACCAGCACCTCGGTGTCCGTATCCGAGCGGAAGGTCACTCCCTTGGATATCAGTTTGGCCTTGAGGTCGGCATAGTTTTCAATGATGCCGTTATGTATGATTGCAAGATTCCTGGACTGCGAATAATGAGGATGGGCATTCTGTGCCGACGGTTCCCCATGAGTGGCCCATCTGGTATGCGCGATACCCACGGTACCCTTCACGTTCTTTTCGCTGCAGTAGTTCACGAGGTCATCCACCTTTCCCTTGGTTTTCCACACGTTCAGTTCGCCCTGTTCGTCAATCATGGCCACACCGGCGCTGTCGTACCCTCGATATTCCAGGCGGCGCAATCCCCCGATAAGGATGGGAAATGCCTGCTGATTACCTATATAGCCTACTATTCCACACATACTTGTTTCTTGTTATGCCTATATCCTCTGATGTATATATACACGGGGCTGATGACAAAACGCACAAAAACGCAGTCGCCCATGCCCACTCTCATTCAACGTGCAAATTTACACCTTATTTTTCAAACCACCAAATAAGCTATATTGTAAATCGTCGGCATTTTTCCTTTTGACAGGATAGACGTTCTATCTCTCCCTGACTGGCTCATCAAACATATAGCACCAAGAGGGGAGGCCGGACGCGTCTCTTCTCACCAGGTTGCCGCGCGCACCCAAGCGCCTGCCCGACTTGTTTTTCTCTCCATTGGCGCCATATCTCACCCTGCAGCCATTAGTGCTGTCACTACACTCTATCATAACAGCGTTACCTGTGATGCCTGCCTTTCGGGCTATATCCTTATTATCGGGAGTAATAACGCTGAAACCGTAATTCTGCACCTTAGCCACACTCACGGTGTCCAGTTCAAGCAGTCTGCCACGACCATTAAACGCTATGACAACAGTGCATCCCTCTCCCTCTATGCTCACCGGATAAAGCCCGCGGTCAGAATATCCCGAGCGCACAATATCCAATACAGCCGCTGCATTATACCGCCCTACCATCGCCTGACTTTTGCCGTCGAGATGAAGTCTGTCGTCCACGAAGTCAAGAAAATACACGGGAGTACCAGCTACAAAAAGGGTATCTTCCCTAATAAGCTGCATCTGAGCCTGAGGAACAGATATTTCATAACAATCATAACTCTCGGGAAGAAATTGATAGCATTTAGGAAGACAGCACGACTGATAACTCACAATCCTCACGTCGCGTTCCTGTCCGGTGATTTCCTTGACGTCCCTATTGATGTCAACCGAGAACTGCCTTAGCCACGTCTGATAATCCACCCTTGTATAGTCAAACATGTCGCTCTCGCCCTGCATCCAGCAAAGGGCAGGTACAAAAAACTCCATTCCTTTTTCCCTCGCCTTTTCATACGACTTCCGGATATCCTGCAAAAGGGCATGATAAGGCTCACTCCCTTTGGCAAGACGGGAGATTGGCGTTGCTCCCCTGCCATCGGCAAACACGCACACCATCGTGTCCTTGCCTAAGGCTCCGGCAAGCGTCTCGCCCATGCTATAAGCAGAGTTCTCATATCTGCGGTTGCCATATCTTACAAGTCGTTTCACTCTGCGTTTCCAACCATAGTCCTCATAATATCCGAAACCATCATCCAGCCCCTCGCCTACAAGTCTTCCATTCCATTTTTCGGAAAGTCGCCCGATATCAGTCACCAATTCCGCCTCCTCACCCAAAGCAAGACTCTGTCCATAAACCGGCACACACACTACTACCTTCGGTTTGGTACCATCATCACATGCCGCCAATCCGCAAACCATCGCCATCGCCAAGGCAATCAACCATGCCCACTGCTTATTCCAACTCATCTTATCTTCCATTATTCCAATAACACACGGCAAAAATACAAAAAATATCTGATACAACACTCTGTTAATATTTAATCGTCTGAAGACAAACAATTTGCTTGACAAAATGTGACAAATAAAATGAGACCAGAGGGGTGGAATCAATGATGGAAATGCCTGTACACTTGCCCAAAGCGCAGGTCTGCAGGAACAGCAGCA
>JBJEKQ010000050.1:0-12407 GCA_051878715.1 Prevotella sp.
ATGCCTACCGCCGTACCTTGCTTGCCTTCTACGACCTCGGTTGCCGCCACATCAAACTCGACGACTGCACCTGGGGCATGCTCTGCGACCGTGGTTTCTGGGAAAAGATGGCAGGAACCGGCTATGATGCCGAACGTCTTCAGGAAGAATATCTGTATGTAAACAACAAGGCAATAGAGAATCTGCCCAATGACCTTTTCATCTCAACGCATGTGTGCCGAGGCAATTATCACTCCACATGGGCAACATCGGGCGACTACGAGCCTGTTGCCGAGACACTCTTCGCCAAGGAAAACGTCAAGGCGTTTTACCTTGAGTTTGATGACGAACGTTCCGGCGGTTTCCGTCCGCTCAGATTCGTCCCGGAAGACAAGAAGGTTGTGCTTGGCCTCATAACCACGAAATCGCCATTGTTGGAAAATCCGGATACGGTGAAAAGGCGCATTCGTGAGGCTTCAAGATATGTTCCAACAGCCAACCTCTTCCTCTCACCTCAATGCGGGTTCGCCTCTACGGAAGAGGGCAACCTGCTGACAGAGGAAGAGCAATGGGCGAAAATCCGGCTGGTAAAGGAAATCGCCGATGATGTCTGGAAATAAAGATACTCACTCCCCTTCCTTCCAGACGAAGGGTTTCAGATAGCGGTTCCAGGGCTGGCGCATCATTCCCTGCGCCTGGAAACTGTCGAGCAGACGGATGAGGGGGTCCCAGAAATTGTCGTTGCCGAGCAGATAAGTGGTTTTCTGATGATAGCCTATCGTGGCTGAAGCCACCACGGAAAACACCTCGTCGAGCGTACCTATGCCTCCCGGGAGTGCCACGAACACATCGCTCTGTGCCATCATCAGCGCCTTGCGGTCGCTCAGGTTGTCGCAGGGAATGTGCACATCCACACAGTCGCTCAGCCTGCCCCGCTCCTCCACCATGGTGGGCACCACACCGATAGTGTGCCCTCCATGGCGCTTGGCAGCCGCCGCCACACACTCCATCAGTCCTGTGTTGCATCCTCCGTACACGATGGTGTGCCCCTCACATGCCGCCCATTTGCCAAAAGCCTCTGCCAATGCGCCGTACTTGCCGGTCATGCTGTCGTTGGCAGAACAGAATACACATATTTTCATTACAGTAAGATGTTTGGTCTTTTAAAAAAAAGAATTGAAGTCAAGCCTGTCCCCTGACGCTTCACAGTAAAAACGCTGCACAAATATAGGGAAAATAATTGATACGCCGACGGTTTTATTCATGTTTTCCCCTTTTGACAGAATATTCAGAAGTCTATAATTTTGCCATTCGGGCATTTTGCAGTACCTTTGTTGCCGCTTGGCAAGCGTTGCGCAACAATCCGCTTGTCCGGCACTTTTTTAGTGCACAAATATTCATTATACAGGTATGGTACTGAACTACATCTGGGTGTGTTTCTTCTTGGCAGCCTTTGTCATTGCACTTTTCCGACTGCTCGTCACGGGCGACCATTCCGTGTTTCCCGCCATGATAGACGCCACCTTTTCGTCGTCGAAGACAGCCTTTGAGATTTCGCTGGGCCTCACCGGCGTGCTCGCCCTGTGGCTGGGCATCATGAAGGTGGGCGAAAAGGGGGGCGTGGTGGCACTGCTCGCCAAGGTGCTCAGTCCGGTATTCGTGCGCCTGTTTCCCGACATTCCCAAAGGGCATCCCGTGACGGGCAGCATCTTCATGAACGTGGCTGCCAACATGCTGGGACTGGACAATGCCGCCACGCCCTTAGGACTGAAAGCCATGGAGCAGATGCAGGAACTGAACACACGCAAGGACACCGCCACCAACCCCATGATTATGTTTCTGGTGCTCAACACCAGCGGACTCACCCTGATTCCCGTGAGCATCATGGTATATAGGGCACAACTGGGTGCGGCACAGCCCACCGACATCTTCATTCCGCTGCTGCTCGCCACCTTCTGCTCCACCCTGACGGGTATTGTGGTGACCTCGCTCTACCAGCGCATCAACCTGCTGAACCGCACCCTGCTGCTCACCCTGGGCGGCATGTGCTGTGCGGTGGCAGCCATCATCTGGGGCTTCAGCCAGATGAGCAAGGAAACGATGGATGCGGTGAGCACCACCACCGCCAATGTGCTGCTGATGTGCATCATCATCTGCTTTATCCTGGCAGGCCTCCGCAAGCGGGTGAACTGCTACGATGCCTTCATAGAGGGAGCCAAGGACGGATTCCAGACAGCCGTACGCATCATTCCCTATTTAGTGGCGATACTGGTAGGCATCGGGGTGTTCAGGGCGTCGGGTGCCATGGACATGCTGACAGACGGCATACGCCACATGGTGGAGGCGACAGGCGGCAACAGCGACTTTGTGGGAGCTCTGCCCACCGCACTGATGAAGCCCCTCTCGGGCAGCGGAGCGCGCGGCATGATGGTGGATGCCATGACCACCTATGGCGCCGACTCGTTTGCGGGCCGCCTGAGCTGCATCTTCCAGGGCTCTACCGACACCACCTTCTACATACTGGCGGTATATTTCGGCAGTGTAGGCATACGCTACACGCGCCATGCCGTGGCCTGCGGCCTGCTTGCCGACCTTGCCGGCGTACTGGCAGCCATCGCCATCTGCTACTTCTTCTTCGGATGAAAAAACATAACCCGCACTTCCCGCTCCGACCAACAACACGTCTCAACCCCTAATACCAGCAATCACAAATGTCCGGACTGAAATCACTTGCCAAAGACACCGCCATCTACGGACTGAGCAGCATCGTGGGACGCTTTCTCAACTACCTGTTAGTGCCCCTATATACCGCCAAGATCTCTGCCGAGAGCGGAGGCTACGGCGTCATCTCCAACGTGTATGCCTATACGGCGCTGCTACTGGTGATACTCACCTACGGCATGGAGACCACTTTCTTCCGTTTTGCCAACAAGGAGGGCGAAAACCCGCTACAGGTGTACCGCACCACCCTGTGTGCCGTGGCATGCACCTCGTGCTTCTTCGTGGCAGCCGTGTTGCTGATGCTCCACCCCATCGCCTCTGCCATGGGCTATGCCGACCATCCCGACTATATCTGGGTGATGGCGCTCACCGTGGCAACAGATGCCTTCCAGTGCATCCCCTTCGCCTATCTGCGCTATGCCAAGAAGGCGGTGAAGTTTGCCGTACTCAAACTGTCCAATATCCTGCTGAGCATCGCCCTCAACGTGTTTTTCTTTGTGGTGTGGCCCCTCTACACGGGCATCGCCACCGAAGTAGGCTACGCTTTCTACATCAACCTGGCCTGCTCGGCACTGCTGATGCTGGGCTTTGCCAAGGAACTGTCGATATTCAGATGGCACCTTGACACCGCCCTGCTGCGCCGCATGCTGCAATACAGCTGGCCCATACTGGTGCTGGGTATAGCAGGCATACTGAACCAGACGGCAGACAAGATTCTGTTTCCCTACATCTATCCGGGCGAGAACGCCCACGAACAGCTGGGCATATACAGCGCGTCGAGCAAGATTGCCATGATCATGGCGATGATAACGCAGGCGTTCCGCTATGCCTACGAGCCTTTCGTGTTCGGCAAGAACAAGGACAAGGACAAGGACAACAAGCAGACCTATGCCCTGGCCATGGAATACTTCATCATATTTACCCTGCTCGCCTTCCTGGCGGTGATGGGATATCTGCAACTGCTGAAACACATCATCGGCAGCGACTACTGGAGCGGCCTGCAGGCAGTACCCGTGGTGATGGCGGCAGAGATAATGATGGGTATTTACTTCAACCTCTCGTTCTGGTATAAGCTGACCGACCGCACCATCTGGGGTGCATGGTTCTCGGGCATCGGATGCGCTGTGCTCATTGTCGCCAACATCCTGTTTGTACCCCGCTACGGCTTCATGGCATGCGCCTGGGCAGGCGTGGCCGGCTATGGTACCGCCATGCTGCTCTCCTACTTCGTGGGACAACGCCATTACCCCATCACCTATCCGCTGAAAAGCATCGCCGCCTACGTGGTGCTTGCCGCCATACTTGCCACCGGCATCAACTACTGCAACACCCACTGCAGCACCCTCTGTGCCCTGGGGGCAAACACCCTGATGACAGGCATATTTGCGGGGGCAACCATGTGGAACAAAATAAGAAAAAAACATGTGGCCAAACGAAACAAAAACTAAGAGCAAAACACATATAAAAACATGAAAAAGACAACACTGATGATGGCGACACTGCTCGCCACTGCCCCGGCTTCTGCCGACGAGGGAATGTGGACCCTGTACAATCTGCCACAACCCGTTTATGAGATTATGAAGTCAGAAGGCTTCACCATGCCCTACGACCAACTGTATGCCGCCCCCAACGCCATCAAGAACGCGTGCGTGAACTTCAGCGGCTATTGCTCGGGAGTGGTGGTGTCGCCCAACGGACTGGTGTTTACCAACCATCACTGTGGTTTTGAAGCCATCAGAAGCCACTCCACCGTGGAGCACGACTACATGCTCAATGGCTTCTACGCCAAGACTTACAAGGAAGAGCTGCCCAACAAGGACATGTTTGTGAGTTTTATGGTGGAACAGAAGGATGTAACCAAGGAACTGACCGACATGGGCATCTTTGAACAGCCTCTTGACAAACAGGCGCAACTGCTCGACTCCGTGGAAAACGCCTGGTCGAAAAAGACAAAGGAACAAGACTCTACCCTGCGCCTGGAACTGAAACCTTTCTACGAGGGAAACGCCTATTATGCCACCACCTACCGCGACTTCCGCGACCTGCGACTGGTGTTCACCGTGCCCAAGTCGATGGGAAAATTCGGAGGCGAGACTGACAACTGGATGTGGCCCCGACAGACCTGTGACTTCTCGGTATTCCGCATCTATGCCGACCCCAACACTAACGGACCCGCCGACTACAACGAGAAGAACGTGCCCTACAAGCCGGAAACATGGGCACAGGTGTCTCTGCAGGGCTACCGCGAAGGCGACTTCAGCATGACCATCGGTTATCCGGGCAGCACCAACCGCTACCTGTCAAGCTTTGGCATCAAGGAGAGAAGGGACGCCTCCAACGAACCCATGGCACAGGCAAGAGGGGTGAAACAGGAGGTGATGTGGAAACACATGACCGCCGATGAAGCCGTGCGCATCAAATATGACACCAAATATGCACAGAGCTCCAACTACTGGAAAAACTCCATCGGCATGAACAAGTGCATCGACAGCGTAAACCTGATAGGACAGAAGGCCGATTTTGAAAGGCGCATCAGACAGTATCAGGACTCTACGGGCTATCTGAAAGGAAAACTGGACCTGGACCTGATGAAACGGCTCTACAACGAACGATTTGAATACATACACGCACTGACATACTTCAAGGAGACCTTTGGCAGCAGAGCCAATGAACTGACCGCAAGGGCACTCAAAGTGCACAATGGCATGGAGGTGAAAGGTCCCAAGAACAAGAAGAAAAAGCAGTATGTGGAGTTTGAGGACAACAGTGACGTGTGGGATGCTGCCACCGAGAAGGAGATGCTGGCAGTGATGCTGAAGAACTACCGCGCAAAGGTGGACGCCCGCTTCCTGCCCCAGTTCTACAACACCATCGACAAGAAATACGGCGGCAACTACGCCCAGTATGTGGAAGACATCTGGAACAACTCTGTACTGATGAAGCGGGGCGAGAAGATATACATCAACAAAAAATCGTTCTATAAGGACTGCGGCGTGCAGATGGGTATGGACCTCGACTCCGTATTCACCATTATCCTGGCACCCATCAAAGCCACCATCGACTCCATAGACCAGCAGGAGAAATACCTGTGCGACGTGAAACTGCGCATGGAAATGGACCAGCCACATTACAGCGACGCCAACTTCACCATGCGACTGAGCTACGGACAGGTGGGCGGCTTCCTGCTCGACGGCAAGCCCTCAGGCTACTACACTGCCGCCGAGAGCATCGTAAAGAAGATGAAACAGGGCGAAACCATCAAGGACTACTATGCCGAACCCATCATGCACAGCCTGCTGTCTGCCGACAACTTCGGTAAATATACCGACACCACCACCGGCAAAATGCAACTGTGCTTCCTCACCAACAACGACATCACGGGCGGCAACAGCGGTTCACCCATGTTCAACGGAAAGGGCGAGCTTATCGGTCTGGCTTTCGACGGCAACTGGGACAGTCTGGCAAGCGATATTCTCTTTGACCGCCAGCTGGCACGCTGCATCGGCGTTGACATCCGCTATGTACTCTACATGATGGACAAATGGGGCAACACCGAACGACTGATTAAGGAAATCAACGCGAAGTAGGAGACTGAATGACGAATTACGAATTACGAGTTACGAGTTTTGAATGAAGAGTGAAGAATGAAGAATGGGGCTGCGCCAATGGGGAATTACGAATTACGATTTTTGAATTACGAATTACCTCTTTCTGCGTTTACCTTATTCTTCATTCTTCACTCTTCATTCAAAACTCGTAATTCGTAATTCGTAATTCAAAACTCGTCATTTTCCCGCATCTACCATCCATTTGCCGTCTTCCGTCTTGGCAACTTTGATATCCTGGTTGTCTTCACTACCGTCACCATACACCAATTTTACCTTTACCACGGCAGCATCGCCCGACTCGCTGATTTCAGTAGAAAGGATTTCCCATGACCTGAGCCCCTGCTTTTGCTCCATGCTCTTGTCAAACTTCTTTTGCACCAACTCCAGAAGAGCTGTTTTCTTTTGCTCCAGCTTCCCGGCATCCGGCTCTGAGAACCTGATAAGATCAACATATCCGGCATAATCCTTTTCCTGGAGTTTCGTCAAAGCACTATTGACAATACCTTCAGGACTGTTGTCACTACCCGAACAACTGTTCAACACGACCACTGCGGCAAACAGGACAACAGCACTTGCCAAAACCCTGCCCATTACTTTCCATACATGTTTCATAGTCAACAAATTATTAAACGGTTAATTAAAACATCACATACACTCTACTTCCAGAGGAGGTTTCCCTGAACAGAAAAGGAAGTTAAAAGCATTCGTTTTCCATGTACCTCAGAAACGACTGACCGCCTTCAGTACAGGACTGCGGATGAAATCAGACGGAAGAATGACATGCTGAAGCCGGAAACCGGGCAGTCCTATATCATGACGCACATCCCCGATGAGTGACATTCCTGCATGGGCATATACATGCTCTACCAACTGGCTGCAATACATGCGTGTGGTGTCGCCGTCGTCGTAATCATGGTTGAACAGGGTGCCCCTGAGACAAATCGTCAAGGCATGGCTCGCCGCCGCCTGTGCCACACTGTCGCAACCGCTGCGCAACACCATGCCGGTGACGGCATTCGAAGTGCTGAAAAACCGCTCGGGCAACTCCATCACCACCCTGTCATCCCCACCCTCATAGGGCACGGCATGCACCACATACAGCGTGTCTCCACGCTGCGCCACAATGCCCACATGTGAGTACTCGCCTCCACCGTCGGCTGCCAGCACCACCCTGCTGGCCATTCCCAAGCCTCTACGCAGCACGACGTCCCCCTGCCTGAGTACCAGTCCGTCGGGCATCACGGAAGTGGCTGTAGGGGCGCTGCATGCACTCAAGAGGCATGCCAGCACCATCATCCACGACCACAGCCATCGCCCCGCCATCACATACCCTATTTTTTCCTGGATTTACGCATGGCCCATCCCTCTTCGCTGAAATCGGGTTCCTCGCCCTTCAGCCTGGACATATCCGGATGCAGGAACTTCATCCAGTCGTCTTTGGTAAACTGCCGTCTGGGTTCTGCGTTGCGTTTGGGTTCCGTCATGCGCCTGGAGTTCTTCTTGGGCATACGCTCCTCCCTGTTATAGGCAGGCTTGCCTCCCCTGCTGTCAGCATCGGCATCGTTGCAGCGCACCTCTCTGCCCTTATATCTGATGCCGTTGAGGGCACGCATCACCCTGTCGGCATCCCCCTTGGGCACCTCGATATAGGAGAACTGCGGCATCAGGTCGATATGCCCCACCTGCTGGCGCCCTCCAAGATGCCTGTTGAGCATCTGCATCACCTCTCCAGGGTAGAAACCGTGTGCCTTGCCCAGATTGACAAACAGGCGGCGGTAGCCCTGTTCGGGTTGGCGCGGACCGCGCTTCTCATCACGCTTGCGCTCACCTTTTTTCCCTCTGTCGCTGCCTTTGCCTGCCGTCACCTTCTCTATCTCAGGAGCGTTGGCATAGTAGGAAAGGAACTTGCCGAACTCTCTGGTCACCATCTTTTTGATGATGTCTTCCTTGTCAAAGAACTCGAAGTGGCGGTTTATCTCGTCGATGAACGGGGCTATCCGCTCGTCATCCACATCCACTTTGACTATCTCGTCCATCACACGGTAGAGCTGTTTGGTACAGATTTCCTGCGGTGTAGGTATCTCGCCAGCCACAAACTCCTTGCCGATGATACGCTCAATATCGCGCATCTTATGGCGTTCGCGCGAGTGGATAATGGCTATCGAAGTGCCCTTTTTCCCTGCCCTTCCCGTGCGCCCGCTACGATGGGTGTAACTCTCTGTATCGTCGGGCAGTCCGAAGTTGATGACATGGGTCAGGTCATCTACGTCAAGTCCACGGGCAGCCACATCGGTTGCTACAAGCAACTGCGTGAGATGGTTGCGGAACTTCTGCATGGTGGTATCGCGCTGCTGTTGGGAAAGGTCGCCATGCAGACTTTCGGCATTATACCCGTCGTGTATCAGTTTGTCGGCAATCTCTTGAGTCTCCTTTTTGGTACGGCAGAAGATGATACCGTAAATCTTGGGGTAATAATCCACTATTCGCTTGAGTGCCAGATACTTGTCGCGTGCATTGACCATGTAGTACACATGGTTCACATTTTCAGCGCCCTCGTTTCGGCTTCCCACCACTATCTCGCGGTGATTGTGCAGGTAGTTGGTGGCTATACGTTCTATCTCCTTGCTCATGGTGGCGGAGAAGAGCAAGGTGTTCCGCTCTTCGGGCAGTTGTTCAAAGATGGCATTGATGCTCTCGGTAAATCCCATGTTGAGCATCTCGTCTGCCTCGTCGAGCACCACATTCTGCACGGCGTCAAGTTTTGCCTTGCCCCGGTTCATCAGGTCGATGAGTCGGCCAGGGGTAGCCACGATGATTTGTGCCCCGTTGCGCAGTTGCCTTATCTGATTGTCGATGGCGGCACCTCCATACACAGCCACCACATGGAGCCCGCTGATGTATTTGGCAAAGTCGCCCAAGTCGTCGGCTATCTGCAGGCACAGTTCGCGCGTAGGACTGAGCACCAGTGCCTGTGTCTGCGTGGAACTCACATCAATGCGCTGTATCAAGGGGATGCCGAAGGCGGCAGTCTTTCCCGTTCCTGTCTGTGCCAGTGCAATAATGTCGTTACGGTTGCCCAACAGATAGGGTATCACCTCTTGCTGTACAGGCATGGGGTGTTCAAACCCCAGTTCGCTGATGGCGCGCACGATATCGCTGCTAACGCCCAGTTCTTCAAATGTTTTCAAAGGATTATTTATTTAGAATGGTGTTGAAAATCGACACCGGATTATTGTTTCAAAGCCTCTGCCACAGCCTTGCCCAGTGCAAAACACTGTGCAGTGGTGTCGGCATCCAGACTCTGTTTGATTTCCACGGGAGTGCCCACGGGGGTAAAATGCAGTTTATGCTCGTTCCACTCGGCAATCTTGTCCACCGCCTTGCCTGCCCAGGCATAGCTGCCAAACCATCCCAGCAGGTGATTCTTGATGTCCTTGCCTGCCAGTTCAGAAAGCAGCACCTCCATTTCATGATACAGTCCGGCATTGTAGGTAGGAGCTCCCACGACAAGTGCCTTGTAGCGGAATACGTCACGGATAATGTAGGAGTGATGGGTCTTGGACACATTATACATCACGATATTCCTGACACCTGCCTCACTGGCTGCACGCGCTATCATCTCAGCAGCCCTCTCGGTGTTGCCATACATGGTACCGTAACAGATGACCAGTCCGCTCTCGGTCTCATAGCGGCTCATCCTGTCGTACATGCCTATCACCTTGGCAATATGGTCGTGCCACACAGGTCCGTGGGTGGCACAGATATAGTCTATCTGTATGCCCTGCAGTTTCTTCAGCGCATTCTGTACGGGTGTGCCGTATTTGCCCACGATATTGCTGTAATAGCGCACCATTTCAAGCCAAAAGGTGTCACAGTTGATTTGATAGTCGAGCACTCCACCGTTGAGGGCGCCAAAACAGCCGAAGGCATCTCCCGAGAAGAGGGTGTGGGTGGCGGTTTCCAGGGTCACCATGGTCTCCGGCCAGTGTACCATAGGTGTAAGCACAAAGGTGAACTGGTGCTGTCCCAGCGACAGCGTGTCACCGTTTTTCACCTCCAGCAACTGGTTGTCGACGCCATAGAATCCCCGCATCATGCCAAAGGTTTTCTTGTTGCCGACGACGGTGATGCCGGGGTAGTACTTGCGTATCAGTTCGATGGCACCGCTATGGTCGGGCTCCATATGGTTCACCACCAGATAGTCGATGGGGCGGTCACCAAGGATGTCCTGGATATTCTTAAGGTAGGGGATGAAGAAATCCACCTCTACGGTATCTATAAGACACACCTTTTCGTCGGTTATCAGATATGAGTTGTAGGATACTCCGTTAGGCAGCGGCCACAAGCCTTCAAAGAGGTTCTTGTTACGGTCGTTCACTCCCACATAATGGATGTTGTTTGTAATCTGTTGCATGGTATTGATATTGTTTTTAAGGCGGTAGCATCAAATACTCCGCCATGGGTTATTGTTGTTGTAGTTTCAGACCAAAAGCCCTGTCTATACTGTTGTCGATACTTTGGCAGCAGTTGGCACTGAACTGTTGTGCCTGCTCTATCAGCTTGTCCCAAAGTGCCTCCGGCAGCGGCTGTTCCATCATGGTGCGGCTCACCCCGTTCTTGACCAGTCCATAGACAAATCCGGCATTGAAGTTGTCACCGGCACCGATGGTACTCACTGTGTTTGTCTTGATGACAGGGTATTCCTTGCGTAGCCCTCCCTCGGCACGCAGTTGTACGGGCTGGGCACCGTTGGTGCAGATGAACTTCTTGGAATAGAATGCCACATCGCTGCGATAGATGGCATCAGCATCTGTCTTCTTGAACAGCACCTCGAAATCCTCCATGCTGCCACGCACCACATGTGCCAGTTCCAGGTTTTCCAACAGATAGGGAGTTATCTTGATGACCTCCTGACGGTGGGACGACCTGAAGTTGACATCATAGTACAGAATGGCCCCCTTGTTGCGTGCATACTCCAGAAAGCCCTGCACCTGGGGGCGTATCACAGGATTGACGGCATAGAAAGAACCGAACATCACCACATCATCCGCCTGCACATCGGGATAGGAAAAATCAAGCTGGTCGCGCGGATGGTCTTTGTAAAACACGTATTCGGCATCATTGTTCTCGTTGAGAAAAGCCAAGGAGATAGGCGACTTGCTGCCGGGATAGACATTGATCTGACTGTTGTCCACACCATTCTCATGGAGAAAGCGGATGATGCGCTGCCCCACCCTGTCACTGCCTGTGGAACTGATGAAGGTGGCGGGCACACCCGCGCGCCCCAAAGAAATGATACCGTTGAACACTGAACCACCAGGCACAGCCCCTATCGGCTCATCTTTTCTGAAGATAATATCCAATACCGTTTCGCCAATACCTATTACTTTTCGCATTGTGTTGTGATGATTATTCCGATTTATGATGTTCGCTGTAATAAAAAAACGACAAAATGCCACGGGAATGAAACTTACCATCCCCATGGAACTATACTGCAAATATCTTATTTTTTTTGCAAATAACAAACTAAAAATTCGTATTTTTGCGCAACTGACATGAAATACAACACTCATACACTGGTCAATGGACTGCGAGTCATCCACTTGCCGGATGCTTCGCCTGTGGTTTATTGTGGCTATGGCATTGCCGCCGGGACACGTCATGAAGTTGACAGTCAGGAGGGTATGGCACACTTCTGCGAGCATGCCACCTTCAAGGGGACACAGCGACGGGGACCATTGAACATCATCAACTGTCTGGAACGCGTGGGGGGCGACCTGAACGCGTTTACCAACAAGGAGAGCACCGTGTTCTATGCTGCACTGCTCAAGGAACATCTGCCCAAAGCGGTGGACCTGCTCACCGACATCGTGTTCCACAGTACCTATCCGCAGCAAGAGATTGAGAAGGAGGTAGAAGTTATCTGCGACGAGATAGAAAGCTACAACGACTCACCTGCAGAACTGATTTTCGACGATTTTGAGAATCTGCTCTTCGCCCACCATCCATTAGGACACAACATCCTGGGACAGGCAGACAGGCTACGCACCTATTCTTCCGGACAGCTGCGGCAGTTCACCGCCACCCATTACCGTGCCA
>JBJEKQ010000051.1:0-12369 GCA_051878715.1 Prevotella sp.
CCCCCTGGTATCTGTTTGGCGAGGTAAGGCAGAGCGAGAGGATAACCGTAGCCGATATCACTGAGGTGATGGACAAGGCAGAACAGTACAAGGAAGAGATACGGCAGGTGCCCGAGATATATATAATAGACGTGCTCGACAGGGTAGGGCGCGTGTTTGCCAATCTGGATAGTCCGCGGTGCCGCGAGATAGTGTCCACGATGCACAGGCAACTGGGCTGGTCGCCCCAGATGGTGGAGGAAGGCTTGCGTACCATAGCCGACATACTGACCCAACAACACCTCATTGACCGCCTGAATGCCGACCTGGGCAATATGGCCTACCTGGACGAGTTTACCTACAACGCCGACTTCAGGGGAATGGTCAAGGCAGAGCCCTCGGGAGTGGTGTCTCATGTGTCGGCAGGCAACGTGTTTGTGGGGGCGGTAGATACGCTGGTGCAGGGACTGGTGACCAAGAACGTGAATATATTGAAGATGAGCAGTGCCGATCCTGTATTTCCCATGATATTTGCCGAGATACTGAAGGAACAAGACTATCGTGGCATCCTGTCACGCGCTTTTGCCTTGGTGCCCTTCCGCGGAGGTGACAAGGAGGTGGAGGCAGTGGTGAAGCAGCGGAGCGACCTGCTGATAGTCTATGGCGGAGAGGACACCGTGAAGGCCTACCGTGAGGGCACTGGTTTCCATACCCGCATCATAGAATACGGTCCTAAATACTCGTTGGCCATCATCGATGCCACCATGCTCGACGAGGCAAATATGCAGTCGGCAGCTGATGCCTTGGCACGCGACTTTACGATGTGGGAGCAGTCGGCATGCTCCTCGCCCCATGCGGTGTTTGTTGATTCTCCCGCGCAGGCCCGCGCCTTTGCCCATGCCTTGGCAAAAGGGTTGGAGCATTGGGCCCGCAAAATACCCCACAGCAAGATACCCGATAATGAGGCTGTGGAGATACTGCGCACCAGGGAACTTGCCCGTGTGGATGAGGCGTTGGGCGAAGCCGAACTGATAATACCTGCAGTGGATAACCAGGACTGGACGGTTATCCTTCAGAAGACCTGTACTTTCAAGGTGTCACCCCATCACCGCACGGCATACGTCATTGTGTCGCCCGACCATTTTACTGCCACCCTCGATGCCTTGAAGGAGTATGGCAAGTTTATCCAGTCCATCTCCCTGCTGATGCCCACCGCTGCCAAGTTGCGTATAAGCGACCGACTGGCTGCCATAGGTGCCGACCGCATTACCGACCTGGGCATGATGGCACGGCGTAAACACGGTACCCCGCATGATGGTACCCGGGGCACCAGCGAGATGGTGAGATGGGTGTCTGTAGGTAGCGACAAACCCTTTGAGAACCCCTTTGACTATCTGAGCGACGAGCGTCGGCATGCCGACAGACTTGCCCGTCTGAATGCCTTCTTGAGTTATGTGCGCGAGCACTCCCCCTACTACCGTGACCGCCTGCCGCAGACCAATCTGGGTTCGCTGGCAGAGTTAAGCCGGTTGCCTGTGCTGCATCCCGATGAACTGAAAAGCCATCTTCCGCCCCAAGGCAGTGGCATACTTACCGCCCCATTGGGTGCCAGCATCTCCTTTGGCAGTGGCGGCACTACAGGCGATCCCAAGTTCATACACCGGACCAACGTGGAGAACCACATCAACGCAAGACTGATAGGCAAGGGTTATGCCCTCTCGATATTTGACAGCCATGACGTGGTGGCAAACCTGCTCTTTGCCGGCAATATGTGGGCATCGTTCTTGAGCCATAATGAAGCTATCGAGGCCACGGGTGCCCATGTGCTGCCGGTGGCGGGGAATATTTCCATGGAAGATATCATGTCGGTTGTCAAAGCCTTCAAGCCTACAGGTGTGGTGTCTATCCCTTCGGTCATCCTGTCAATAGCCGAATATGTGGAGAACCACGGTCTGTCAGACATTAGAATACCCAAGGTGGTAACGGGAGGCGAGCATCTCTACCCTGCCGCCAAAGCCTACATATCCCGTGTGCTGGGCACGGAGAAGTTTGCCTCTACCGGTTATCTGAGCAACGATACGGGATGTATCGGCTTCCAGTGCGAGGACCTGAGTGATGCCGTGCACCATATACACGAAGACTATTGCATCATGGAGGTGGTGGATCCCGATACAGAACAGCCCCTGCCCGACGGCGAGGTGGGCAAGATACTGGTGACCAACTTCAGTCGCTACCTGATGCCCCTGATACGTTATGATATAGGCGATATGGGGCGCATACTTACCCGCAAGTGCAGTTGTGGGCGTACCCTGAAACTGATGGAACTGTTGGGACGAAGCGATGACACACTCATCATAGGTGGTGGAAACATACAACTTGAGGCTATCGCCGAGATTATCGCCAAGATGCCGGAATTGTCGATGCACTTCCGCATGACAGCCGACGCCGACGAGGTGAAAGACCGTTTTACGCTGGAGGTAGAGAGCATACAGCCCGCCGATGCGGCACAGACAGCCGAGATGCAGAAACGACTGTACGAATTGTTGTTGCAGAACAAGCATGAGTTCCTTGCCTTTATGAAGACAGGCAGCATACTGCCACCCGTAGTGAAGGTGCTTCCTCCCCATACCCTGCCGCGTAACCCGCGTACTGGCAAGATAAAACAGGTAATAGACAAGCGACATGTATAGACGAAGACTTTCGGAGATAACCGTCTCTGCCGACCTGTTCCAGATAAAGCCCCTGCAGGACTACATTTGTAGTATCGCAGGCATCGTGCGTGTGGAAGAAAACAAGACCATCAGGTTGCGCATACTTATAGAAGAGGTGTTCTCGCACATCGTGGGTAACTGTTTTGCAGGTCGTACCGACGGAACGGTAACCATCACGGTAGATGCTACCCCGGCAAGCATGGAGTTGAGTTTCCGCTATCAGGGACTGCCGTTCGCATACAGTCCTGACAAGCCAAAGGACGAGATAGACGAGATAAGTCTGACGATGATAAGGGCATTGAGCACCTCATACCGTATGAAGGAGGACGGCAAGCGCGGTCAGACCATAGAACTGAGTATAGCGGTGAATCCTTGTCTGGAACTGATGACACAGCATGAGCCGCCCCGTGAGCCTGAGCCTGAAGGCCAGCTGCTGATGCGCGAGGTGCGTCCCGATGAGATGGAGAAGATGGTACAGTGCCTGTACAAGGTGTTTGGCTACTCTTACAGTGCAGAGGCAATATATTATCCTGACGTGTTGCGTGAGCGTATCGCGAGCGGACTCTATAAGGGGTTGGTGGCGGTGAACTCCCGGGAGGATATCGTGGCGCATGTGGCGATGCTCAAGGTATCGCCAGAGGACGAGATATGCGAGTGCGGACAGGCTTTCGTAAGTCCTGAGTACCACCATCGCGGTCTGTTTGTCAAACTCAAGGAAATGATGATTGTGGAGGCAGGCAAGATGGGACTGAGGGGCGTCTATAGCAGTGCGGTCACGGGTCATCCCTACACGCAGATGGCCAACCTGAAGTTGGGCTGTGTGGAAACGGGTCTTGAACTGTCCTATATTCCCAGCGACCTGAAGAGTGTGATAGTGCGTCAGGGTGAGGAGCAGCGGCAGAGCGTGATGTCGTATATCAGGCTTACCGCCCACCAGCAGCCACAGGGTGTGTACGTGCCTCCACAGCATAAGACTATCATAGAAACCACCTACCGGCATTTGGGACTGGAACGAACTTGGTTGCCCGTAGAACAGAACGAATGCTTGGAACAGGCAGAAGCAGATACCAAGGAGTACCGTGAAAGCATGATAGAGTCGGTGGCAAAGACAGAGTGGAACCAGTTGCACTTGAACATACAGTGTGCCGGTGACAACCTTGCCGTCCGTGTAGAACACTGTCTGCGTCGCGCCCTCGCCTCGGGCACTGCAGTGGCTTATGTGCCGCTTAGTCTGACCGACCCCGCCACCCCTGCCGTCGTAGATACCTTGGAGCAGGTCGGCTTTTTCTATTCGGGCATCATGCCCTATAAGATGGGAGGGAGCGATGCCATCATACTGCAGTATGTGGCAGATACCGCTTTGGACGAGCAGTGTGTGATTGCCCAAAGCGAGTGGGGCAAGGAGCTGAAACGGTATGTGTTTGAACAAATGCGATTGCGTAATGAGTGACGGGAAGAGCGTGTGGAGCAGGAGCTTTTTGCTGTTGTGGATAGGACAGGCGGTCAGTCAGGTGGGCAACCGCATCTACCTGATGGCACTGGCATGGTATTTTGTGGCTGTGCTCAATGACCCCACGGGGGTGTTGCTGCTGTTCATCATAGCCAGTCTTCCCTCGCTGTTGCTGGGAGTGTTTGCTGGTCCCATCGTAGAACGTTTTAACAAAAAATGGCTGGTAGTGGCGTGCGATCTTGTGTCGGCGTTCCTTACCGCGTTGCTCACCTTGCTGGTAGCCACCGGTCATGCCGGAGCATGGGCGATTTACGTTACCTGTTTCCTGCTTAATGCCGTGAACCTGCTGTTCAGCCCGTCGGTCAACTCCATCTTTCCCGCCATCCTGCCCAAGGAGCACTACCAGCGGGGTGCCTCGCTGATCAAGATGGTGACCTTTCTGGGGCAGATTATGGGAGCGGCTGTAGGTGGGGCATTGGTAGGCTTGCTCGGGGTGAAGTGGAGCATAGGTGTGAACTCCGTCTCGTTCCTCCTTTCGGCGCTGGCTTCTGCCTGCATCGTTTACCGCGAACCGTTGAAGGCTGCCTCCAGAGGCTATCTGAGTGATATACGTGAGGGCTTCCGCCATTTGCGCGAGGAACGGGTGCTGGCCAGGGTGCTGGGCGTGGCGGTAGCTGTCAATCTCTTTCTGCCGTCGTTCATCGTGTTTATACCCATTATCGTGAAGACAGAGATGAATCTCGATGCCATACACTATGGCATGGTCGATGCCGCCATCCCTGTGGGAGCCTTGGTGGCGAGTGTGGTACTGTCGTTCTGGCGCATGTTGGCAGCCACCCCTGTGCGGACCCTGTCGGTAAGTATCGTGGGTATAGCCGTGGCTTACCTGCTTGTAGCCGTGTGGCAGTCATACGCGGCTCTGCTGGTGGCAGGACTGCTGTTTGGCGTGCTCACCAATAGTGTGAACGTGCAGGTGCTTACTTTCTTCATGTCTAAGGTGGATGCCAGATTCCGCGGTCGCATTTTCTCGCTGTTGGAGTCGTTCTCGTATGCTTCCATCTCGTTATCGTATGTATTGGCCACCGTTATGTCGGCCTCACTCAATATTTACAGGGTGTTGCTCATCAACGCCTTTTGTCTGGTGTGTATAGCAGCAGTGACCCTTTGGTTTAGTAGAACAAAACAATAGATTTATGGAACATATAGACAGGAACACCCAGTTTGAGCGTGCCCTGGAGATACTCTCCATCGCACGCCGGTCGCCGTATTATGCCGGGAAGTACAAGCATCTGGGCGAGGTAAGTACGCCTGAAGATTGGTTGCGCGTGCCCATGCTCTCGCGCAACGACTTGTATCTTAATACCTATCCGGCCACCTGCAACATGCTTACCGAACCATTGGCCAACGCCATCGTGTCATCTACCGGAGGCTCTACAGGCGTGGCGCGCACTATTGTGCTCACCCATCATGAATGGGATGCCTTCTGTCAGGCACAGGGAGAGGCGTTCCGCAGGCTGGGCGTGCGTCCCGATGATGTGGTGGCAAACCTTTTTGTGGCAGGTCACCTGTGGCCTTCGTTCCTGGGGGTGCATGAGATGATAAAGTATTGCGGCGGGGTACACCTTCCCATCTCGTCCAATATAGGAGTGGAAGAGGCTTATAAACTATGTCGTAAGTACCAGCCTACGGTAATGGTGTCATTACCCACCATGTTTGTGCTGATGGCTGACATGGCGAAACGTGACGGCATCGTGTTCGACCGCCTGCGCCTGATAGCCTATGCAGGCGAACAGCTGAGCCGCGAGGCAGAGGCACATGTGCGCAAGTACCTGGGCGTTCAGGAAATCAAGGCGTTGGCGTATTCCAGTGCCGATTGCGGCATTATGGGTTACCAGTGCGCCGATTGCGGTTTTGCCACCTACCATGCTCCCAGTACGCTACACATGATGGAGATAGTGAATCCCGATACGTTGCAGCCGGTCAGGGTGGGAGAGACGGGTGAGGTGGTAATCACCAGTTTGTTGCGTCGCATGCAGCCCGTCATACGCTACCGTATAGGCGATATGGCAACCCTGCTGGGGCATGGATGCGCGTGCGGTGACGCCAATCCGCTGTTTATGCTGGCAGGGCGTACCGGAGCCGACTTCAAGCTGGGCGGTGCCTACATCTCTGTCGATGTGTTTGAGAAGGCGGTGAGCGAGTATGCCGATGCCCTGAGCCTGAACTTTATGATAACCTTGGAGGATGTGTCCAACCAGATGGATATCGTGGTGGATGTGGAGAGCAACGACCCCGATCATGCGGCTGAGGCTGTGACAGCACTGAAGGAACGGCTGATGGCACTTGTGCCCGAGATAAAGGTGGGACTGGAAATGAATTTTATCCGTCGCTATGAGGTGAAGGCTGTGGGACTGGGTTCTCTTCCCCGCAACCCCATTACAGGCAAGATAAAGAAAGTGTTGGACAAAAGAGTAAAATAGACCTGCCATGAACCAGTATGAATTGCTGAAAGACGTGTATGCTCATGTAGAGGCATACCAACGGTTTTTAGAAGAGCAGACAGGCAGTGCATCGCTGCCTGCCGACTTTGAGTCTCTTCCCCTTACTGACAAGCGTAACTACCTGATGCAATATACCTTGGAGGAATTGTGCCATAGGGGGGATATGGATAATATCCACCTGATAGGAGCCAGTTCGGGTTTCTCCAAGGTGGGAGCGGTATATTGGCCTAAGCGTCCGTGCGATGAGAAAGGCTATATGGACTCTATCGAACAGATGTTTGTACGCACGGCAGAGATAGACCGTCGCAAGACCCTCTGTGTGGAGTGCCTGGCATTAGGCATGTGGATAGGAGGTATGCAGATAGCCGCCGCCTTGCGCAACATAGCCCTCTCTGGCAAATACCACTTCACCATCTGTACACCTGGGCTTGACCTCAAGGCGGCTGTCCATGTGATTACAGACTACCATCAGTATTACGATCAGGTGCTCGTCATTACCAACCCCTCCAATATCCCGCTCGTTACCGCCCTCTTCAAGCAAAAAGGAGGCAGTCTGCCTATGGGTAAAATCACTTTTCCCGTGGTAGGCGAGTACTTCAGCGAGGCGTTCAGGGAGCAGGTGGGGTGCCAGTACGGTCATCCGTCAGATGCTCCCTATGTGGTTTGGACGGGTTACGGCAGTGCCGACACAGGCGATGTGGGTGTGGAGACGGCAGCTACGATAGCTTTGCGCAAATTCTTCCACCGGCATCCGGAGGAGTGTATAAGCCTGTTCGGAACCTCGTCGGCACCGATGATTCTTGCCACCTCTTCTTCGGCATATATCGAGATAATAGATGGCAATATTGTGGTGACCAAAAACCAGTTCCTGCCGTTGATACGCTACAACACCAAGGACTCGGGCGGACTGTTGCCCAAGCAACGTGTGCGGGAGTGGGTGCCCACAAACCTTTACGATGAGTTGCCCGAGGAAATGCTGTATGTGTATGGACGAGTGGATAATGCGGTGGTATTCTATGGTACCAACCTGATGGTGAATGATATACAGGACTGTCTGCTGTCGCTGCCTGCCGAGATGGGTTATGGAGGTCTCTTCACTATCCATGCTGACGAGAGCGGTGAGGTGCCCACTTTCCACTTTACCATATATACCATGGCAGACCATGCTGGCGAGGAGGCTTATCTGGACCATCTTATCCGTTTTCTGTGTCATAACAGTGCGGAGTTCAACATCAAGTACCAGAGCCTTTCTGCCTCGTGTGCCCATCCACTCATTACTTTGAGTACTGATGATATTGCTCATACGGCGGGACAGACCAAACACCGATTTATTGTGTGACATGAGGCATTTGCCACTGCAAGGATAAGATGAACCGCACCCCGGAAGTCATGGACGGACTTTTCGGGGTGTAGTTTCTTGTATGGGGTGTTATACCTGTAGTACTGCAAACGTTTGCACTTTGAAAATCACTCATTTCGTTTGCCCGTCTTCTGTACCCATTCAATATATTTTGTACCTTTACCACCGACAAGTGTACAACGATGCTTTTTAAGTCCGGATTTGTTGTATGGCAGGTTTGGACAAAACTCATATTAACTACGAACCTAAACAACTGGAAATGAAAATATTGTTTAATCTGCCATATCGGGCAACGTTTGGCGAGGAATTGGTGCTCAATATCCTTGAAAATGGAGAGACCTCAGCAGCCAACCGCTATCAAATGACTACCACAGACGGAGTGGAGTGGCATCTCACACTCAATCTCTCCAGTCACTCTTCTTCTTACATCGATTATTATTATAGTGTCAACCGTAATGGCATGGAGTACCGCCATGAATGGTTGGTACAGCCTCATAGGCTGGTGTTCCCCACCGCTACATCTGTGATATGTACCGTAAACGACCGTTGGATAGACATTCCGGAGGATGCTCCGCTGTACAGTGCACCCTTTGCCCATACAGACGAGTGTGATGAGTGTGCCGCCAAGATGGCAGAAGGGGCGAAGCAGCCTGCGGGTGCCCTGTTGATGCTCAAGGTGCGTGCTCCCCGTCTGCGCTCTGATGAGCGGTTGGTGATGTGCGGTGGCGCGCCCGAATTGGGAGGCTGGGATGTGACTCATGCCTTGCCGATGCGGCAGGTACAGCCTCATGAGTGGTTGGCGGTGATGGATATTTCCGGCATAAGTGTTTCTTCCATCGAGTTCAAGTTTGTGGCGTTGGGTCACGAGGGCAATTGTTCCCCCCTGTGGGAAGAGGGTGCCAACCGCAGTCTGCAGGTGCCTGTGTCGCAGAGTGCCCAGGTAGTGGTACATGAGTTGGGTGATGCCTGGTTCTCTGTTAGTGCCTGGCGTGCAGCCGGTACGGTGATACCCGTCTTTTCCCTGCGCTCGGAAGGCAGTTTTGGAGTGGGTGATTTCGGCGATTTGAAACAGTTTGTGGATTGGGTGGCCATGACAGGACAGCGTGTGCTTCAGGTGCTGCCCATCTATGATACCACTATCACCCGCACATGGCAGGATTCCTATCCCTACAACAGCATCAGCATCTACGCCCTGCATCCGCAATATACCGATTTGCGCCAGTTGCCCCCGTTGGCAGATGCCAGTCGTGCCGCCCATTATGAGTCGTTGCGACAGGAGCTTAATGCCCTGCCACAGATAGACTACGAGCGGGTGAACCAAGCCAAGGAGCAGTATCTGCGTGAGCTGTTCAGGCAGGAATGGAATAATGTGAGTCGTAGGAGTACCTACAAGAAATTCTATGAGGCCAACAAGTCATGGCTGGAGCCATACGCCCGTTACAGCGTGCTGCGCGACAGATACGGCACCGCCAACTTCAATCTCTGGCCTGCTGAGGCGGGTAAAGGCAGCGATATCTCCCCCAAGGAACTTGCCTACTGGTATTTTGTGCAATATCACCTGGATGCCCAGTTGAGTGCTGCGCACAGTTACGCCAGAAGCAGGCAGGTGGTGCTCAAGGGTGATATCCCCATAGGTATCAGTCGTGATGGAGTGGAGGCATGGGTAGAGCCGCGCTACTTCAACCTTAACGGACAGGCAGGCGCACCCCCTGATGCCTTCTCTGCTAACGGACAGAACTGGGGCTTCCCCACCTATAACTGGGATGCCATGATAGCCGACGGGTGCAAGTGGTGGGTGAGACGTTTCCGCAAAATGGCAGAATATTTCGATGCCTATCGTATTGACCATGTGCTGGGCTTTTTCCGCATCTGGGAGATTCCTGTCGAAGCTGTACATGGATTGTTGGGGCACTTTGCGCCAGCCCTTGCCATGAGTGCTGACGAGATACGCTCGTATGGCTTTCATTTCGACGAGTGGCGCCACACCCGTCCCTGCATACAACATTGGATGCTGCAGGAGATGTTTGGCGGACGTATGGAATATGTGATAGAGCATTTTCTTGACAGCGTGGGTGATGGAGAATATCAGCTCAAACCCGCCTACGACACGCAACGCAAGATAGAGCAGGCCTACAGGCAGGGAGCAGAGGCGTCTGCAGCATCTGATGGTCAGGCAGCCGACGGCAGGGTGGTGATGGATGCCGATATGCGTGACGGACTGTATGCTTTGGTGAGTGAGGTGCTTTTTGTCGCAGACCATAAGAATCCGCAGATGTATCATCCGCGTATAGCTGTCCAGCTCGACTTTGTGTATCGCACCCTGTCAGAGGCAGACAAGTCGGCCTTCAATCGCCTGTACAACGAGTACTTTTACCAGCGCAACAACATGTTCTGGTACGGCGAGGCCATGAAGAAACTGCCGCGCCTCACCGAGTGTACGCGTATGCTGGTGTGTGCTGAAGACTTGGGCATGGTGCCGCAGAGCGTGTCGTGGGTAATGAACGAACTGCGCATCCTCAGTCTTGAAATACAGTCGATGCCCAAGGACGAGCAGGTATGCTTCGGTTATCTGGAGCGCAATCCCTACCGTAGCGTGTGCACCATCTCCACCCACGATATGAGTACCCTGCGCCAGTGGTGGGATGAAGATATGGAGCGCGCACAAGCCTATTACAATACCATGTTGCGCAGAGAGGGCACCGCTCCGCATCCCATGCCCTCGTGGCTGGCACGCGATATCGTGGCACGCCATCTGGCAAGTCCCTCCATGCTCTGTCTGCTCTCCTTCCAGGACTGGATGGCCATCAGTGACGAGATGAGGCTTCCTGATGCCCAGGCAGAGCGCATCAACATCCCTTCCAATCCCCGTCATTACTGGCGCTACCGCATGCACCTCACCATAGAACAGCTGATGGCATCTACTGCCTTCAACGAGGATATGCGGGGCATGATAACCTGTTGTGGCAGGTAAGCGGCTCTGCTGTGTTTTCAAGTGAAATGAAATCTATCTTCAATACAATACGCCTATGAAAAAACATTTGTTATTCCTCCTTTCCTTGTGCTTGCCGCTCTGCACGCTGGCACAGACCGTGACTTCTCCCGGTGGGAAAGTGGCTGTAACCTTCAGCCTCGACAATACACGCCCCTGCTATTCCATGACCTATTGCGGAAAGCAGGTGCTGAAGCCAAGTTATCTGGGATTGGAGCTTGCCAAGAGCAAGCACGCCAGCAAGGAACAGAACGAGACAGACCTGATGGATGGTTTTGCCGTCAAAAACACCTCCACTTCTACCTTCAACGAGACATGGAAGCCCGTGTGGGGACAGACAGCTGCCATCGTGAACCACTACAACGAACTGGCGGTAACCCTGTGGCAGGAAAGTGCCAAGCGGGAGATGGTGATACGCTTCAGGGTGTACGACGACGGCATGGGACTGCGCTACGAATTTCCCGGACAGCAGGAACTCAACTATTTTGTCATCAAGGAAGAACACACCCAGTTTGCACTCACTGGCAACCATACTGCATGGTGGATTCCTGGTGACTACGACACCCAGGAGTACGAAACAGTGGAGTCGCGTCTCTCGGAGATACGCGGACTGATGAAAGGAGCCATTACCCCCAACTCGTCGCAGACCCCCTTCTCGCCCACAGGTGTACAGACAGCCCTGCAGCTGAAGACCGACGACGGGCTCTATCTCAACATCCATGAGGCAGCCTGCGTGAACTATGCCACCATGCACTTGGAACTCGACGACAGGAACATGGTGCTGGAGTCGTGGCTCACTCCCGACGCTCAGGGCTACAAGGGCTATATCCAGACTCCCTTCTGCACCCCCTGGCGTACCGTCATGGTGAGTGATGATGCGCGGGATATGCTCTCGTCCAACCTCATCCTCAATCTCAACGAGCCTTGCAAGATTGAAGATACCTCATGGATTCACCCCACCAAATACTGTGGAGTGTGGTGGGAAATGATAGTGGGCAAGGGTTCCTGGAGTTACACGAACGAACTGCCCTCTGTACATCTCGGCATCACCGACTATACCAAATGCAAGCCCAACGGCACCCATTCAGCCAACAACGAAAAGGTGAAAAGATATATTGACTTTGCTGCCGCCAACGGACTGGACCAGGTGCTGGTAGAGGGATGGAATGAAGGTTGGGAAGACTGGTTCGGACACTCCAAACTGGATGTGTTCGACTTCGTGACCCCTTATCCTGACTTCGATATTGACATGCTCAACAGATATGCCCATGAGAAGGGTGTGAAACTGATGATGCACCATGAGACCTCCTCTTCGGCTCTCAACTACGAGCGACATCTGGAGAAAGCCTATGCGCTGATGAACAAATACGGCTATGATG
>JBJEKQ010000052.1:0-2797 GCA_051878715.1 Prevotella sp.
CCTTGACGGCATTTGCCCACAATCCGAAGCCTGCCAGGTCGGGGGTGATGCAGGGCACCTTGAATGCGATGGCTTCAAGCGGAGTGTAGCCCCAGGACTCGTAGTAGGAGGGGTAGATGCACAGGTCGTTGCCAAGCACCACATCGTAGTAGGTCATGTTGAGAATACCGTCTTTGCCGTCAAGGTAGCAAGGCAGGAAAATCACCTTTACCTTGTCATCGGGATAGTTGTGCATGTCGTAGCACTTCAACATGCTCAGCACGTTGTCACGGCTCATCTCGTGCAACCAGTGGGTCACAAGCGGAATGTCCAGAGGGGTATCGTACTGCTTGCCGGAAGAGAGCCTTTCAATCAAATCCTGACGGGGGTCGCCTACCCATCCAGGCACTTCGATAAAGGCTATCACCTCTTTCTGCAGATCCTTGTCGCGCAGCAGCCTGTTCATGGCTTCGATATACACATCCACACCCTTGTTGCGGAACTCGTATCTGCCGCTGGTAGATACTATCAACGTATCATCGTCGAACGCTCTGCCAAGCAGAGCACCTGCCACCGTCAACAGACGTTTGCGGGCAAGTTTCCTTTTCTTTGTGAAAGTGGAGGGGGCGGGCACGAAACTGTCGTCAAAGCCGTTGGGCAATACCACATCCACCGGTTTGTCGAGCAGTTCCACACACTCCTTGGCGGTAATTTCGCTCACGGTGGTAAAGCAATCTACATGATGTGCGGTCTGCTTCTCAATGGAGTGCTTGCTCTGTACGTTGAGTTCGGCAGCCATCTGGTCGCCGTTGTAGGCAAACAGGTAGTCGTAAAGCGGTTTCATGTTGCCGGCGATGCTGCGCCCTATGCTGGTGGCATGGGTGGTGAAGATGGTGCCTATCTGCGGCAGTCTTGCCTGTATGTAGAGCAGTCCGAGTCCGGTCATCCACTCATTGCCATGGTATATCACATTGTGCTTTTCACTGAGGAAGAAGTTGTAGAAACTCTCTACCACCAAGGCTGCGGCATACGAGAACATGGAAGCCTCGTCATAGTCGCCGTAGGCGTGAAGGCTGTCCACCTGATAGTGCTCCCACAGCCAGCCGTAAAGTTCGTTCTTATGTGCAAAATAGGGAGTGAAATCCACCAGAATGGCAATGGGACTGCCCGGTATGTTCCATCTTCCGATACGCATGGAGAGACCGGAAGACTTGCAGTTCTCTTTCCACTCCTTGAAAAGTGTTTTGTCTTCTTTGAAATACTGGCACTGATGGCCTTTCCAGACATCGGGTCCGATGAAGATAACCTTATCCGTGAAAACACTCTGCAATGTCTGCGCTCTGGTAGAAAGTACGGTGTAGATACCACCTACCTTGTTGCACACTTCCCAACTGGATTCGAAAATAAAATCTGGAAGTAACTCTTTATTTACCATATATGTATGTTATGTGGTTTGTGAAAACAGGGCAGACAGAACCAGGAAAACACCCTCCTCCGAGTATGCCGATGCCAACCCATCTTCGCAAAATCGATGCAAAGATACATAAAAAAACAAAAAAGCTGATACACATAACCCCTAAATCAATAATTATCGTGTTTTTTTTTGTTTTCTGCTCTCCAATCCTTGATTTATGTCAACAAACGCGTGGCATGTGTACCTTGTCCTTATAAGCCCAAGATGTTATATGTGAGTGAATTTCAAGATGAATGACAGCCTCTTTTTTCGCTCGGGAAAGCGTTGGTCAATGAATATTTTGCGGAATGATTAGTTGTTTCATTATTTTGTTATACCTTTGCAGCGGATAAGGACACCTGACATACGGGAGCAGATGCTCCGATGGCGCCTGCCGGCAAGGTTACCTGCGGACGGAACCTCCTTTCGTCTGAAATGTAAAAAAGTAAAGCAAACAGATATGAAACAGGACAATCAAAAAGTCATTACTCTGAAAACATTGACAAAAAACAATGTATGGGACATCCAGGAAAACGATGTTATCAAATTGTGGGAAGGAATTGAAAAAGAGGTGGATGCAAAGGTAAACCTGCAGCATTATCTCGACATCATACGCACAGCTTTCTTGATGGAGAAGGTGCCTGCAGACAAAAAAGCAATCAAGGAAAAGTACGAGAAAATGGGCTATAAGGTGGGGCATCTGAAGGTGGTGGAAAACGGCGAGAAGGTGATGTGGGCCATCAAGAAGCGCCCCATTACCAGGGTGACTGACCTGACCTATGAGAACATCCACCATATCTCGGCAGCCAAGCTGCTGGAGGTAGTGGGGCGCAACTTCGGCGGTGGATGGGACTCGCTGTCGCAAAGCATTCAGGACATCATTGAAAACGGCTTCGAAATATCTACCACCACCTTGCCCAAGGACAGGTTGAGAAAGCCCGGAGGACTCTATGAAAAGAAGGTGGCTGACGGGTATGAAGTGCTTGAGATTGAGAAAGGTACATGGGTGGAGGCTATCTTTGCCAAGGTGAAGCCTGTGGCTGAGAAACCCAAACTGTCATTCCTCTCGAAAAACGAGAGTGCCTTGGATGAAGAGGAGGGTGACTTCCCAATGCTGGATGATGAGGAAGAAGATGACGACGAATTGGAGATGTCCACCGATTTCAATGATGAGGAAATGACCGAAGATAACTATCGCACTACATTCGAAATAGAAACCGATGAAGAAGAGGAGTCGGAGAATCTGAGCGACGACCTCTGATTGGCTCTCTCTTTCACACTCTTTGATACTTAAATTAAATGGCGACTGCTCCGCTCTTTCCAATTAGAAGTGCAACATCTCTGAGGTAAGATAACAATGAAAAC
>JBJEKQ010000053.1:0-12194 GCA_051878715.1 Prevotella sp.
ATATCCCTGTTTCCGTAATCAACACGAGCGAACTTCCCAATCTTGCATACGAAACAAGCAAAGTGATTAGCATGCTTTATGAGGATGACAAAGAGCCATCCACAGAAAAAGTGATATACTATTTCTCTGACGGAACCATAGCAGGTAGAACCATGTATGATATGAAAGACATCTTCTACACCAACCTGCAAACTGACAACCCAGAGGCTTATCAGCAATGGCTCCAAGCATACGACAAGGCGGTCATTTTTCAAAAGATTGACTTTGACAATCCGGAATGGATATCAGACCCATGGGGACCAAACATCAACTTCTATGTAATGACATTCAAACCCGAGAAATTTGGAGGATGCAGCATGTTTTTCCCCTTAAACAGATATGCCCATGCATCATCCTCATACGCAAAAAACTACAACAGCAATATCCTGAAACTGCAATGGCCACACGCCATCGGTTTGGAAAAATACTGCACACAGCGATAAATATAAGCATAAAAACCAATCGGATAGAAATTATTTTTGTAATTTTGCAAACATGCATGTTTTATGCAAGTACGCATGACAACTAATTTTCATATAATTTTATGGTAGAAAGAGTGGATGCCTCCAGCGAGGAAAGGAAAAGTAACAGTTTTGTGGAACAACTGATTGAAGAAGATCTGGCTAACGGCAAGAACGGGGGAAGAATACAGACACGCTTCCCACCTGAGCCTAACGGTTATATTCATATCGGACATGCAAAAGCAATCTGCATGGACTTCGGTGCCGCCGAGAAGTATGGCGGCATCTGCAATCTGCGTTTCGATGACACCAACCCATCCAAAGAAGACACCGAGTACGTGGATTCCATTATGGAAGACATCAAATGGCTTGGTTTCCATTGGGCAAATGTATATTATGCTTCTGACTATTTTCAGCAGTTGTGGGATCTTGCCGTGTGGATGATCAAACAGGGACTGGCTTATATAGACGAGCAAACCTCTGAACAGATGGCAGCACAAAAGGGTACTCCCACTACACCAGGTACAGAAAGTCCCTACAGGAACCGACCGATTGAAGAGAATCTGGAACTGTTCAATAAGATGAACACCCCAGAAGCCGTGGAAGGTTCGATGGTGCTACGCGCCAAACTTGACATGGGCAATCCCAACATGCACTTCCGTGACCCGGTGATTTACCGCATCATACATACTCCACATCACAGGACAGGCAGCAAATGGCATGCCTATCCCATGTACGACTTTGCCCACGGACAGAGTGATTTCTTCGAGGGGGTGACACACTCTATTTGTACACTGGAGTTTGTGCCCCACCGCCCGCTTTATGACAAACTGGTGGATTTCCTTAAGGAATACAAGGGAGAGGTTGACAATATCAACGACAACCGCCCAAGACAGATTGAGTTCAACCGTTTGAACCTCACCTATACGGTGATGAGCAAGCGCAAACTTCACACCTTGGTTGATGAGCATCTGGTGAACGGATGGGACGACCCGCGTATGCCGACCGTATGCGGCATGAGAAGACGCGGTTATTCCGCGCAAAGCATCCGCAACTTCATCAAGTCCATCGGTTATACCAAATTCGATGCACTGAACGATTATGCCTTGCTGGAAGCGGCAGTAAGGGACGACCTTAACGCACGTGCATGCCGTGTGTCTGCTGTATTAGACCCTGTGAAACTGGTGATAACAAACTATCCCGAAGGAGTGTCAGAGGAATTGGAGGCCATAAACAACCCTGAGAATGAAGCTGACGGTTCACACACCATTACCTTCAGTCGCGACCTGTGGATTGAAAGGGAGGATTTCATGGAAGATGCACCCAAGAAATTCTTCCGAATGACTCCAGGAAAGGAAGTACGTCTGAAAAATGCCTATATCGTCAAATGTACCGGTTGCCAAAAAGACGAGAACGGCAAAGTGACAGAAATATACGCTGAATACGACCCAGAAAGCAAAAGTGGCATGGAAGGTGCCAACAGAAAAGTAAAAGGCACCTTGCACTGGGTAAGTACAAATCATTGTTTGCCTGCAGAAGTTCGCATATACGACCGACTTTTCATGGTAGAGAATCCCAGTGCAGACGAGCGCGACTTCCACGAACTGCTCAATCCCGACTCACTCTGCGTTCTCAAGAACTGCTATGTAGAAAACTATCTGGCAGAAAAGAAGCCCGGAGATTTTCTTCAGTTCCAACGGATTGGCTATTTTACTCCCGACCTGGATTCCACACCGGACAAACTTATCTTCAATAAAACCGTAGGTTTGAAAGACAGTTGGGCAAAGATGAACAAGTAAATCAGGTATGAAGCATACTGGTGACTCCTATTTCGACAGCCAATCATTCAGACAGTTGTTGAAAAACTATGAAGATGAGATGGCGCAAAACCGTCCCATCTTCATGGATGTTGACGAGTTGGCAGACATTGCAGACTACTATAACCTGATAGGAGAATACAAAAAGGCGACACAAGTCACGGAGTTATCCATCCAACTGCATCCCGGTGCAGTCTATCCTCTCGTATTCAAGGCGCATGAGGCACTGGACCGCAACGACTTCATGCAGGCACGCCGGTTCGCATCAGCAATCATTGACAAAGAAGACATTGAATACAAATATCTTGTGGCTGAAATAATGATAGCCGAAGGAAAAACCTTACAGGCTGACACTTATTTGAGTAATTGTCTTCGTTCTGTCTCTGCTGAAGATACAGACAGTGTATGCGTTGATTGCGGTAATCTGTTTCTGGACTACAACCACGACAGATTCGCCACCAAATGGCTTCAGCTTTGCCAAAACAAGAGTTCTGTTTCCTACAAGGAACTGAAAGGCAAAATTTTCTATATCCAGAAGAAATACGAGGAAAGCATTCAGGTATTCCAAGAGCTGATAGACGTCAACCCATACGATGCACGCTATTGGAAAACCCTTGCCGAGGCCCATTTCTATATCTCCGAGATGGACGAAGCCATCCAATGTATCGACTATGCCATCGCTATCAATCCCGACGACAAAGACTGCTATGGATTAAAAGGCGATTGCTACAGCTATCTGGAAGAATATGCAGAGGCTGCAAAATATTACGGACGGTATTACCAGGAAGACCAGAATAACATTGAACTGAACTTTTCCTATGGCGTATCACTGATACACACCAAGCGTGTTGAAGAGGCCTTGGATATATTTCAAAAGATTGCACAGGTCATTCCTACAGAATCAAAAGAACGTACCAGACAATTATATGCAGATTTGGCACTTGCATATACAGAAATCAGGGATGAAGAAAAAGCACTCCAATGCATTGAGCATCTAAAGAATGGAGACAACACCCCACAGGAAATGGTGGCAATGGCTCACACCATGTTGAGCTTCAATCATATTGAAGAAGCAAAAGAGCTATATATCAAGGCTATCCATCAAGAAGAGGCAAGTGAAAAGCCGTTGTTGTCGATGCAAATAGCCGCCTCACTTTTCGACAACGGCTATGTGGAACAATGTTACAGGCTACTGAAAAGAAGCATCTCCATTTTCGAGGAACCACTTATAGATACCTGGCCCTATCTGGCACTCTGCTGCAAAGAGACGCATAGAGTTGAAGAGTTCCTGTACTTCTTGAAGGAGGCTGTAAAAAGAGCCCCCAAGCGCACCAAACAGCTGCTAAAAGACCTCTTTCCCCTCGGGATGGAAGTGGAACAATATTATGATTATATGTATAACCAAATAAACAATAAATTGTGAATTTCATTTCTTCGCTATTGGGTAATCTCAATTACGGCACCATCCTGTTCTTGATGTTGCTGGAAAGTACAGTGATACCAGTACCCTCAGAACTCGTGGTGGCACCTGCTGCATACCATGCCGCTGACGGGCATCTCAATGTGTGGCTGGTGATACTTTTTTCAACTATCGGGGCAGATTTGGGAGCATCCATCAATTATATTGTGGCACTTTATTTAGGGCGCCCGATTATTTACCGCTTTGCCAACAGCAAGTGGGGAAAGATGTGCCTGTTGAGCCAGGAGAAAGTGGAACACAGCGAACAATACTTCAACAAGCATGGCATGGTGGCCACCCTGACTGGCAGACTGCTTCCGGGCATCCGTCATCTCATTTCTCTGCCTGCCGGATTGGCACGTATGCACTATGGAAAATTCTTGTTATACACCACCATAGGAGCAGGTGTATGGCACAGCATCCTGGCAGGTTTAGGCTGGTATCTACATTCCATTGTCCCCCCCGAAATGTTAGAAAGCAAGATAGGCGAGTATTCCGAATTTATCAAGCTGTTCCTGATTGCGGCAGTTTGCCTCGCCATACTTTATTTCGCAATAAGACACATCCGGAACAAGAGAAAGAAATAACAACTGAACGCCAGCCCTATTCCGGCTCACGGAGAACAAAAAACAAAAAAATATATTATGAAACAGGAAAATCACGTAGTAATCATGGCAGGTGGTGTAGGCAGCAGATTCTGGCCTTTAAGCACCCCGGAATGTCCGAAACAGTTCATTGACGTATTAGGAGTAGGAAAATCATTGCTTCAACTCACTGTAGAAAGATTTGACGGCATCTGCAAGCCTGAAAACATTTGGATTGTGACCAACAAGATGTATGTAAATAAAATCAAAGAGCAAGTGCCACAACTCCCTGTTTCCAATATCCTGTGCGAGCCTTGCAGACGCAACACGGCACCCTGTATTGCATACGTGAGTTGGCGCATCAAGTCAAAAGATCCCAAGGCAAATATTGTGGTGACGCCAAGCGACCATATCGTAACCAATATCCAAGAGTTCAAAAGGGTAATCACCAACAGTCTGAAGTTCACCAGTGAAACAGATGCCATCGTCACGTTGGGCATCAAGCCGTCACGACCGGAAACTGGTTACGGCTATATCCAGGCAGACCTGTCCTCAGCTTCACTGCGCAACAAAGAACTCTTCAGAGTGAACTCCTTCAGAGAGAAGCCCGACATTGCTACGGCACAGCAATATATCAAGAAGAACTTCTACTTCTGGAACGCAGGCATCTTCGTATGGAATGTAAACACCATCGTGAATGCTTTTAGGGTGTATCAGACATCCATAGCCAAAGTTTTCGAGTCTCTCATGCCTGTATATGGAACAGCAGAAGAACAGGCTGCAATAGACAAGATATTCCCCGAATGTGAGAACATTTCAGTGGACTATGCCATCATGGAAAAAGCAGAAGAGATTTTCGTGCATCCGGCCGATTTCGGTTGGAGTGATCTTGGCACTTGGGGTTCTCTGCTGAAACAGGCGCAACATGATTTGTATGGCAACAGTGTTATCGGACAGGACGTCAAGCTCTTTGACTCATCCAATTGTATTGTACACACCATCGGTGAGAAGAAGGTGATTATCCAAGGATTGGACGGCTACATCGTGGCTGAGCATGAAGACACCTTACTTATCTGCAAATTGTCAGAAGAACAACGTATCAAGCAGTTTACGGAATAATTCAAAAAATTTATTATCAACAACAGAAGAACAATCTTCCATCATTCAAAAATTCTATGGAAAAAAAAGTTGCACTTATCTCAGGTATAACAGGACAAGACGGTTCTTATCTGGCAGAGTTTCTTATCAGCAAAGGCTATGAGGTACATGGACTTTTGCGTCGTTCATCATCATTCAATACAGGAAGGATTGAACACCTGTATCTTGATGAATGGGTGCGTGACATGAAAAAGACCAGATTGGTCAATCTGCATTGGGCGGATATGACAGATTCTTCTTCGCTTATCCGTATCATCGGCGAGACACAGCCAACCGAAATTTACAACCTGGCTGCACAGAGCCATGTGAAAGTGTCGTTTGACGTACCTGAATACACGGCAGACACCGATGCTGTGGGCGTGTTACGATTGCTGGAAGCCGTAAGGATTTGCGGATTGGAAAAGAAATGCAAAATCTATCAGGCATCAACATCCGAACTCTATGGAAAGGTACAGGAGGTACCCCAATCTGAAACGACACCGTTCTATCCACGCTCGCCATACGCAGTGGCAAAACTGTATGGCTATTGGATAATGAAGAACTACCGGGAATCGTATGACATGTTCTGCTGCAACGGTATTCTGTTCAATCATGAAAGCGAAAGAAGAGGCGAGACATTTGTCACCCGCAAGATTACGCTGGCTGCCGCACGTATTGCACAAGGCTATCAGGACAAGTTGTATCTGGGCAACCTGAACTCTCTGCGCGACTGGGGATATGCCAAGGACTATGTAGAGTGCATGTGGCTCATTATGCAACAGCCAAAACCTGACGATTTTGTCATTGCCACCGGAGAATACCATACCGTAAGGGAATTTGCCACCTTGGCATTCCAGGAGGTTGGCATCAATCTGGAATGGAAAGGTGAAGGTGTCGATGAGAAAGGCTACGACAAGTCCACAGGAAAGATAATCGTTGAGGTGGATCCCAAGTATTTCCGCCCTGCAGAAGTAGAGCAACTGTTGGGCAATCCCGCCAAAGCCAAAAAAGTTTTGGGATGGAATCCTACAAAGACATCCTTCAAGGAACTGGTACATCTTATGGTGGAACATGATATGCGTTTTGTAAAAAAACTGTTTCTAAGGGCACAGGAGGAATACTGAGTATGCTGACACCCAACGACAAGATATATATTGCCGGTCATCACGGCTTGGTGGGTTCCGCCATCTGGCGTAACCTGCAACAAAGAGGCTACAACAATCTTGTTGGAAGAAGCCATCAGGAACTGGACCTTACAAATCAGAATGCAGTCAAGGCTTTTTTTGACCAGGAACATCCGGATGCGGTAGTATTAGCTGCCGCATTCGTAGGTGGTATCATGGCAAACTCACTATACCGTGCCGATTTCATCATGCAGAACATGATGATACAATGCAACGTTATCGGTGAGGCATACAGACACCAGGTGAAGAAACTTCTGTTCCTCGGCTCCACGTGTATTTATCCTAAAAACGCCCCTCAGCCCATCAAGGAGGAAGCCCTGCTCACCTCTCCTTTGGAATATACCAACGAGGAATATGCCATCGCCAAAATTGCCGGACTGAAAATGTGCGAAAGCTACAACCTGCAATACGGTACAAACTACATTGCCGTGATGCCCACCAACCTGTACGGTCCTAACGACAATTTCCATCTGGAAAACAGTCATGTCATGCCTGCAATGATGCGCAAGATATACCTGGCAAAACTGTTGCACGACAATAATTGGGCCGCCATTACAAGCGACATGAACAAGCGTCCGGTACAGGGAATTACCGGTTCTCATACCCGTGAGGAGATACGTGACATACTGACAAGATACGGCATCGAGAACAACAAGGTGACCCTGTGGGGAACCGGCACTCCACTGCGTGAGTTCCTGTGGAGCGAGGATATGGCAGATGCCAGCGTGCACATACTGCTGAATGTGGACTTTGCGGACATCATCGGCATTCCGCAATACTCCTCCGTTTGTTTTGGGACAAAGGCGGACGGCAACATAGACCGCAACAGCAGTGAAGGACGCGGCGGGGCATTGCCACAACTGGGCGAGATACGTAATTGCCACATCAACATCGGTACAGGCAAGGAGATTACCATCCGACAATTGTCAGAACTGGTGGCAAAAGCCGTGGGATTTGAAGGTGAGATTATATTTGACAGCAACAAGCCCGACGGAACACCCCGCAAACTGGTTGACGTGGAAAAGCTGCATTCACTGGGATGGACGCACAAGATCGAGATAGAAGAGGGCGTGGCCCGTCTTTTCCATTGGTATCGCTCCACGCTGGCTTAGGGTGGAATTGCGCAACCAAAAAACACCGCAAAAAAACGAAGGTACCTTCATGAGCCAACGCAGGTACCTTCATGAGCCAACGCAGATACCTTCATGAGCCAACGAAGGTACCTGCGTTTTTTTTCGGTACATTTTTGCCGTCAGCTCTGGAAACAGGTACATGGCACAGAAGGTGTGTTAATTTTCCCTTATGTCTTGTTCTTATTAAATGTTTTTTGTAACTTTGCGCTGTTTTTGCAAAAATATTTTCCATACTCCTCGAGCACAAGGAGTCATCTTTTATTGGTATAATGAGACAACTTAAAATTCAGAAAAGCATCACCAATCGTTCCAGTGAGGCATTGGATAAGTATCTGGTAGAAATCGGCAGGGCTCCCCTTATCTCCATAGACGAGGAAATAGAACTGGCACAAAAGATAAAGAAAGGAGGTCCGGAAGGCGAGCGCGCTAAAGACAAGCTGGTTACTGCCAACTTACGTTTTGTAGTATCTGTTGCCAAACAATATCAGCATCAGGGGCTTACATTGACTGATTTGATTGACGAGGGTAACATTGGGCTCATCAAGGCAGCACAAAAATTTGATGAGACACGAGGATTCAAGTTCATTTCATACGCAGTTTGGTGGATTAGGCAAAGCATACTTCAGGCCATTGCAGAACAGAGTCGCATTGTACGTTTGCCCTTGAACCAGGTGGGTTCTCTTAACAAGATTAACCACGAAATCAACAAATTCGAGCAAGAGAACCAGCGCCATCCTTCCGTGTCGGAACTGAGTGATGCCACCAATCTGGATGAAGACAAGATAAGTCAGAGTCTCATGGCAGACGGGCATCACGTGTCCATAGACGCACCTTTTCAAGACGGGGAAGACAACTGTATGCTGGATGTGATGGCTGGAGGTGACGACAGCCGCACTGACCGTCAGGTAGATCATGAATCCATGGCACAAGAACTCAACTCTGTGCTCAGCAAGGTACTCAAAGAGCGCGAGATAACCATCATACGTGAGTGTTTCGGAATAGGATGCCATGAAAAGGGTCTGGAAGAAATCGGTGACCAATTAGGACTGACACGCGAACGTGTGCGCCAAATCAGAGAGAAGAGTATCGCCAAACTACGCGATAGCGGCAATGCAAAAATCCTGATGAAATATCTTGGATGAACCAAGATAATCCATTCAAGAATTGGCATGAAAGATTTGCAATTCTCGTTTCCTTTATAGTTGTATCTCTTTCAATGCTTGCGCATGATAGCACTGACACTGCTACTCAGCAAAGGCGCAACGTATATATGAAATATGGATTCCGCGTGCAACGGCGGAATCCTACTTTGTTTTTTGTACCATCACTCTACACCATTGCCAAAGGGCAAAGGCACTATATTGGCGAGACCTACGGCACACTCTCAGCACCACGGGAAAATGGCGTTGCACAACTGAATGCACAACTGGTTACAGGCAATATCGCGCATTACCGCAAGATAATGCCTATATTATCAGAGTTTCTCACAATCAAGCCATACTCCCCTACCCTCATTGGTGAAAACATCCTGTCTCCGTTTCATCCGGATAACCACATCTTTTACAGGTACAAGACCGACTATATCAGCACCAATACCAGGATGCTCCATTACAAACCACGCATAGAGAACACCCAACTGGTAAGTGGCATTGCCCTCATCAACGACAGTACGGGCACCATACTCAGCGCCTCTTTGCACGGTGATTATGAAATGTTGCGTTTCAACATGATGCTGGAATTAGATCCTACGGGAAAGATGCCGACCAAAATCGAAACAAACACTGATTTCAGTTTTTTCGGCAACCGCATCCATTCGCATTTTCTCTCTCATGCCAACTGTCCGACAACTCTCCCCGACAGCACAAATATGAGATGTCCCGGCAACAGCATGCTGATGGACTCCTTGCGCCCCGTTCCACTGTCAGCCTATGAGCAGGAAGTGTATATGATGTTGGATTCCATCAACAACAGCACGAAAAATGACTCGACACCGCAGCACAACAGTGCCTTGCATAAACTGCGGAACAACGCATGGGATTTTATCGGAGACAACCTACTGAGCAGCATCGGAATGGAGAATGACAATTCATATATCCGTCTGTCACCCATCCTTAACCCCTTTTATTTTGCATATAGTCCCTCCAACGGACTGTCATACAAGATGCGCGCCGGTGCTGAATACCAGTTTTCAGAGCGCACCTCACTGGGGCTTAATCCGCTTATTGGTTACAACTTCAAATACAAACAGTTCTTCTTTTCCGCTCCACTCCGCTACACCTTCCATAAAAAAAACAATACTTGGGTGGAATATACCTGGAGCAATGGCAACCGCATCACCAACTCGGGTGTACTCAAGATGATAGAGCATGAGCGGATGGACACCATTGACTTCTCCGCGTTGGGATTGGACTATTTCCGTGACAACTCTTTCAAGATTGCCTTTAACAGCGGCATAGGCAAACATCTGAACGTGAATATTGCCACCGTATATCACAGGCGCTCAGCCATGCAGCGAACGCTCATGCAATTATTGGGCAAGCCGGATGTCTATCGAAGTTTTGCACCCTCCCTTACCCTGACCTGGATGCCATCCCCCCATCTTCCTATATTCACTGCCAATTACGAACGCGCCATCAAAAATGTTTTCAAAAGCGACATGATATACGAGAGATGGGAGTTCGATGCCTCATACAGCAAGAAGATGCGCCGGCTAAGGATGCTTAGCGCCAGAATAGGCGGAGGTGTTTACACCAACCGCAGCACCAATTATTTTGTAGATTTTGAGAACTTCCATGCTACCTACCTGCCTGACAGTTGGAATGATGACTGGAGCGGACAATTCCAGTTACTCAACAGCGAATGGTATAATGCTTCAAAATACTATGTGCGCAGCAATATCACCTACGAATCACCACTTATGGTCATTTCCCATCTGCCATGGATAGGCAGGTTTACCGAGACTGAGCGCGTCTATCTGAACACGCTGATTATCGAGCACACCCAACCTCCCTATATGGAACTGGGTTATGGTTTCAGCAACAAGATATGTTCCGTGGCTTTGTTTTCCAATCTGCTCAACTGGAACATCAGAGAGGTGGGCTGTAAATTTACAATGGAATTATTTAGACACTGGTGACAAAATATGTACGAGCATAAATCACTGATGGTTTACAAAGCAAGTGCCGGCAGTGGAAAAACCTTCAGACTTGCAGTAGAATACATCAAACTACTCATCAAGAATCCGCAGAGTTACAAGAATATCCTTGCCGTGACATTTACCAACAAAGCCACGGAAGAGATGAAACTGCGCATTCTGGAGCAATTACAGGCTATATGGCTGGGAGACAGCAAAAAAAACAAAGCCTACCTTGAAATCATCTGTAACGAACTGGATGCCTCTCCAGCATGGGTGAGTGAAAGAGCAGGCACTGCCCTTCATTTGCTTCTACATAACTATAGTTACTTCCGAATCGAAACCATCGATTCCTTCTTTCAGTCCGTACTGCGCAACCTGGCAAGAGAACTGGACCTGACGCCCAATCTGAGCATAGAGATGAACGATGAACAGGTCATCCAACTTGCCGTGGATCACATGATTGAACAGCTCACAGACAAAGACAAGGTGTTACAGTGGATTATCAACTACATCAACGAGAATATACGCGAGGAAAAGAGCTGGAACATCATCAATCAACTGAAATCATTTGCCAAAACCATCCTTAAAGACTTTTACAAGGAAGAAAGCAAGAACATCAACAAGATACTGGAAATACCGAATTTCTTCGAGTCATATTCCACCGAGTTGCGCCGGCAACAGCAAGACGCACAAGAAAAGATGCGGCACTATGCACAAACATTTCATCAACTGCTTGACAAGTACCATCTTGCCATTGATGACTTTTCGAACAAAAAAAGCGGTGTTTGCGGCATCTTCCTGAAGATACAGGATGAGAATTACGACGCCTCCATTATCACCAAGCGTAGCATGCAAGGTACCGAAACTCCTGAAGCATGGATAGCCAAGTCCCATCCACAACGCAAAACCCTGCTGCCCGTCATTGAAGCAGCATTCATGCCTCTGCTCCAACAGGTATTGGATGACCAACCGGTTCAATGGAGAATTATCCAAAGTACCACACTGACATTGAAACGTCTGCACCAACTACGGTTGCTGGGAACCATTGAAACATGCGTAAGAGAAATGAACAGCGATGCCAACCGCTTTCTGTTAAGCGACACCCATGCACTGCTTCGCACACTGATACAAGAAAGCGACAGTCCGTTTATCTTCGAAAAAATAGGCAGCAGACTGGAACATATCATGATTGATGAGTTTCAGGACACAGGCACCATCCAATGGAAGAATTTCAAGGTATTGCT
>JBJEKQ010000054.1:0-12188 GCA_051878715.1 Prevotella sp.
TGGGTATGAAATACTCTAAGCCATACGTTTCATTAGAGAGCCGATCTTCGGCAGTCTTCTCGTTCTTGTATGCCCGCATGACATACCACTGTGGCTTATCCTTGTCCTGTTCATTTGCCATACTTTTTTGATATGTTTTTAAGGAAAGATTATACTCATGGATCATCCCGATGTGTGTATCGGTATGTGTATCAGTAACTTACTTCGTATTTCAACTACAAAAGTCATCTATTTCATCTTTCTGAGTTCATCCCCTGTAATACCCTCTTTCCTGCATAATATACTGGTCTGAAAAGGTATGCAAAAGGTTTTTCTCTCTTTAAGAGAAACACCTTTTTGTCAAACTGCTGATATTGAGGTATCATTTCATCGTGAAAAGTGATATTTGCTCAACAATTGCTTGACGGGAATCAGCAGTTTTTAGCATTTTAAAAAAAACACACCATATAATTTGATGATTTGGAGTTATTTTCATAATTTTGCATTCAAGAGGAATTCTCTTAAAGAGAGAAGCATCTTTTTGCTCAACAATCCCCCGATTTTTTATAAAAGAGTTGCCGTGTCTCACCACACGACTAAACATGTTTATGTTAGTGAAATGGTGCAGTGAGACACTGAACCTCCTAAAGAGAGTTGATGATGAGATTGTTGGCATTGTCAACGACAGAGGTGTCCAATGAGGAGAGATATATCTGTGTGGTTTTCTCGGAGTCATGCCCCAATGCCTCGCTGATAGTGGAAATGGGCACATTCTTGCTCTTGGCAATGCTTGCCCATGAATGGCGGGCCACATAGGTGGTCAGAGGTACGGACAGACCTATCATTTCTCCGATTTTCTTCAACTGCTTGGTGATACGGCTATAGGCATTCTTGTACTGCCTCCAGAATACGGCTCCTTCTCCTGTCGCTATAGGTAGAAGGTAGGGAGAATTATCCGTTTTGTATTTTGCCACTATCTCCTGCATGGCGGGCTCCCACTTGATGTGCAGCTGTTGTGAGGTCTTCTGACGGCGGTAAGTGAGCACACCGCCCTGCAAATTGCTTTGGGTGAGTTGTGCCATGTCGATGAACGACATTCCACGGGTATAGAAACTGAACAGGAACATATCCCTTGCAAGTTCCATGCGAGGGTTCAGACTCAAGTCCAGTGACTTTAGTTGTTTGATGACTTCCAAAGGTAATGCTCGCTTGACGGTCTTGTCAATGCCGGTATATACGTGCTTGAATGGTGAGGAAGAAATCACCAGCCCGTCCTCCACGGCATGGTTGTAGATGGTACGCATGTTGCGGATATAGAAAGAGGTGGTGTTGCGGCATAGCCCACGCTCTTTCAGCCACTGCTCATAGCCTTGTATCATCGTGCTGTCAACTTTCTCCAAAGGCACGTCGCCTCCTTTCAGATAGCGCTGAAGGCTGTTGATGGTGGTTGTATATCTGTCTGCCATGCGTTTCTTGCCAATCTTTCGCAGTTTGTCGTTCAGTTCGAAGGTGTATCCGATGATGCCATGCAATACCTTCCCTTCACGGAAGTACTCGACCACCTTGTCGGAGGTGTATGGTTGCGCCTCCTTGTCCAACCGCGCAATGACCAGCAGCAGTTTCTTCCTGTCTGCCTCCAATGTGTCCTGCAAGGAGAGAAGATACGCATAACGCTGCGGAGTGGCGGAAGGCGGCAGGACGATGGAAGAACGTGCCGCATCCCACTCCGAGGAAAACAGCCTGTACTCCGTATGGATTTGCCGTGCCACACGGTTGTGTATCACCTGATAATAGATTGTGCCCTCCTTCATCCCGACAGAAGAGGCACGAAACTTGATTTTTGTTTTTGCCATATATGAATGATTGGTTATGTCGGATAAAAGAAGGGCAACCGGTTTTTCAAACACCCTTCTTATATAAATATAATAAGGGAAGTCAACCTGTGCAACAGCTGCGTGTTGCCGTTCATCCTGCTTGGCGGCAAGGCTCTCTACCGGGAGTATGACATACAGTGTCTGCTGGAAGCGAACTACCGCAAGGTGAATGTATAGCATGTATGGAAAAATAAGACGGACGGGCAATCCTTATGCTTGGGATTGTCCGTCCGTCTTTTCGATTTTGTGATGTCTGTCAGTCCTTTCTGTTATTCCCGAAATGGAAAATGCCTGCCGGCAAGAAACCGTAAAACCTGACTATGACTGAATTTACTTCACAGATTATTTGTTTACGTAATTATATATTATTATAACCAAATACCTTACCGTGATGAAACCATGGTGAAGTAAATATATAGAAACTGTTTGAATATTACAAACTATCTTTTAAAAAGACCTCGATATCGTCAATTTGTAAAGGAAGTCCAATTTGATTGGAAAACAAAAAGAGGATGTTTTGAAAAACATCCTCATATAATCCTTTTTTAATCTTTTTCACTAAGAGTGTATGTTCAAAATTGTATATTCGTTCTCTTTTTATTTATAATAAATAGTATTTTCTACTAAAAAATTACTTCAATTATACTATATATTTCGCCTGCAAAGATAACATGAAAAATCAAATCTTGCAAGTTTTTATTAAACTTTTAACCATTCATCATCTGGTTTTGCAATTAATCTTGCATTATTGATGGCCATATCTAACGTTAAACAAGTAGATGCACGATAAATACCATTCTCTTTTTCTATAACTAATGCCAAATCCGCAGATGCCTTTGAAGTCAAACAGATTGGAAGAAGCAGTTGTAATTTTCCATTGTAATACTGTGGTACAGCCGTTTTATAATTCCTTCTAATTCTGCGTTTGGCATCATTTATTGTCCCTTCAAGCAAAACGCTTAATTGATACGTGTCCATTTTTTGGAATGATTCGGGGAAGCGTCCCAGGTTATCTTCTATTATGTGATTTACGTTAGACCGCAATTCCAATTTTGTATCGTATATTAAATCCGAGGAATTGTCAAAATAGTTAGCACAGTCTGGAAGTTGAGAAAATTTCAACAAGTCTCTATCACTTTGTTTTCTCCATCCAATAAAATACCATTTTTGACTTGCCGCTTTACGTTTGTTCTTCTGAAACAAGGCAAATATTTCTTCTTGTAAATCAGTTACTAACCCTGTATTAAATACAGAGTACCCATCTTGTTCACATACTTTATTTTCTTCATATACTTTTATAAAAGTATGTTTGATATAGTTAGCCAATATTGGGTCTTTACCTGTTGGGTGTTTTTTATAATCCCAATCCTCAGCCATTGCTAAAGATTTCAAATCTTTTATTCGGTCATAAAAATCTGCGACCCAGGCGTATTCAAACAATGTCATGTGTTACATTTTTTGCAAAAGTAGTGATTTTATTTAAGAAAACAAATATATCGCTAAATAATTTTCGCGGAAAGGGAAATTAAGGTATTTCGCGTAGTAAGCGAATTTCCTGTTACAGGAATTTCTATATATAGGTGTCATAGTGTCATAAGTGAGACCCAAAACGACTGTTTGGATGGTGGCGGATGCAACCTGTGACAGGGTCAGAAGTTTACTCCGATGTTGAAGTACAGGCAGCGGGTGTGGGAAGAGGCAAAGTCGCTGCGCGAGATGTTTGCCAGGCCGAAGTCGAAGCAGGCTTCGGCATACATAATCTGGTATTCGAATCCGCAACCCAGACGCAATCCCCCGTCGAAGCGGCGGAAAGCCTCTCCTGAAAAGGCTGGCTGCGACTCCAGTGCGGCGTAGTTGCGTATCTTTCCGCCAATGCCGGTGGCAAGATAGCCGCCCAGGAAGGGCTGTATGGAGAAGGCATCGTCCAGTTCATAGCGGTATTTCACCGTCACGGGCAGCTGCAGGTACTTGAGCGAATAGGTGTGTTTCTGACCTTTGTAGTCGCCCTTGCCGCCCTTTTCCACATAACTCAGCCCTGACTCCAGATACACGGGATGCTCGGAAGAGAGCTGGAAACCGATGACACCGCCCAGATGGAGCCCACTCTTCAGGGTTCCTGCCTCCACCGTTTCCACATCAGAGCTGATGGCACCTAACGCCCATCCTAAGCGGATGCCGTAGTAGAGATTGTGCTCATCGGCAAAACTGGAGCCGGTAACACGTCCGTACTGTGCCATGCAGGGCAGAGCGGTGACTATAAGGAGCAGGAGGGATGCAATTTTTTTCATAATGATTCAAAATCAGTTTCTTTTCGTTTTTATCCCTGCAAAAGTATATAAAATATGTGAGAAAACGCACTGGAAAGATAAAAATGTGTAACTTTGTGAAAGATTTGCTGCAACCAGCGGGTGTGTTGCCTGCATCTGCTTGCGCAAATCCTGTGACTGGAAAAACAGTGAACAAGAAAACAATCAAAACAAAAATACAATGCAAAGAAAATTCATATCATGGAACGTGAACGGATTGCGTGCGTGCCAGGGGAAGGGTTTCAGTGAGGTGTTCAGGGAGATGGATGCTGACTTCTTCTGCCTGCAGGAAACGAAGATGCAGGCTGGTCAGCTGGATTTGCAGTTTCCCGGTTATCAGTCGTACTGGAACTTTGCCGACAGGAAAGGCTATTCGGGCACTGCCATCTACACCCGGCATCAGCCCCTGCAGGTAACCTATGGCATCGGCATCGACGAGCACGACCATGAGGGCAGGGTAATCACCCTGGAGATGGACGACATCTATATGGTAACCGTATATACCCCCAATGCCCAGGACGGATTGAAAAGGCTGGATTACCGCATGGCATGGGAACGCGACTTCATGCACTACCTGATGGAACTGGACAGGAAGAAGCCTGTAGTGGTGTGCGGTGACATGAATGTGGCACATCAGGAGATAGACCTGAAGAACCCCAAGGCAAACAGGAAGAACCCTGGTTTTACCGACGAGGAGAGAAACTGTTTCCAGGCATTGCTCGACCAGGGATTTGTAGATACGTTCAGGTATCTGCATCCTGACAAGGTGGAATACTCGTGGTGGTCGTACCGCTTTAGAGCAAGAGAGAAAAACATAGGGTGGCGCATCGACTACTTCCTGGTGTCGCAGCGGCTGGCGGAGCTCATCGGGGATGCCAGCATCCACACCGGTGTGACGGGCAGCGACCACTGTCCGGTACAACTGGTGTTGCGCTGACATTGATTATTAAGGGTTTTTGTCACGCTCTTTCATTTCTTTGTTGTAACTTTGCAGGCAAAACAGACAGACTTTATGAAAAAAATGCTTTTCCTGATGACCCTCTTCATGGGGTTGTCTTCATTGGTATCGGCACAAATGATGGAGCCGGTACACTTCAAGGCGCAACTGAAGCCCACACAGGGTGATGAGGCGGAGATTGTGTTTTCCGCCACCATTGACGACGGATGGCACCTCTATTCTACCGAACTGGGCGAAGACGGCCCTGTGTCGGCATCCTTCCACCTGAACAAGGCAGACGGAGTGAAGCCCGTGAGCAAACTGACCCCCAGAGGCAAGGAGGTGTCGCAGTTTGACAATATGTTTGGCATCAAACTGCGCTTCTTCGAGAAGAAGGGAGCCTTTGTTCAAAAAGTGAAGTTCACCAAGAAGCAGTACAGCATAGATTGCTATCTGGAATATGGCGCCTGCAATGACGAGATGTGTCTGCCCCCCTCGCAGGCATCCCTGGTGACTTCCGGCACCGCGCCCGCCGTGGACGGGAAGGAGGCAGCAGCACAGGCAGAGGTCCCGGAGGAAAGCCCCGTACAGGAAACGGCACCTGCCGACAGCATGGACGCAGCAGCCGACAGCACGGCAGGGCGAGTAGTGGAAGCCGACGTGCAGAAATACTGGCAGCCTGTGGTGAAGGAGATGGAGGCCTTTGACGAGAAAGGCACGGAAGACTCGCTTTTCTATATCTTCCTCGCCGGATTGGCGGGAGGATTCCTGGCACTGCTCACTCCCTGCGTGTGGCCTATCATCCCCATGACAGTGAGTTTCTTTCTGAAACGCAACAAGGACAAACGGAAGGCGGTGCGAGAGGCAGTGACCTATGGCATCTCAATCGTGGTCATCTATGTGCTGCTGGGATTGGTGGTGACTATGCTCTTCGGAGCCAGTGCACTCAACGCCCTTTCCACCAATGCTGTGTTCAACATTTTCTTCTGCGCCCTGCTGGTGGTGTTTGCCGCCTCGTTCTTCGGCGCATTCGAACTTACCCTGCCGGCATCCTGGAGCAACAGGATTGACCAGAAGTCGGAGAATACCAGCGGAATGCTCAGCATCTTCCTCATGGCATTCACCCTTACCCTGGTGTCGTTCTCGTGCACAGGTCCCATTATCGGGTTCCTGCTCGTGGCGGTAAGTACACAGGGCAGCATCCTTGCCCCCACCATCGGTATGCTGGGCTTTGCCATTGCCCTGGCGATACCCTTCACGCTCTTTGCCATGTTCCCCAGTCTGCTCAAGGCAGCACCCAAGTCGGGAGGATGGATGAATGTGGTGAAGGTGGTGCTGGGATTCATAGAACTTGCTTTTGCCCTGAAGTTCCTCTCGGTGGCTGACCTTGCCTATGGCTGGCACATTCTCGACCGCGAAGCCTTCCTGGCACTGTGGATAGTCATCTTCGGCTTGCTGGGCATCTACCTGTTGGGTTGGCTCAAGTTTCCCCACGACGATGAGGGCAACCGCACCAATGTGCCCCAGTTCTTCCTCGGCATGCTTTCGCTGGCATTTGCCGTATATATGGTACCCGGCTTGTGGGGCGCACCCCTTAAGGCTATCAGTGCCTTTGCACCACCGATGAACACACAGGATTTCAACCTGCAACATGCCGCCGTAGAACCGCAATACACCGACTATGACGAGGGAATGGCGGCTGCCGCCCGACAGGGTAAGCCTGTGATGGTGGATTTCACCGGCTTCGGATGCGTAAACTGCCGCAAGATGGAGGCTGCCGTGTGGACAGACGCCAAGGTGGCAGACATACTGAATAACGACTATGTGCTCATCTCGCTCTACGTGGATGACAAGACACCATTGCCGCAGCCCATTACCGTGACCGAAAACGGACAGCAGCGTATCCTGCGCACCGTGGGCGACAAATGGAGTTACCTGCAGCGCACTAAGGTGGGAGCCAACACGCAACCCTTCTATGTGCTGCTCGACAATGAGGGGCAACCGCTGAACACCAGTCGCTCGTATGACGAGGATATCGCCGAGTTTGTGAAGTTCCTGCAGACGGGAATAGACAACTACAGGAAATAAGGTGCAGCGGTATGGAGCAAACGACACGTGAGCGCATCATCGCACTGATGAACAAGGAGGTGCTGCCTGCCATAGGATGTACAGAGCCAATGGCAGTGGCACTGTGTACCGCCAAAGCCACTGAAACTCTGGGGTGTACCCCCGAGGAAATCAAGGTGGCACTCAGCGGCAATATGCTGAAAAACGCCATGGGCGTGGGCATACCAGGTACCGGTATGATAGGACTTCCCATCGCCATCGCCCTGGGCGCACTGATAGGCAAGTCAGAATACGGATTGGAGGTGTTAAAGAATCTGGATCCGCAGAGTCTGAAAACTGGCAAGGACTATCTGAAGGAGCATACCATTGATATCAACCTGAAAAAAGACATCTCCGAAAAACTGTATGTGGAGGTGACCTGCACCGCCGCCCGTCATACGGCAACGGTGGTGATTGCCCATAGCCATACCAGCGTCACAAGAATAGAGAAAGACGGAGAGACACTCTACTGCGACGAACAGCGGCATGCGGCAGTGGCGGTGAACGATGACATACGGCTGGACATGAGGATGGTATATGATTTCGCCGTGGAGGCTCCGCTCAGCGAATTGCTCTTTGTGAAAAAGACCATGGAATATAACATGAAAGCTGCTGAGGAAGCCATCAAGGGCAACTACGGGCATAATCTGGGGAAAACCATCGACCGTCCGTTAGGGCAGGGCATCTTCGGCAAGTCCATCTTCTCGCATATCATCGCCAAGACGGCATCGGCATGTGACGCACGTATGGGGGGCGCCCTCATCCCTGTGATGAGCAATTCGGGCAGCGGCAACCAGGGCATCTGCGCCACCAACCCCGTGGCAGTGTATGCCATGGAGAACGAGAATACCGAGGAGGAACTGATTAGGGCATTGGCACTGAGCCATCTCACTGCCATCTACATCAAGCAGAGCTTAGGCAAACTGTCTGCCCTCTGCGGTTGTGTGGTGGCGTCGATAGGCAGCAGCTGTGGCATCACCTACCTGATGGGAGGCGACTATGAGCGCGTATGCAGGTCGGTGAAAAATATGATAGCCAACCTTACAGGCATGATATGCGACGGAGCCAAACCCAGTTGTGCGCTGAAAATCTCTTCGGGAGTATCTACCGCTGTGCTCTCGGCGCTGCTGTCCATGGAGGGCAAATGCGTGTCGAGTGCAGAAGGTATCATTGACGACGATGTGGACAGAAGCATCCACAACCTGACTTCCATCGGAGCCGATGCCATGCAAGCCACCGACAATATGGTGCTCAACATAATGACCAACAAATAACCTGTACCGTGAATAAACCGCAAATCACCGTTGTGACCCCCGCATACAATGCGGCAGCGCATCTGCATAAACTATACCAGTGCATGTGCAGTCAGACTTATGCGGCGTGGCAGTGGGTGATTGTGGATGACGCCTCTACAGACGACACCGCTTCGCTGGTGGCACAGTGGACATGGCAAGACCCGCGGGTGGTGATGGAGAAGATGCCCAAGAACAGCGGCAATGCCCGGGTGCCCCGTTGCAAGGCGGTGGAAATGGCGGATGCCGACTTTGTGGTGTGTGTGGATGCCGACGACTTGATTGCAGATGACTACCTGCAACTGATGTGGGCAAGGCATCTTGAAACGGGCGCGGATGTGGTATATCCCGTGATGCAGTTTGTTGACAAGGTGGGAGACGTGATGCGCTCGCTGCCTGAAAAGGACTTCGATGCCGGCAGCGTGTATGAAGGCAGAGACCTGGTGATAGCCACCATGCCCTTCTGGAAGATAGGATGCAACGGAGGACTCTACCGCAGGAGCCTGTGGCAGGAGGTGCTTTCTGCAGCAGAGGAGTTGCAGGCGGGGGTCAACGAAGATGAAGTGGATGAGCGACGGTTGCTCATAGCTGCCCCCCGCGTGGCATTTGCCCGGGCATGTTACCATTATGTACAGCATAGCCGTCAGATTACAGCAGGAGTGACCCCCCGCAGTTTTGAACGGCTGGATGCCGATGCCCATCTGTGCCGTCTGATAGAACGGCATTTCGGCAAGGAGAGCAAGGAGTATGCTGCTGTACACCGGATGATGCTGTATGACTGGCGCAGCGGAATGGCAGCCCTGATGAGGCATTATGCCCAATTACAGGATGCCGAGCCTCATATCCTGCAGCAGTTGGCACGTATCTATGCGATGATAGATTCCAGTTGCCTTTCACCGAAGCAGAGGCGCAGGTTCTTCCTGTTGCCCAATCATCATTTGATGCAGCTGCTCTTCAGTGCCAAATATGCTCCATTGTGGATGCTTGAGAAAGTGTGTCACCGGCTGTTTACCCAGCCTTACCAGTGGTTTGTCCTGCACCGTAGGGAAGAGAATCGTTTGAAAAAACAGATAATGGTGCGCTATTCGCCAGCCGATGACTATAAGGTGACACGACTGGAAACCATCGTGATGTGTCAGGGATTTGTGTCGCATGGCGGTCTCGTTGACCGTTTGAGGGGTGCCGTGAGCGTGTATATGGCATGTAAGAAGCACAACAAGAACTTCAAGCTCTGCTTTACCCATCCCTTTAATCTGCAGCATTATCTGGTGCCGGCACGCTATGACTGGGTTATCGCTGACGAAAAGATATCCTATAGTACCAAGAATACGGAGGTGATGCTGATAGACACTGTGATTGACAATGACTGGGAGCGCTGCTACCAGCAGGCAATGATCAGCCAGAAGGTAAGGCAGTGTACCAGGCAACTCCATGTATATACCAATGCGTCGTGCTGCTATAACCAGGATTTTGCCGCTGCCTTTGCCGAATTGTTCAAACCTGCACCTGCCTTGCAGCGACATATAGACGAGGTCGTGGCGCAGACAGGAGGCATGTATGTAAGTGTTTCCGCCCGCTTCCTGAATCTGATGGGCGACTTCAATGAGCAGAATTTCAGTGTGCCCCTCCCTGAAGCACAGCGCGAACGACTGTTGCAGAATTGTGAAAAGCAGTTGCTGCACTTGCATCATACCTATCCTAACCATCGGTTACTGGTTTGTTCTGACAGCATCACCTTTTTAAGAAGAGCTCAACAGATGGAGTGGGTGTTTGTGATTCCCGGCACTGTGAGTCATATCGACAATGATTCTGTGCACGACTATCAATACTATGAAAAAACATTTGTAGATTTTTATGCTATATCCAAAGCGGAAAAGGTGTTCGTGCTGGAGGGGGGAGGACTGTTGGACAGCGGTTTCCCCTATGCTGCTGCACGAATCGGTGGCAGACAGTTGGAAAAGCTCAGACTCTGACCATTTTTCCCTTGTCTGGATGGCTGCGTGATGATTATGAACAAGAAGAGAGTTCAATCCTATAGAAATATTCTGCACAGTACCGCTGTCTTTGGCGGCACACAGTTTATCCTTACCCTTATCAATGTGATTAAGGGCAAGATGGTGGCGGTGTTGCTGGGCAGTGTGGGTATTGGTCTTTCCTCTCTGCTTGCCAATGCTGTAGGGTGTATTCAGCAGATTGTTACCCTGGGCGTCAATATGTCGGTGGTTAAGGAGGTGTCGCAAGCCAATTCGGAAGAGGATAGGGCAGTGCTGGCGCAGATAACCAAGGTATTGCGCACACTACTCTTGATTTCTGCCATAGCGGGAGCTGTGCTGATGGTAGTGCTCTCGCCCTTGATTACCCGTTTTTCTGTGGATGACAGCAAGTACGGGATGTTCTTCCTCTGTCTGGCTCCAGTGGTGTTCTTCAATGTGCTGTCAACGGGAGAGTATGCCTTGTTGCAGGGCATACGCAAGTTCAAGATGCTGGCATACTCATCGCTGATTTTGGGAGTCGCATCGCTGGTGGTGTGCGTACCTTTGTATTATGTGCTGGGAATCAAAGGTATAGTGCCGGCTATGATTCTCATTTCACTCATCTCCTTTATCTCCTTGAAATGGTTTGTCTCAAAAACGGAGCTGCATACGCTGCCGTTGCCGCATGTGTCGCTGAAGCAAACGCTGGTGCGAGGCAAGGAAATCATCCTGCTGGGAATGGTGATGATGCTTGCCGGTATCTTCGGCACCGTAGCTAACTACGGTATAGCCTCGTTTATCAGTACCACGGGTTCGTTGCAGGATGTGGGCTTCTACCATGCAGCCAACCTTATTGTGATGCAGTGCTGCATGCTGGTGTTTACTGCCATGGCGACGGATTATTACCCGAAGTTGGCTGCTGCCGTGTCTGAGGGGAATGTGGCTGTGTGCAGGTTGGTGAACCAGCAGACGGAGGTGGTGCTGCTGATTATCGCCCCTGTGGCGGTATGGCTGATTACGGTGATACCTCTGCTTATCACCCTGCTGCTCACCACAGAATTCATGCAGGCGCAGATGCTGATGCGCTATATGGCACTTGCCGTCATCTTCAGGGCAGTGTGCTTCTCCATTGACTATATTGCGGTGGCAAAGGGCGACAAGAATTACTATTTCTGGCTGGAGGGTGTGTTCTGCAACGTAAAGATGGTACTCTTCTATATGGTAGCTTACTATTTGTGGGGACTCAATGGGTTGGGTTATGCCATCCTCTTTTCGGGAATGATAGATTTGGTTGTGAGCATGTATTTCTCACATAGGCGCTATGGCTTTACTTTTCTTCGCAGGTTCTGGATGCTTTTCGCTATCCTTTCCACTACGGTTGCTGCGTGTTTCCTCTGTTCTTTGCTGCAAAACAAATGGATGTCGTATGCCCTGATGATTTCCCTTTCACTTGGTACCACCGTCTATTGCTATAAGCAGTTGGATAAACGGATTGACGTTAAGTCGCTCGTGAAAAAGAGATTCAGTAAGGAATAGGTACCGTTTCTCTCTCTTGTATATCGTAAAAAAAGTTAAACAGTGTTTAAAAAAGTATGCTTATTCATGGATAATGACTACCTTTGCAGCGAAATCAGAAACAATAACTATTATGAACAAATTTTTTAGAATTTTTGTTGCATTCCTCGTAATGGGCGGATTCCATAAGCAAGTGCAAATTTAAT
>JBJEKQ010000055.1:0-2760 GCA_051878715.1 Prevotella sp.
CTCATCGGCAGTCCAACCAGTCTGTGTCTCGCCGTATTCGCCGAGCTTCGACTTGGTGAGGTCGTTCACAGAGTCGATGCCCACGGTCTCGAATGAGTAGGGACGCAGTTTCAGGATGGCAGTACCGCTCACATGGCGCTGCGAAGAGGTGAGCATCGCCTCGATGTCGGGCATCACAGGCTCTAAGTACTGACTCTCGTGGAGGAACATGCCATACCAGTTTGCCACCTGGTCTTTCCAGTATTGCTGCCACTTGCTCAGCGTAGATTTCTCCAGCAGGCGGTGTGCCTCGATAATCAGTTTGGGGGCAGCCGCCTCAAAGCCCACGCGCCCCTTGATGCCGATGATGGTATCGCCTACGTTGGCATCGCGACCGATGGCGTATGAGGCACCTATCTCCTCTATCCTCTGGATGGCAGCCACCTTGTCGTCGAAATGCTCGTCATTTACAGCCACTATCTCTCCCTTGTCGAAGGTTATCTTCAGTGTGGCTTCTGGCTCCTTGGCAGTCACATGCTTCAGATAGGCGTCCTCCGGCAAGCCCTGTGTGGCATCGAGCAGTTCACCTCCGCAGATGCTGGTTCCCCAGATACCCACATTATAAGAGTATTTCAGTTTGGCGAAGTCGGCAAAGAAGCCATGCTCGTTCAGGTAATCCACCTCCTCCTTACGGGTCAGCTTGTTGTCGCGTGTCAGCGTGATAATCTCCACTCCCGGAGCCATCACGAGGAAGGTCATGTCAAAGCGTATCTGGTCGTTGCCGGCACCCGTGGAGCCGTGTGCGATGGCAGACGCACCTATTTCCTTGGCATAGCGTGCGATGGCTATCGCCTGGAAGATACGCTCGGACGACACTGAGATGGGATAGCAGTTGTTGCGCAGCACATTGCCGAAGATCATGTACTTCAGTGACTTCTCGTAATACTCATGAGTCACGTCGAGGGTCACATATTCCACTGCACCCAGCTTATAGGCGTTTTCCTCGTTCTTCTTCAACTGCTCCGCACTGAAACCGCCGGTATTGGCACATGCGGCATACACATCATATCCCTCTTGTGCCAGTTTCATCACTGTGTAGGAGGTGTCCAATCCGCCTGAAAAGGCTACTACAACTCGCTTACGGTCCCCCTGTCCACCGGTGGGGGGTGTTGATATTACTTTATTCATATATATCCTTTTTAATTATGGTGTTTATTACTTCTTCCGTGTTATTCAATATTTCATTGTTTGTGCACCTTGTCGGCATCGCCCAACTCCCCACCGGGAGACGGGGAGGCCTCCAACCTATTGATTCTGTCAATCACCTCCTGCGGTATCTTGGCAGGCAGATGCTCTTCGGGGTCGTAGAGCATGGCGGTGCAGATGCAGTATTTGCGGTTGGTACGATGCAGCACATCCACGTTGATACATCCCTCACACCCCCGCCAGAATGCCTCGTCATCGGTAAGGTCGGCAAAGGTCACGGGCTGGTAACCCAACTGCGTGTTCATGCTCATCACGGCAGCACCGCTGGTGAGGCTGAATATCTTGGCATGGGGCCAACGGGTGCGTGCCAAGGAGAAGGTGAGGTCCTTGATACGCTTTGCCACTCCGTGGTTACGGAAATCGGGATGCACTATCAAACCCGAGGTGGTTACATACTGCTTGTTTCCCCAGGTCTCTATGTAGCTGAAACCGGCAAGCCTGTCACCGCAGAGGGCTATCACCGCCTTTGCCTCCTTCATCTTGGTGGCAAGGTATTCGTGGGTTCGCTTGGCGATACCTGTGCCACGCACCTTGGCTGCCTCGGCAATGGTCTGTAATATGGTGTCAACATACTTCTCGTGCGAGGCATCTGCCACCATCACTTCTATATCTTCCATATTGTCTGTTTGAATGGGTCTGTTGTTGTCACTTCAAGTCGGGCACCACACGGCTCAGTGCTTTCATCACATCACGCTGCTCCGCTCCCTCTGCCACCACGATAAAGATGGTGTCATCGCCGGCGATGGTACCGAGAATGCCTGGCACAGGATTCACATCAATGGTATAGGCAATACTGCTGGCATAGCCGGGCAGGGTTTTGATGACTGCCATATTGCCGGCAAACTGTATCGACTTGAAGCCGGGCACCTTCATCATCTCCTTGACCTGTCCGGGGGTCTTCACTCGCTTGTACATGGTCACACTGGGCAGCACATACACATAGTCGCCGTTCATGCTGGCAGCCTTAGCCACCTTGAGCTGCTTCATGTCGCGGCTCAGCGTGGCTTGCGTCAGGGTGAATCCTTCCTCCTGTAGCGCAGTGAGCACTTCTTCCTGACTTCCCAGTTCTCTGCTTGATATCAGCATCCGCAGCATTTCCAATCTGTCCTTCTTAGTCTTCATTGTTGTATATTTATGCAATCGAGAGGCAAATTTACACATATTTATGCAATTATCAAAGCGATAACTGCATAAATATGAATTTTCAGTCAAAAAAATCAAATAAAGATGGGGTATGTCATTACATTCCCCGTATGATATCAAGGGGAAGAGACGTGAGTTGCGCGACAGCCGCATCATCAAGTCCCATATCCTTCAACTTCTTTGCCGTGGCAAGCATTGCCTTACGGCCTTCTGCCCTGCCTTCTTCAAGGCCTTCAGCCCTGCCTTCTTCAAGGCCTTCAGCCCTGCCTTCTTCAAGGCCTTCTGCTCTGCCTTCTTCAAGACCTTCTGCTCTGCCTTCTTTAAGACCTTCTGCTCTGCCTTCTTTAAGACCTTCTGCCCTGCCTTCTTCAA
>JBJEKQ010000056.1:0-44198 GCA_051878715.1 Prevotella sp.
AACTCGACTTCAGCTTGTCTGCCACGGGGCAGGCACGCTTGTGTATCTCTATCTGCTTGTTGTTGTCGATGAAGCCCAGGATATCGTCGCCGGGGATGGGGTGGCAGCAATCCATGAACTTGTATTGGTGGATGTTCTCGTCGGTGATGAAGATGGGGCGCTTGCGGTTGAACTTCTCCGGTACCACGAAGAGTTGTGTCTTGTTGCCGGTGATTTCATTCTGCTGCTTGTTGCTGCCACCCAGGAAGGGCACAAAGCGGCGCCATCTGCTCTGACCGGCGTTTTTTTTCTTCTTTCCCGCTATCTCGTCGAGGTCTTTCTCGCCCAACAGAATGGTCTTGTCGCCCACAGCTTGCAGAAAGAGTTCGGTCTTGTCCATCTCATGCAGTTTGGCGAGCCTTTCCCTTAATTCTGGCGTGTCGGTGATATTGTTCTTTTCCAGAAAGGCAGTAAGCAGTTCTTCTCCGCGCTGCTGTATCTCTTTGCCCTCCCTGCGCAGCATCGCCTGTATCTTTGCCCTTGCCTTGGCGGTGCTCACGAAGTTTACCCATGAGGGTTGCACGTGCTGCGATTTGGAGATGAGTATTTCCACCTGGTCGCCACTCTGCAGCTTGTGGCTCAGCGGTACTAACTTGTGGTTCACCTTGGCGCCGATGCAGTGGCTGCCGAGGAAGGTGTGTATGGTGAACGCGAAGTCCAGTGCGGTGCATCCCGCAGGCATGGTCTTGATTTCGCCTTTGGGTGTGAACACGAATATCTCTGACGAGAAGAGGTTCAGCTTGATAGCATCGAGGAAGTCGATAGCATCGGGTTGCGGGTCATCGAGAATCTCCTTGATGGTGTGCAGCCAGTCGTTCAGTTCTCCCTCGTCTTCGGTAAACTCGCCGATATCGCCCTCCTTGTATTTCCAGTGGGCGGCAAAGCCCTGTTCGGCTATCTCGTCCATGCGGTCGGAGCGTATCTGCACCTCTATCCATCGTCCCTGCTTCGACATCAGTGTCACGTGCAGTGCCTGGTAGCCGTTGGCTTTCGGCTGATTGAGCCAGTCGCGCAGACGGTCGGGGTGCGACTTGTATATCTTGCTCATCTCCACATAGATGTTGAAGCACTCGTTGATTTCGTCCTCGCGCTTGGTGGGCTTGAACACGATGCGCACAGCCAGTATATCGTAGATTTCCTCAAAGGGCACGTGCTTGTTCTGCATCTTGCTCCAGATGGAGTAGGGGCTCTTGATGCGCTCCTTGATGGTATATTCAAGTCCCATCCTGTTGAGCGACTCCTTGATGGGTTCGGTGAACTTGTCGAAGAGTTCGTGGCGCGACGCCTGGGTCATAGCCAGTTTCTCCTGTATCTGTGCATAGTCTTCGGGGTGCTCGTACTTGAAACTCAAATCTTCCAGTTCCGTCTTCACCTTGTACAGGCCCAGACGGTTGGCGAGCGGTGCATATATATATAATGTCTCCCCCGCAATTTTGTACTGCTTGTTGGCGGGCTGGCTTTCCAGCGTGCGCATGTTGTGCAGGCGGTCGCATATCTTGATGAGAATCACCCTGATGTCATCGCTCATGGTGAGCAGCAGTTTCTTGAAGTTCTCTGCCTGCGCTGAAGCCTGCTCTCCGAAGATGCCGCCGCTGATTTTGGTAAGTCCATCTACAATCATGGCAATCTTGCTGCCGAAGATGTTCTCTATGTCCTCGGTGGTATAGTCGGTATCTTCCACCACGTCGTGCAGCAGTGCGGCGCAGATGCTGGTAGAACCCAGTCCAACCTCTTCGCAGGCAATCTGTGCCACGCTGATGGGGTGCATGATATAGGGTTCGCCCGAGAGTCGTCTCACTCCCTTATGGGCCTGTCGCGCAAAGTTGAACGCCTTGGTGATGATTTCAATCTTCTTCCTGTGTCGTGAAGAACAGTAAGTGTCGAGCAGATGCTGGAAGGCATCGTTGATCAGTTTTTCGTCTGCCTGTTCTTTCATCATGTTTTCCTCATTCATACGCATACAATATTATAAGGTCAGTACAAATGGATGATGGGTATCAAGGTTTATCTCACCCTGAGTTTCTTTCCTGCCCGGATGTTTGTCCCCTTGATGCCGTTGAGCCGCTTCAGTTTTTCCACGGTGGTGCCGTTGCGACGGGCAATCTCAGAAAGGGTTTGTCCGCTTCTCACGGTTACTGTCTTACCCTTTGAGGCGGATGACGAGCGCCGTGTGCGGCCTTTCTTGCGCGAGAGGGTGGGCACATCGTCTCTCACCTCCACTTCGGCACGCTTGGTGAGCAGCGAGTCGGTGCAGTAGTTGTAGATGGAATCCTCCATTTCGATGAACTTGCTGATGTCCATCTGCGGCAGTCTCAGCGGTGAGGGAGTGGTCTTGCCCGGTATCACGTCGCGGCGGTAGGAGGGGTTGAGTGCCATGATTTTCTCTTTCTCTATGTTGCATACGGCGGCAATCTGCTCAAAATGTACGTCGCGCGAAACCATCACGGTGTCGGTGGCAGCCGGCAGTCGGGTGCGCATGGGACAGATGTTGTGCTCGCAGTAGTAGTTCATGATGTAGTTGGCAGCGATGAAAGCCGGCACATACCCCCTTGTTTCCTTGGGCAGGTAGGGATATATCTGCCAGTAGTCCATCACGCCGTTGGAACGGCGGATGGCTTTGTTCACGTTTTCCGGTCCGCAGTTGTAGGCGGCAATCACCAGGTGCCAGTTGCCGAATATCTTGTAGAGGTCTCTCAGGTATCTGGCGGCGGCGTCTGATGCCTTGACAGGGTCTCTGCGCTCATCCACCAGCGTGTTCACGTTGAGTCCGTATTGCTTTCCTGTGGCGAGCATGAACTGCCACAACCCTGTGGCTCCCACCCTGGACACGGCGGTGGGGTTGAGTGCCGATTCGATGACCGGCAGGTACTTCAGTTCCAGCGGCAGGCCGTAGGTGTCGAGTGCCTGCTCGAAGATGGGCATGTAGAAGTTGCATGCCCCCAGCATGTAGCTCACGGAGTGGCGCAGGCGTCCGCTGTAGCGGTCGATGAACTTGCGTACCACCTCGTTGTAGGGCATTTCGATGATGGTAGGCATACGGCTCAACCTATCTACATATACCTCCTTCTCGTAGTATGGGTTCACGTCCTTCATGCGGCAGTCGTCGTCGTTGTCCAGATAGTTTCTCGACATGTATTCGTTCATCAGACTGTCCAGTTCGGCAGTCAGTGCCTCGGGCACCTCTATCTCTTCCTCGTTGCCTTCTGCATCGGTCACCACAATTTCCTCTTCGTCGTTGTCAATCTGTGCCGCTGCAGTGGCGGGCATCAGCAGGGCGGTGGCAAGCAAAAGTGTGTAGAATGTTGTTCTCATCGTAGTGTGTTAGAATTTAAGACTGCAGTTCACCCCTGGCGACATGTTGTTCCACTGGCTGCTGCCGTTACCGCTGCCGTTGAGCATGGTAGGCTCTACTCTGAGGGTCAGGTCCTTGGAAATGTCAAACTCTGAGAGTTGTGCGTCCACGTAGGCGTCGATGATGGAGAAGGCATATACGCCGATAAGGCAGAACACGCTCATGTCTCTCCATCTGCGGTACTTGTCTTTTCTGCTTTTGAAAATTTGTTTATATCGTTCTTCGTTATACTTGTCAATCTGTTTGCCCAGGTGCAGGAACTTGTTGTAACTACAGGTGTTGGGGTCTGAATCCATGATGTCAAGGTAAGCCTGCGAATAGTCCTTGTACATCATATTGTTCCAGTTGATGGCATACACGCATCCGATGATGCCTCCGTAGATGATGGGCAGTTTCCAGTATTTGCGGTTGTATATCTGTCCGCCTCCGGGCAGCACCATGGCAAGCCACATCGCCCTTTGTGGGTTGGGGCGCCATGTGCTCCAGTCGCGCGGCATCTTCACCTTCTTTTTCTTCTTGAGCAGAGAGGCGGTGGCAAGTGAGTCGGCTTGCGAGCAGAGACTGTCGGTAAAGGCTGTTTCTGTGTGACTGCTGTCGGCGGCAAGGGCATGGATGCTGTCTGTGTTGACGGGCAGTGTGCTGGCGTGGATAGTGTCGGGATTTGCAGGCGGCACGGATGTCTGCGCCATGCCCGGGATGGAGGTGCAGAGTTGGGTGATGCACATCATCAGCAGAGGTAGAAGTATCCTTGCCATTTTTCTCATACCGTGGCCCTTTCAGTTCTTGTTGCCGTCCAGAGCCTTGACAATGTGCTCCAGTTGCTCCTCGCTGTCAAAACTGATGCTTATCTTTCCCTTCCCCTTGTTGGAGCAGGTCATCTGCACCTTGGTGCCGAAGAACTCGGCAAGGCGCTGTTTCAGTATCTGGTATTCCTCGGGCAGTTGGCTCTTGGCACTTATCTTCTTGTTGGCGGTATCTATGTCCACTCCGCTCTTCAGCATCTGCACCATCTCCTCCACCTTGCGCACCGAGTAGTTGTTCTTCTCTATCTCCTTGTACAGCTTGATCTGTGCGCTGGGGCTGTCAACGGCAAGCAGGGCGCGGGCATGTCCCATGTCAATCTGCTTGTTCTTCAGTGCCATCTGCACCTGTGCTGGCAACTTGAGCAGTCGCATGTAGTTGGTCACGGCGGCACGGCTTTTGCCTACTCTTTCCGAGATTTTCTCCTGTGTCATTCCCGTGGTTTCAGCCAGATGCTCGTATGCCAGTGCTATCTCTATGGCGTTGAGGTCTTCGCGCTGTATGTTCTCCACCAGTGCCATCTCCATCACCCCCTCGTCTTCCACAGTGCGGATGTAGGCGGGTATGGTTTCCAATCCGGCTATCTGCGAAGCCCTCCACCGGCGTTCGCCGGCGATAATCTGGTATTTGCCGTCACCCGTCTGCCGCAGGGTGATGGGTTGTATGATGCCTATCTCCCTGATGCTGTTGGCAAGTTCCTGCAGTGCCTGTTCGTCAAACTCCCTGCGCGGCTGGTTGGGGTTGGGCGATATTGCGTGGAGAGGTATCTCGTTGAGGTTCGATGAGCCCTGTGTCTTCACCTCGGTGGTGTCTATCAGGGCATCAAGACCCTTGCCGCTGCCTATCTCGTCGAGGCCGCGTCCCAGTACGTTCCTGTTGTATTTCTTGTGTACAGCCATAGTCTTTGTTAGTGTGTGCTTGTTGCGTCGGGTATCTGGTCGTTGTTTTTGCTGATGATTTCCTTGGCAAGTGCCAGGTGGTTCTTGCTGCCGGTTGACTCTGCGTCGTAGAGTATGACGGGAAGACCGTGGCTGGGCGACTCGCTCAGTTTTACGTTGCGCTGTATCACCGCCTTGAACACCAGTTCCTGGAAATGGCGCTTCACCTCGTTGTATATCTGACGTGCCAGTCGCAGGCGGGCGTCGTACATGGTGAGCAGAAAGCCCTCTATCTCCAGCTTCGGGTTGAGCTTGCTCTTGATAATCTTGATGGTGTTGAGCAGTTTGCTGATACCCTCCAGGGCGAAGTATTCGCACTGTACGGGGATGATGACCGAGTTGGCTGCTGTGAGCGAGTTTACCGTTATCAACCCCAGTGAAGGGCTGCAGTCAATCAGTATGTAGTCGTATTCGTTGCGTATCGGTTCCAGCAGTTGCTTGAGCACCTTCTCGCGGTTGTCCAGGTTGAGCATCTCTATTTCTGCGCCCACCAGGTCGATGTGGCTGGGTATGATGTCCAGGCCTTCGATGTCGGTAGTGTATATGGCATCCCTCACGTCTGCCTTGTCTATGATACATTCGTAGAGTGAGCAATCCACGTCCTTGATATCTACGCCCAATCCGCTGGATGCGTTTGCCTGCGGATCAGCGTCAACAACCAGCACGCTCTTCTCCAGAGTAGCGAGCGAGGCAGCCAAGTTGATGGTAGTGGTGGTTTTTCCCACTCCTCCTTTTTGGTTGGCTAAAGCGATTATCTTTCCCATTTGCGTATGCTTAAATGTGGGGATGCAAAGGGCATCCTCCTGTTTTGTCTGTTATAGACGGCAAAGTTACACATTTTATATGATAAAAAGCCAAATATAAACCTTTTTTCGTATTTTTGCACTCGAAACAAGGTGATTATGGAAAACGAAAAGCCCCTTATTCTCATCTCCAATGATGACGGCTACCACGCCAAAGGACTGCTGTCGCTCATCGACATGCTGCAACCCATGGCGCGCCTGTTGGTATGCGCTCCAGATGCCGCCCGTAGCGGCTATTCATGTGCCTTCTCTGCCGTGAGCCCCTTGCGGTTGAAGTTGCGTAGGCAGTGGGATGACGTACAGTTGTGGTCGTGTAGCGGCACCCCTGTGGATTGTGTCAAGATGGCGCTCAGCGAACTCTGTCACGGTGAGAAGCCTGCCATGGTGATAGGAGGCATCAATCACGGAGATAACGCCTCTGTCAACATGCACTATTCCGGCACCATGGGTGTCACTCTGGAGGGCTGCATGAAGTACATCCCCTCGGTGGCTTTCTCGCTGTGCGACCATCGTGAGGATGCTGATTTCGCTCCCCTTGCCACCTATGTGCAGGGCATGGTGGGGCAGGTGCTCCGTCTGGGACTTCCCCGCGGGGTGTGCCTCAATGTCAACTTCCCTCCCACGCCGGTGTTTGCCGGTGTAAGGATGTGCAGGATGGCAGCAGGCACCTGGACGAAGGAGGTGGAGAAATGCCGTCATCCCCGGGGGTATGACTACTATTGGCTGACGGGGGAATACATCAGCGACGAGCCCGAGGCGCAGGACACCGACCGATGGGCATTGGAACACAACTATATCGCCGTGACACCCACACGCATTGATGTCACGGCTTACGAAATGATGCACTATGAGATACTACCTGATTGCAGGTGAAGCCAGTGGCGACCTGCATGGTGCAGGACTGATGAAAGCCCTGAAGGAATACGACAAGAGTGCCTGCTTCCGCTTCTATGGAGGCGACATGATGAAGGCGCAGGGTGGGGAGTGTGTGATGCACTACCGCCAGTTGGCTTATATGGGATTCGTGCCCGTGCTGCTGCATCTGCCCACCATCCTCGAGAACATGCGCAGATGCAAGCACGACATTGAACAGTGGCATCCCCATGTGGTGATTCTGATAGATTATCCCGGCTTCAACCTCTCTGTCGCCAAGCACGTCAGGGCGCACACGTCCATCCCTGTATATTACTATATCTCGCCCAAGATATGGGCATGGAAGGAGTATCGCATCAAGGCCATCAAGCGCGATGTGAGCCAACTCTTTTCCATCCTGCCTTTTGAGGTGCCCTTCTTTGAAGAGAAACACCATTATCCCATCCATTACGTGGGTAACCCTACTGCCGATGAGGTGGCTGCTTTCCGCCAGTCAAGGCACGACTCCCTGTGCTTCCGCAAACCAGTGATAGCCCTCCTGGCGGGCAGCAGGCGGCAGGAAATCAAGGACAACCTGCCCGCCATGATACAGGCGGTGCTGCCTTTCCTGGATGAATACGATGCCGTGGTGGCAGGTGCGCCAGCCATAGAGCCAGCCTATTACCGCCGCTTTGTGAAGCAATATCCTGTCAAGGTGGTGTTCGGCGAAACCTATCCCCTGCTGGAAAGGGCGCAGGCTGCCGTGGTGACCAGTGGCACTGCCACTCTGGAAACGGCACTGTTCGACGTGCCGCAGGTGGTATGCTACAAGACACCGCTGCCCAAGCTCATCGCTTTCCTCAGGCGTCACCTCCTCAAGGTGAAGTATATCTCGCTGGTCAACCTCATTGCCGACGACGAGGTGGTGAAGGAACTGGTGGCAGATACTTTCAGCGTGACGAACATCAGAGAAGAACTGCAGCGCATACTGCCCGGAGGAGAGGGGAGGGATGCCATGCTGCATGGTTATGAAAAGGTACGTATGCTGCTGGGTGACGCCGGGGCTCCCCAGCGGGCGGCACGCCTGATGGTGCAACTGTTGCAGGATGTGTACCGTAAAAACTGAATGAACCTATCCGGCTAAAGATAATGACAGACAATGGCACTGAAATTAGATAAGAACCTGAAACTCTACTACTCTATCGGTGAGGTGGCGCAGATGTTCCAACTCAACGAGAGTACGCTGCGCTACTGGGAGCAGGAGTTTCCTTTTTTGAAACCCAAGACCAAGGGACCCAGTAAGATACGGCAGTATTCCGATAAGGATATAGAGCAGATAAAACTGATACATAACCTGGTGAAGGTGAGGGGCTTCAAACTGGCTTCCGCCAAAAAAATCATCAACAGCAACCGTGACGGTGCCGACAAGACGGCAGAAGTGCTGCAGCGGCTCATCTCTGTCAAGGAAGAACTGGTGGCGCTGCGCAAGGAGTTAGGTGGTTTGGAGTAGTGATGCCACCGCTGCGGGCACCAGATGGCTGATGCGCTCGCCTGCCGCCATCCTCTGGCGTATCATAGTGCTTGATATGTCGAGCAGAGGTGCCTCTATCACGCGGACGGAGGAAGGCAGAGTGGCTGTGGAAATGGCTTCGTTGCTGCCGCTGCGTGGATAAATCACGATGGGATAGCGGGCAATGATATCCTCATGGTGATACCATTGGTGGAAGTGCTGCCAGTTGTCGCCGCCTATCAGCAGCACAAAGCGGTGTAGCGGAAAGGTTTTTTCCAGATGTTGCAGTGTGACCCACATGTACGAAGGTGTGGGCAGGTGCATCTCCACGTCGCAGGGTATCAGACGAGGTTCCTGCTTCAAGGCTTCGCACACCATTCTCCAACGCAGTTGGTCGTCCATCAGCTGTGACTGGCGTTTCAAGGGATTTTGGGGAGATACCACAAACCATACCTCATCCAGCGGAGCCGCACCTAACAGGTGGCGTGCCAAGGCAATATGTCCCAGATGGATGGGGTTGAACGAACCGCCGAAGATACCGATGGTCTTTGCTCCTCCTTGCTGTGGCGCTGGTGTGTTCATGCCGGGATAGGGAATGATGCCGCCTTCGGGGGCGGCGGATTTACTCGTTGATAAAGGCGGTGATGAAGTCCAATGCCTGCTGCTGTGCCTGCTCCAATATATCATTCACCACCACACGGTCGAACTTGGGGGCATACGACAGTTCAAACTCAGCGCGGGCGATACGCTGCTCTATCACCTCAGGAGCATCGGTGCCTCTGCCCTCCAGTCGTTGGCGCAGTGCCTGTATCGAAGGCGGCTGGATGAACAGTGCCAAAGCCCCGTCTTGGTAATACTCCTTGATGTTGCACGCCCCTTTGACGTCGATGTCGAGCACCACGTTTTGCCCTTCCTCCAACTGTTTCTCCACCTGTGACTTCAAGGTGCCGTAGAAGCGGTCGTGATATACCTCTTCGTACTCCAGAAACTCGTTGTTGGCAATCCTTGCCCTGAACTCCTCCGGCGAAAGGAAGAAATATTCCACTCCGTGACGCTCTGAGCCTCGGGGTGCCCTGCTGGTACAAGATACGGAGAAAGCCAGATGCAGGTCGGCATGTTGCATCAGCCAGTTGATAATGGTGCTCTTTCCGGAACCGGAAGGAGCTGAGAATATGATAACCTTGCCTTTCTTCATGCGGTTTATAAAGCGTTGAGTACCTGTTCCTTAATCTGTTCCAACTCGTCTTTCATCATCACCACGATGTTTTGCATCTCTGCCTGATTGCTCTTCGACCCCGTGGTGTTTATTTCCCTGCCCATCTCCTGTGCGATGAAACCCAGTTTCTTGCCTTGTGCTTCCTCGTTCTCCATGGTTTCGCGAAAGTATTTCAGGTGGTTGTTCAGTCGCTGCTTCTCTTCGCTGATGTCCAGTTTCTCGATATAGTAAATCAGTTCCTGTTCAAGTCTGTTCTTGTCGTACTCAACCTCGGGAATTGCCTGCAGGCCGTCGATGATGCGTGCGCGTATCTTCTCCACGCGCTGTTTCTCATAGGGTTCTATTTCCGTAAGCAGACGCTGTATGTTGTCCAGCTTCTCTGCAAACTTGCGTTGCAGGGCGGCACCCTCCTGCTGGCGGAAGTCAATCAGGTGCTGCAGTGCCTCGTCGATGACCTGTTGTGCTGCAATCCATTCCTCTTCGGTCAGTTCTTCTGTCTCTGTCTTTGTCATTACATCGGGCATACGCAGGAGCAGGGCGAGCCAGTCGGTGGGTTCGGGCATACCCAGGTTCTGCGTCGCGGTGCGCAGTTGCTTGTAGTATTGTTCCATTAACGAGGTGTTGATGGGAGTGGCTTCTGCAGTGGTGTCGCGCTCTGTCCAGAGGCAGAACTCCACCTTGCCCCTAATCAGTTTGGCGGCTATTGTCTGGCGAATCAATATGTCTTTCTCTCGGTAGAGCGGAGAGATGCGTGTGGATAGGTCGAGCGACTTGCTGTTGAGTGTCTTTACCTCTACGAAAATCTTCTTCCCCTGGAAGTTTGCTTCGGCCCTCCCAAAGCCTGTCATGGATTGTATCATACTCTTGGTGTGTTTGTTATAGCACCAGGCAAGAGGAGCTTGCCTGGTGCCGTTTAAACTCTTTGTGCCATTTATTCAGACGGCTGCAAAGTTAGTGAATAATTCTGATATGGTAAGTTTTTTTCTTCTATTTTTGATGAGTGTGAACGTTGTTTGTGTAGGGCTGGGGTGGGCATGGTTTGGCGCGGAACATGCAGAAGTGGTATGTGCCCGCTTCCTTTTTATTTTGAAGAGTGAAAAAAACAAAGTCAATGTTTTTAGGCATGGAGAAACACGGAGGGATAGCAAAGAGGTCAGCACGAAATCTTTTTATCTCAGTCGTTGTTGTCTGTTTTGCCAAAGTGTGTCTGCCTCCTGAAGATGTCTGTCCTTGTATTTATCAGGTAAACAAATCATCTAAAGTGACGGAAAAGATTTTCTTCCAGTTTCTTCGTTGTTTCAACGAGAAATGTATATCTTTGCGGGTATATAAAGGATATGGATAGTTGTTACCTATGAGCAGAAATCTTGATGATTTGGGTTGTTCCTCCATTATGGTTTGGTGGTCGTAATGGATGGTGATGTGTTGATTGTCTCATCTTCATCTGTTCGGAATACATCTTCAAATTGTTTCTTGATTGTGTCCAAACGGCATCCTGACGAGTTTCTAACATTTATGAATTTCTAAAAATAAAAGTATGATGAAAAAAACATTTCTTACTTTGATGGCTTTTTCTGCCATCATGGTATCCTTCTCATGTTCATCTGACGATAGCGAGGAGGCAAATGACAGTGGCAAAACCAATGATGTGGAAGAGGTAAATTATGATGAAGGACAACGTGGTATTGTCAGGGAAGATCAGGAGGTGGATCTGGGATTGACGGTGACAATCAACTCAAAAGAGTATAGGGTGATTTTTGCCAAGAGCAATCTGACAGCCACGGGACTTGCAGGAAAGGAAACGGATTTCGGTGATTACTTCGCATGGTGCGCCACAGAGCCATGGCTGGTTTCTTACACCGTTTCAGGAGATAAACTCACTGATTTAGTGTGGAAAGAAGGCAAGAAAGGATATACATGGGAAAATGCTCCTTATCGTAATGTTGATTCTGTTGACTACAATTACATGAAGTATTCTATTAGTGGAGAAACCCTTGACATGTCAGACGATGCTGCACGCCAGATACTTGGTGGAGATTGGCAGTTGCCTTCAAGAGAGATATGGAGTGCGTTGAGTGACATAACCCATGAATGGATATCTACAGGGACTCCAGGTTATAGGTTTACAAGGAATGATAAAACTCTTTTTTTGCCAGCTGCCGGCAATGTCGTATCTACCTCCTCAAATAATGTTGGATCATGGGGATTTTATTGGGCAAACCAAAACTTACCCCTCAACGGTGGGAACAGGCTTGCCTGGAACCTCTATTTCACTGAAGAAGGTGTGTGTCCGATAGGCAGCGACATGCGATACCATGGCTTTACCATCCGCCCTGTGCGCTTGGTTGAAATGAAGTAGAAACCACGGGCGGGAATGTAATAATTACGACGGGTGTTGAGCGAGAAACACCCGTCGTAATTTTCTCTGTCTTTTTGAACCCTATTCTTCCTGTTGTTTTTTTTGATAGCGTGAGTTTTTGTATAGGGAACCTGTTCTGATGAATGGATTCTGTGGAGCAGGTACCTGAGTTACTGAAGATGTTTTTGACTTGACTATGGCTTGACCATAGCGAAAAAAATGAAATGGACATGCTGCTGCATTGCCAATGCCAGTTAGCTTCATTGGCGATAAGGTTATTAACCTTGCGGCATTAAGGTTATTAATCTTACGGCATTAAGGTTATTAACCTTGCAGCCCACAAAGATGTACTCATCTTTTCGTTGAACTGACTTTGTTGCTTGCAAAATCGTTAATTTCTTCTAAATACAAACATCTTGAAGATGCAATGAAACACCGTTTACGGAAAAATGAGTACTTTTGCAACTTAAACATAAGAATATGCCATCGGGGGTAGTTGTCCCCGATGCTGTCAAGAACGCATCATGATGCCCTGCATTTTACATATAGAAACAAGCACCGGAGTGTGCTCTGTTGCCGTGAGCCATAATGGCTTGTGCATGTTCAACCGGGAAGACCACAGCGGTCCTAACCATGCCGAGAGGCTGGGCACTTTCGTGGATGAGGCACTGGCTTTTGTGGATAGTAGTGGTCTGCCGCTCGATGCCGTGGCGGTGAGTGGAGGCCCCGGCTCCTATACCGGTTTGCGCATCGGCGTGTCGATGGCAAAAGGCATCTGCTATGGGCGAGGCCTCAAACTCGTCAGCGTGCCTACCACCGAACTGCTGTGCGTGCCCGTGCTGTTGGGCGAGGAGGAACTGCCCGAGAATGCCCTGCTTTGCCCTATGATTGACGCCCGGCGGATGGAGGTGTATGCCACCCTCTACGACCGTTCGCTCCGTGTGGTGCGTGCCACCTCAGCTGACGTGGTGGAAGCCGACACCTACCGTGAGTGGCTGGACAAGGCACCCGTGTATTTCTTCGGCAATGGTGCCGCCAAGTGCATGGACAGGATTGCCCATGAGAATGCCTGCCTGATAGAGGGCGTGGAACCTTTGGCGCGGTGGATGTGTGCACCGGCGGAAAAACGGCTGTTGGGCGGCGAGACAGAAGACGTGGCATATTACGAGCCTTTCTATCTGAAGAACTTTGTGGCGCAAGTGCCCAAAAAACTGCTCTGAGGAGCGGTGATATGATGCGATGACATTCCCAAAAAGAACCCTATATTCACCCGCTAAGCATTCATGGAGATAAAAGGATTAGACTATAACACCCAAAGAGAGCCGCTGCGGATGCCCGAATACGGAAGAGGTATCCAGCAGATGGTGGATAACTTGCTGGAGAATCCCGACCGCAAGAAGCGTCTGGAAGAAGCCAAAGTAATCATCAGCATGATGGAGCACCGGATGAGAGGCACCATCGACAAGCGTAATCTGAAACAGACACTGTGGGACCACCTGTATATCATTAGTGGAAAAAGACTGGACATAGACTGGCCCTATGACGTGAGCAATGCAGAGAAATTTCTGGCAAAGCCCCAGCCACTGCCCTTGCCCAACAAAGGCGAGCGACTGCCCTTGAGGCACTATGGGCGCATGGTGGCACAACTGGCGGAGAAGCTGAAGACCATGCCCGAAGGGAAAAAACGGGAAGAACTGATAAAGGTGGTGGCAAACCAGATGAAACGTAACCTGGTGAACTGGGGACACGGCTCGATGGACAACGCACGTGTGGCATCGGAACTGGAAAAACTGACTGATGGAACGGTACATCTGGACCTCAAGGCTTTCAAGTTCCAAAAAGTGAAACCACAGGTAAAGCAGGAGAATACCAAACGAAAGAAAAAGAGATAACATGGCTTCATTCATCATCGAAGGCGGCTACCCCCTCAGCGGAACCATCACTCCGCAAGGTGCGAAAAATGAGGCATTGCAGGTAATCTGTGCCTCCCTGCTCACTGAAGAGGAGGTGAGCATCGCCAATATTCCGGATATCAGGGATGTGAACAACCTGATAGCACTGCTGGAAAAGATGGGAGTGGAGGTGAAGAGGCAGACAGGCAGCACCTGTGTGTTCTGTGCCAAGAGTCTTCATCTGGATTATCTGCAGAGCGATGATTTCGTGCGTCAGTGCTCTTCACTGCGCGGCTCGGTGATGATGATAGGACCGCTGCTTGCCCGTTATGGCAAGGCGGTGATAGCCAAACCCGGAGGTGACAAGATAGGGAGGCGACGACTCGACACCCATTTCCTCGGATTTGAAAAGCTGGGAGCCACCTTCCATCATCTGCACCAGAGAGACGTATATGAGATAAAGGGCGAGCACCTCAAGGGATGCTATATGCTGCTGGATGAGGCTTCGGTTACGGGTACTGCCAACATCATTATGGCAGCCGTACTGGCAGAAGGGAAAACAACTATCTACAACGCTGCCTGCGAACCCTACATACAGCAACTGTGCCACCTGCTCAACAGCATGGGTGCACAGATTACGGGCATCGGAAGCAACCTGCTCACTATCCATGGAGTAGATGCTCTGCATGGAGCACAACATACTATCCTGCCCGATATGATAGAGGTTGGCTCGTTTATCGGTATGGCTGCTATGGTGGGGCATGGCATACGCATCAAGAATGTGTCGCTGCCCAACCTGGGCATCATCCCCGATGCTTTCCGGCGTTTGGGAGTGCATGTGCAGGTGGATGGTGACGACCTGGTGATACCGCAGCAGAACCACTATGTGGTGGATTCGTTTGTGGATGGTACTATCATGACCTTGGCGGATGCTCCTTGGCCGGGACTTACTCCCGACCTCCTTTCAGTGCTCATCGTAGTGGCAACGCAGGCGAGAGGCTCGGTGCTGTTCCACCAAAAGATGTTTGAAAGCCGCCTGTTTTTTGTGGACAAACTCATCGACATGGGCGCACAGATAATCCTTTGCGACCCTCACCGTGCGGTGGTGGTGGGCCACGACCACGAAAAAAGGCTTAGAGGCGGCAGGATGGCAAGTCCTGATATCCGTGCGGGCATCGCCCTGCTGATAGCTGCCATGAGTGCCGAGGGCACAAGCCGGATAGACAACATAGAGCAGATAGATCGCGGCTACGAGAACATCGAGGAGCGGCTCAACGCACTGGGGGCGCATATCACCCGACTGGAGAATGTGACGCTTGCAGGAAGAAACAACGGACAACGATGATACACAGCGAAGACATCTACCGCATCGGTTCTATAGGTAAGCCACATGGGGTGAAGGGCGAGGTGAACTTCCGCTTTGTGGATGACGTGTTCGACCGCGAGGATGCCGATTTTCTTTTCCTCATAGTGGAGGGTATCGCGGTGCCTTTCTTCATCGAGGAATACCGCTTCAGGGGAGAGGATACGGCACTCATAAAGTTTGAAGACATAGACACACAGCAGCAAGCCGCTGCCTTGACGGGATGTGAGGTGTGTTATCCCCGGGGAAATGCCGGGGAAGATGCTCCCCTATCGTGGGCAAGTGTGGTGGATTTTGAACTGTATGACAACGTAACGGAACGGGTGGCAGGCAGGATAGCTGGGGTCGATGACACCACCATCAACCTGCTCTTTGAGTTGGATAACGGACTCCTTGTTCCTGCCACTCCGGAACTGATTACCCATATCGACGGCAAGCAGCGCAGGGTGAGCATGGACATTCCCGAGGGGCTGCTCGACCTATAAACACAACAATTATGTAATCATGCAACCTACAAAGAAAAGACAAATAGCCATTCTTGGTTCCACCGGTTCCATAGGCACACAGGCATTGCAGGTGATAGAGGAACATGCTGACCTGTATGAGGTGTATTGCCTCACCGCCAATAACAGCGTGGAACTGCTGGCAGAACAGGCGCGACGCTTCAAACCGGCTGCGGTGGTCATCGCCAATGAGGCTCTCTACGACAAGCTGTGCAGTTTGCTGCACGACTGTCTTGACGTGAAGGTGTATGCCGGTGCCAAAGCCCTTGAAGAGATAGTGGAGGCACAACCCATAGACATGGTGCTCACCGCCATGGTGGGCTTTGCCGGTTTGTCGCCCACCATTCATGCCATCAAGGCACGAAAAACAATCTGTCTGGCAAACAAGGAGACATTGGTGGTGGCAGGACAACTGATAAGAGACCTGGCACAGCGTTTCCATACTCCCATACTTCCCGTGGACAGCGAACACTCTGCTATCTTCCAGAGTCTTGCCGGAGAGGGTGACAACGCCATCGAGAAGATACTGCTTACCGCCAGCGGAGGACCATTCCGCAATATGAGCATGGAGCAACTGGCACAGGTGACCAAGGCGGATGCCCTCAAGCATCCCACCTGGGACATGGGTGCCAAAATCACCATCGACAGTGCCACCATGATGAACAAGGGATTCGAGGTGATGGAAGCCAAATGGCTCTTTGGCGTGGAGGCGTCGCAGATAGAGGTGCTGGTGCATCCGCAGAGCATTGTGCACAGTGCCGTGCAGTTTGCCGACGGTGCAGTGAAGGCACAACTGGGTGTGCCCGACATGCGCCTGCCCATACAGTATGCCTTCTCCTATCCCGAGCGCCTGCATCTGTCATCGCAACGACTCAATTTGCTGGAGCATCCCCTGGAGTTCTTCCAGCCAGACATGAAGAAGTTCCGCTGTCTGGCACTGGCCTTCGAGGCTTTGGAGAGAGGGGGAAACATGCCCTGTATCGTCAACGCAGCCAACGAGGTGGTGAACCGTGGTTTCCTGGAAGACCGTTGCGGCTTCCTGCAGATGAGCGACATCATAGAGCAGACGATGAACAGAGTGGCATTTGATGCCCATCCTGACTATGATACCTATGTGGCAACCGATAACGAGGCACGCAGGGTGGCTGCAGAACTGTTGAGGTAGAAAGATAGAAGGAAATACAATAATACAAATTTAAAAACAAAAAAGATGGGTTCGCTCTCTTGAGTCATACCATCTTGGATGAACAGACAATCGTAATGGAAATATTTTTAATCAGAGCGCTCCAGTTCATGCTCTCCATCTCCCTGTTGGTGCTGTTGCATGAAGGAGGACACTTCTTGTTTGCCAAACTCTTTGGCATACGTGTGGAAAAATTCTTCTTGTTTTTTGACCCCTATTTCAGCCTGTTCAAGTTCAAGCCCAAGAACAGTGACACCACCTATGGCGTGGGATGGCTGCCCTTGGGAGGCTATTGCAAGATAGCGGGAATGATTGACGAGTCGTTTGACACCGAGCAGATGAAACAGCCTGCACAGCCGTGGGAGTTCAGAACGAAGCCCGCATGGCAGCGACTGCTCGTGATGGTGGGCGGTGTGCTGGTCAATTTCATTACCGCCATGGTAATCTACATCATGATTCTGTTCAGCTGGGGCGAGAGCTATGTGCCTACCCGAAACATGCACTACGGAATGAGTTTCAACGATGAGGCTAAGGCACTGGGCTTCAAGGACGGTGACGTGCTTGTGGGTACCGAGCTCGGGGAATTCAAGAGTTTCAATGCCGACATGTTCCGTGACCTCAGTGAGGCGCACCGCGTGGATATTATTCGCGCAGGAAAACCTATGAGCCTGACACTTCCCGGCGACTTGAATCTGCTTACGATGCTCAAGAACGAGCCGAAGTTTGTGGAGCCACTCATTCCCAACAGTATCGACAGCGTACTTCCAGGTACGCCGGCTGCGAGTATAGGACTGCAAAAGGGTATGAAGATCGTGGCTCTCAACGGCAAACCTGTCAATAGCTTCAACCAGTTCAAGAACCAGATGGGCGTGCTCTCCGACCGCATGGCACTTGCCAAGAACGCAGCCGACAGCATGAAGGTACGCAGCATCACCTTGGTGGTGGAAAAGGATGGAGCCAACGACACGCTCAAAGCTACGCTTACCCCGCAGTTGCAGTTGGGATTCGCTCCTGTACAGATATTCGCCCTCTACCAGCCGGTGACCAAGGACTATGGCTTTTGGGAGAGTATTCCTGCAGGCATCCGGTATGGCATCGGCGTGTTGGCGGGATATGTGGATGACCTGAAGTACGTGTTCTCGTCTGACGGAGCCAAGTCATTGGGCGGATTCGGTACCATTGGAAGCTTGTTCCCGCCTACGTGGGACTGGTATATGTTCTGGAATATGACGGCGTTCCTCAGCATTATCCTCGCCTTTATGAATATCCTGCCTATCCCGGCATTGGATGGCGGTCATGTGCTCTTCCTTATCTATGAGATGGTAACTGGCAGAAAGCCCAGTGAGAGTTTCCTTATCAAGGCAGAGTATGTGGGATTCGGGTTGGTGTTCCTGCTGCTCATCGTGGCAAACCTGAACGACATACTGCGCTGGTTGGGCTATATGTAACCATCTGTCGCAGGCAATATGATTTGTCTGTTACTTGAATCAACGAAAACAGAAAAAAGAAAACGATAATCTCATGAATATAGAACAGCAAATAGCAACCACCGTGTTGCAGGCAGTGACGGCACTCTATGGCGAACAGGTGGCTCCCGGTATGGTGCAGCTACAGAAAACGAAGAAAGAGTTTGAAGGCAATCTCACCCTTGTGGTTTTTCCCTTTGTCAAGATAGCACGCAAGAAACCTGAGGAGGTGGGTGAACAGATAGGTGCCTACCTCAAAGAACACTGTGAGGCGGTGGCAAACTACAACGTGGTGAAGGGATTCCTGAACCTGGAGATTTCGCCCAAAGCATGGCTTCACCTGCTCAGTGATATCCATGGTGATGCCCATTTCGGAGAAAAACAGGCAGACGAGCAGTCGCCTCTGGTGATGATAGAGTATTCCTCGCCCAATACCAACAAGCCCCTGCACTTGGGACATGTGCGCAATAACCTGCTGGGATGGAGCTTGGCACGCATTATGGAAGCCAACGGAAACCGGGTGGTGAAGACCAATATCGTGAACGACCGTGGCATACACATCTGCAAGTCTATGCTGGCCTGGCTGAAGTGGGGAAACGGTGAGACCCCAGAACGCAGTGGCAAGAAGGGTGACCACCTGATAGGCGATTACTACGTGGCGTTTGACAAGCACTATCGCGAGGAGGTGAAGACTCTCACCGCGCAGTATGTGGCTGACGGAATGGACGCCGAAGAGGCAGAGAAGAAAGCCAAGGAGGAATCGCCGCTGATGAAGGAGGCTCACGAGATGCTGGTGAAATGGGAACATAACGACCCGGAGGTGCGCCAACTGTGGGAAAAGATGAACAACTGGGTGTATGCCGGTTTTGATGAGACCTACAAGGCACTGGGTGTATCGTTCGACAAGATATATTACGAAAGCCAGACCTATCTGAAAGGAAAGGCAAAGGTGGAGGAAGGACTTGAAAAGGGACTCTTCTTCCGCAAGGACGATAACAGCGTGTGGGCAGATCTGACACAGGAAGGGCTGGACCAGAAACTGCTGCTGCGCTCTGACGGTACCAGCGTGTATATGACTCAAGACATCGGTACTGCCGAAATGCGTTTCCATGACTATCCCATCGACAAGATGATCTACGTGGTGGGCAATGAGCAGAACTACCATTTCCAGGTACTTTCCATCCTGCTCGACCGACTTGGCTTCAAGTGGGGCAAGGAGCTGGTACATTTCTCCTATGGTATGGTGGAACTGCCCAACGGAAAGATGAAGAGCCGTGAGGGTACGGTGGTGGATGCCGATGACCTGGTGAGTGAGATGATAGACAATGCTTTCAGAACGAGCGAGGAACTGGGCAAGTTTGACGATATGGATGCTGCTGAGCGTGCCGAGATAGCACGTATTGTGGGTATGGGTGCCCTCAAGTATTTTATCCTCAAGGTGGATGCCAGGAAGAACATGCTGTTCAATCCCGAAGAGTCTATTGACTTCAACGGAAATACCGGACCCTTCATCCAATATACTCACGCGCGCATACGCAGTATAATAAGGAAGGCGGAGCAGGAGGCGGCAGAGGCTGGCAACGCTGTGAATGCCCTTATGGAACAGGCCGATGAGGCGGTACTCAACGGTTTGCTGTCGCAGAAAGAGATTGATCTGATTCAGAAGATGAACGAATATGGCGTTGCCGTGGCACAGGCAGGCAAGGACTATAGCCCCAGTGGCATTGCTAATTACTGCTACGAACTGACCAAGGAGTTCAACCAGTTCTACCACGACTACAGCATCCTGAAGGAGGAGAACAAGGAGAAACGTGCTGTTCGCCTGCTTCTGGCTGCCAATGTAGCGAAACTGCTGAAGAACGGTATGAGCCTTTTGGGTATAGAAGTGCCTGAAAGGATGTAAAGATGAGTGAATTAGTAAATCCGCCTTCGTGGCGCAATGATACCGTACTGCCCTTGCCTGCACAGGTGAGGGCAGATGCTGTGGCTGTGGATGCTGCGTGCAGCGGCAATCCCGGACCTATGGAATACCAGGGTATTGACCTTGCCACTGGACAAAGGGTTTTTCACTACGGCCCTCTTCACGGCACCAACAACATAGGTGAGTTCCTCGCCATAGTACATGCCTTGGCATGGCTACAGCAGCAGGGCAGAAAAGACACGGCAGTATATTCAGACTCTTACAATGCCATCTTATGGGTGAAAAAGCGCCAGTGCAAGACAAAACTGGAGCGCAATGCCCGTACACAGCCTCTCTACGACATCATCGCAAGGGCAGAGCATTGGCTGCACACGCATACCTATACCAATCCTGTGCTGAAATGGGAAACGAAAGAATGGGGGGAGGTGCCTGCCGATTTTGGCAGAAAAGGGTAGTCACCGGTGCTGTTGCCACAAACAGTTTACCTTTCATTGTTGCGACGATATACCCGTATCACTCTATCGTCGAAGACTTGTTGCTCTGCAAGTTGCACATCGGGTGGCAACATGGGAGCAGGAGTTCCTCCTGTGACTGTCATGGGGGCTGTCTCTACCCGAATCTCGTCCCATAGTCCCTGCGCAATCAGTCGCTGGTGTGTAATGGCACCGCCCTCCACCAGAAGTGTCTGGATTTGCTGGTGATACAGGCTCTCCATGCTTAATGGATGGCGGTGATCAATCACTATTCGTTTGGGGCTTTTGCCGCTCCAGTGGCGCACATCCAACCGCGGATGCTCACGCTCGTCAGTGACTCTGCCCACTACAATAGCATCAACAGAGGCGCGCAGACGGTGTACCAGCATGGTAGTATAGGGGGACGAAATAGCCATGGCCTTGCCGTGGTCGTCGATAAAACCGTTGGCTGTCTGTGCCCACTTCAGTATGATGTAGGGCCGTTGCTCACGGTGATAGGTAAAGAAATGCCTGTTCAGTTCCCTGCACTCCTGTTCCAATACACCCACCGTCACCTCTATGCCTGCCTTGCGAAGTGTTTCGACACCCTTGCCGCTGACCTGTGCAAAGGTGTCGATGCAGCCCACCACACAGCGGCGCACGCCCTTGGACACTATCAGGCGGGCGCAGGGAGGTGTCTTTCCATAGTGGGCGCAAGGCTCCAGACTTACATAGACGGTGGATTGCGGAAGAAGAGCCTCGTCTTCAGGTCTTACGGAGGCAAAGGCATTTACCTCGGCATGTCCTTCTCCGCAACGTACATGATAACCCTCGCCGATGATGCGCCCGTCGGCTGCCACTATCACTGCACCCACCATAGGATTGGGCTTTGCCTCCTGTAATCCGTTGCGTGCCAGTTGCAGGCACCTTGCCATATACCTCTCGTCGGTAGTGCTCATTGCTTTGCGCTTTGGGGGTCAGAGATTATAAACCTTCTCTTCTCCTGCAGGCACTTCTATAGACTTAACGCCTTTCTTGCCAGGCAGGTGGAGTATTGCCTTGCCGCCAGGACTCTTGACACGCACCTTTTTCTTGTCCATATAGATATACACGTCACCGTAGGGGGTGGGTACGGTGCCTTCCATCCATTTCAATCCGCCAAGGCAGGGGGTGATGCTGTATTCCTCGTAGCCGGGTTTGGTGGGTTTGACTCCCAGGTAGTATTTACCCAACAGATAAATGGGACTGGCTCCCCAGGCGTGACAGAGACTTTTTCCGTAGGGACGTCCGTACATGGCAAGATGCTGTGTGCCGCTCTCTGCAGGGTTGTATTTCTCCCAGAAACTGGTGGCTCCTTCGCGCAACATCCCTCCCCAATAGTCCTTCATCTCTTTCATCACCTCTTTTTGCATACCCATGGCACAGAGAGCTTCCAATTCATAGAAGCGCATGTAGGGGGTGGTGATTTTCAGAATGCTGTCGTTGAGGAGCACGCTGCGCTTGATGGCCTGCTGTTTGTCGGCATCCAGATAACCGAAGAATACGGAGAACATGTTGGCGTAGCGTGTCACGCTCTCGCTCTGTTTGCCGTCTAATCTGTTGTGTACCATAGCCTGCTTCTTATCGTTCCAAAATGCGGGCAGCAGTTTTTCGCGCAATGAGGTTGCCAATTGGTCGTATCTCTCTGCATCTTCGGGGCAGTTTGCCAAGTGAGCGCAGAGAGCCATTGTTTCCAGGCTCTTGCAGAAAAGCACCTGTTCGAATGCCAGTTCTCCATGCTTGTCCAAATAGCCGTCAGCCCAATCCACAAACACCCAGTCGCCTGTCATTCCTTCCACCATGCCGTTGGCATTGGTACGCCCCAGCACGTAATCCATCATCGTCTGCATACGGGGATAGAGTTGGCTCACGAAGTGACTGTCGCCCGTGTAGAGATAATAGTCATAGACGCTGAGGAACCAGAAGAAGGTGTAGTCCATGATGGTGTTGGTGTGACTTGTCACCGGGTCTTTGCCTCGCAACAGATAAATGGTGCGCTTTACCGTAGGATTGTCGAAAAAGAGGTAATAGTTCATCAGATAGCTTTGGATAGCGTCGCCACTCCACACCCATCTGTCGCGCTTGATGCCATCGATGAAAAACTCGCGTGTAGTAAGGTGCATGGTATAGGCTCCCACTTGCCATATACGGTTCATCTCTTCGTCGTTGCACCGGAATGACCCGCGGTATTCTACGGGCGCATACTCGTATTCCATGGCTACCTGCCCTACGTTGATGCCGGCGTCAGCCACCACATACACGTATCTGAACGCCTTGCTGTTGTCTATGGTATAACTGTCTGCGGTGGTCAGGACCATGCGGTCAAGAGTCTCGCAGTGTTCCGTATCAAGGGCTTCTTCGGGACTTTCACCGTAGTAGATGTTCACCATACCTTTTCCTTGCAGTTGCTTCAGCACCAAATAGCCAAAGGTCTCTCTGCCGAAATCATACAGCATTCCTTTTCCCCGTGGTGTGGCTACGGTTGCTTCCATCGGCTTGCGGGGCAACCGGTATTGTGATGGTAACTGGTCCTTGCTGTTGAAGTTCCAGCCTTCGGCATCCATATAGAGGGTGGCGGAGGTGTCGCTCGCCTTTCCGCTCTCGTCTATCCACTCCTTGTCTTCGTAGGTTACACGCCAGGTGTTGTCGGTCTTCACGCTTCTGCCGCTGACATACAGGGCAGGTGGGGTGCACTGGTTCCATACCTTGATGTTGAGCTGGTGTTTGCCTGCAGGCAGGGTGAAGCGTGACGGCATGCCGAACTGCAGTTTGCCATCGAGTTTGATGTTGAAGGTACCCTCCACGGCAATTTCAATCTCTTCCGGCTGATCCAGTTGTATTTGCTTGCTGAACTCCACCACTACATAGTGGCTGTCTGTTTTCCAGAAGGGCGGAAAGAAAGCACCTCGTTCGGTACGCCTGTTGTTCATCTTGTTGCCCAGCCATATCTCATAGTCGCCTGGATACCATATCCAGGTGGCTTGCTTGTCAGCAGATACTGTGGTGGAGGTGTTTTCAGCGGATGTTACGGTGGGGATGCTGTTCAGTGCCTTGGCCTCGCCAAAGGTGATGGCGCAGGCACCCAGCAATGCAAAAAAACGTGTCTTCATATATTCTTCTTGTTCTGTTTTATGTAAGATATTTTATTTCAGGTTCATTATCTTCTTTCCGTTGTGTATGTAGATGCCTTTGTCCATGCGTTGCACTTTCCTGCCATAGACACAGGTGAATCCACGTTCTTTACCACTCGTAGGTGTCCAAAGGAACTGATTGAGCAGCATGGTTTTTATTTTCAATCTGTAGTCAAAATCAGGCATTTTCTTTGCATCTGTACGCTCTTGGATACTGCACTCATTCAAACTGTGCTACCCATTCCATGAAACGTTTTACACCTTTGTTGCCGAACTTCTCCAAACTTTTAGCCGTCTGTTCCACTGTGCGTACTCTTTCTGGATGTGATTTGGAGAAGAACTTGTCGGCATAGCACACTATCTGTTCTTCGATGGTTTGCGGCTGGTAGTCGCCTGGTGGCAGTGGCAGGTGGCGGTCGGCAATCTCTTGTCGGGTTATACCGGTACCTGTGTGTCGCTCACATACGCGGGCGATGTCGGGCAATCCTTCTTGGCGCATCAGTTCGCCTCCCAATATGCCGTGCATGATATAGGGGTGTTTGCCGTGACAGTGAATGCCCGGTGCATTGGTCAAGAATATGCCTATGTCGTGCAGCATGGCCGCCTGTTCCACAAACTGGGCGTCTGCCCCAAGTTCCGGATGCCTGTGCACGATGTCCAGTGCCTTGTCAGCCACACTTCTGCTGTGTGTCAGTAGCAGTTGGCGAAGTTCCGGATTGTCAGCGTAGTACTTGTCAATCAGGTCTGTCATGCTATGCCTGTTTTCTTTCTATCCATCCCAGGTTATCTCCACGGCGCACCTTCTTTCCCTGTCGCGCTGCCACTTCCACCAGTTTTCCTCCGATGGCAGCCGCCACAGGTACTATCTCGCCCCAGGGCGCTTGGATATAGCAGAAGGTGTCACCCTCATGATACTCTTGTCCGATGTAGGGTTCCAGACAGGGGGCTGCTTCTCCGGCACCGCTAAATTCGTAATATACTTGTCCTGCCACCGGTGCCACGATGGCATCTGCCTTGGCATGCTTGAAGGTAGCGAGTTGTTCTGGGGTGAGGGTACTGCCCAGTTGGGCATCTTTGGCTTTCTGCAGGTCAGCAAGGAAGTTCTTGCGTGCTTGTCCGCTCTTGTAGTTGCGGTATTGTTCGGGATGCATAGCCAGTTCAAACAGCTCTTCGTCGTCAGGACCGCAGTCCCATCCGTTGCTTTCCATCTCTTTTCTGAAGTTGTCCAGTTGGTTGGGCAACAGGGTATGTGGGTCTTCGTCGGTAAATTTCCGTTTCTGCTGTTTTGCCAGTTCCACGAATGCCTCGTCGATAGTGCCCGGCACTTTGCCGCTCTGTCCCAGAATCATGCCCCACATGGCATCGTCCATCATCACAAATCGTCCCTTGCCCTGTTCGATGGTGAGCAGGTTCATCAGTGCGATGTTCTTTACATATTGCGAGAAGGGAGTCACCAGTGGCGGATAGCCTACACGTGGCCATACGTAAGCCACCTCGTCAAAGAGTTTTACCAGCAGGTCATCTACACTGAGAGGTGCATCCCCCTTCTGTGTCCGCAGTTTGTTGATGATGGAATGTATGCCGCCCAAATCGCTCATCATTGAGCCCATCATGCCTCCGGGCAGTCCGCATCCCAGCAGCAATGATGAAGTATGCTTGTTCTGTGGGTTGATGAAATAGCCCAACCACTCGTCGATGAATTTCTGGGTGAGCGAGCGGGCGTGCATATAGGCATTCATATTGATGTCTGCCACTTCGAAGCCCTCATTCTTCAGCATACTCTGTACAGAGATGATATCAGGATGCACCTTGCCCCAACTCAGCGGTTCAATGGCAGTGTCGATGATATCGGCACCGTTGTTGCACACCTCCAGGATACTTGCCATCGAAAGCCCCGGACCAGAATGGCCGTGATACTGTATAATCACGTCCGGATGACGCTCTTTGATAGTGCGGGTCAGTGCGCCCAGCATGGCAGGCTGACCAATTCCTGCCATATCTTTCAGACAAATCTCCGGTGCTCCTGCGGCGATGAGTTGGTCGGCAATGTTGCTGTAATACTCTACGGTGTGTACGGGCGAGGTGGTGATGCAGAGCGTGGCTTGGGGTGTCATGCCCGCTTCGGCTGCCCATCGGATGCTTGGAATGATGTTGCGCACATCGTTCAGTCCACAGAAGATACGTGGAATATCCACTCCTTGTGCATGTTTGACGCGATACATTAGCTGGCGCACATCATCAGGGACAGGATACATGCGTAGTCCGTTGAGTCCACGGTCGAGCATGTGTGTCTTGATGCCCACCTCGTTGAATGGTTTGCAGAAAGCCCGTACAGCATCGTTGGGGTTTTGTCCTGCCATGAGATTCACTTGTTCAAAGGCTCCTCCATTAGTTTCCACGCGAGAGAAGCATCCCATGTCTATGATAGCAGGTGCCACTTGTTCCAACTGTTCTTTCAACGGCTGGAACTTACCCGATGATTGCCACATGTCCCGATATACAAGACTGAACTGAATCTTCTTTTTCATAGTTGTGCAGTGTTAGGTTTACAATAAGGGTGGAATCCTTGTGTGGTCTCCGCCGATGGAATTCCTGCCGTCGGCAAACACCATGTGGCACAAGGGCTATAGTGCGCAGATGCCAATGTCCGACGTCTGTTGCAAATGTACGAAAATTATGAAAACGAAAGAATGAAAACGCAAAAAAACAATCCTTTCCTCTAAAACATTTTTCTCAGAAAAGGGCTGGCTGTTCTGAAAAACCCCCTCCGCAAGCCAAGCGACAAGAAGAACACAAGGGGCACAAGTTTTCCTGTTTGTCACACTTCCCGCCCTCAACTATCATCGCAGATACCCGCGTTAAGCCCAAATCTTAGGTCATGGAACCAAATATTTTCACCCAGTCAATACCATCATAAAACCGCCTGCCCCAGATGTCAATCCGAGTAAGATGGACGAGCAAAAAGTGTTAAAAATAAATTATTTCGCAAACCTCTTTCCACTCTTGTCAAAAACACTGTCCATAAACCATCACTAAGTGGGCTATTGCGATAAGTCCTACAAGTGTCGTCTTATTCGTAAAGCATGTTTTTTATCTTGCTGGTGTGGAATCTTGCGGATTTTATATAATTTTGCAAGCAGAAGAAAACACATATAAGTATGAGAAATACAATTCTTGCATTTGCTGTTGTGGTTATCGCGATGAGTGTGGCGGTAGGGTGCGGAAACCATGGCGAGAAAATGGCTTTGCCTGTTGCGAGTACGTCACTGGTGAACGACAGTACCATACCCGGTGACTCTGCCTATTATGGTTTGGCGTGTGATGGCTGTACTGACTCGGTTATTGTGGTATTGGGAAACCTGGAGAACGATCCCGATACTTTCGAGATAGTGAATGCTTCTATCAACAGAAAAGTGCTGGGTACTCCCAAGGTAGGGGATTTGCTGGCGGTGATACCCAATCCCACCAATAAGAGGCAGGCATTGCAGGTAATAAATATCGAATATCTGCGTGGTACCTGGTGCTCTCAGGTGATGCCCCGGTTGAGAGATATATCGCAGATGCCTAAACGTCTGCAGAAGCGTATCATGGAAGAGATGACAGACTCGGAAAAGCGTGCCCTGCTTGTGTCCAAGGAGATGGGTATGGTGGTAAAGAAAGACCATACCATACGTCCTGTGGGAATTACCATGAGAGCCACTACTACCGACGAACAGGGCATGGTGGAGTATCCTGAACAGAAAAGATATGAGGAATGGCGCCTGTTAAACGGAAAACTGATACTGAAGCTGGCACACAAGGTGATGATGAGCGACTCCATTCATGTGCAGCGGCAAGCTGAAGAACAATGTGATACCGCAGACATACTGCTACTTACCAGAGATACCCTGCTGCTGCAGATAGGCAATGAGCTGCAGGGATATTACAGGAAATAGGAAGGGCTGCTATCCCTGATAATGGCAGAGGCGTTCTTCTGCCATTTTTTCGTATTTGGTGCCGGGCATTCCGTAGTTGGCATACGGATAGATACTGATGCCGCCGCGGGGAGTAAAGAAGCCGGTCACTTCGATGTACTTGGGCTGCATGAGTGCTACCAAATCTTTCATAATGATGTTGATGCAGTCTTCGTGGAAGTCACCGTGGTTGCGGAAACTGAAAAGGTAGAGTTTCAGACTCTTGCTCTCCACCATGCGCTTGCCGGGGATATACATGATGCGTATCTCTGCAAAGTCGGGCTGTCCTGTGATGGGGCAAAGTGAAGTGAATTCCGGACAATTGAAACGTACCCAGTAGTCGTTTTCCGGATGCTTGTTCTCAAAGGTTTCCAGCACTTCTGGGGCGTAGTTGTCAGGATAGCGTGTCTCTTTGTTGCCCAATAGGGTAAGGTTTTCTGTTTCTCTCATATTTTTTATATGTTTTTCTGATTTGTATTTGGAAGGGCCGTTAGAACTTGAACACCTTGTACTGTTCACCGTAGTCATACACATCGGCGTGTTCATGGCGCTTGGTGAGGCGTACCACACGGCGTGTGACGGGAAGTACCAGTACCTCGTACATCGTCTTGAGTACTATCTGTGTGAGGATGAGTTTGGGAATCTCACTGCCCGGCACTACGGCATAGAGTGCCAAAGGGAAGAAAATGAGTGAGTCAACCGTTTCTCCTCCGAGGGTACTCACGATGGCTCGCAGCGAGAAATGCCTGCCTTGTGATGACAGTTTCATTTTGCTCATGATGTAGGCATTGACAAACGAGCCTGTGAGAAAGGCGACGAATGAGGCACCGGCAATGCGTGGAGCAAGACCGAATACGGCGTGGAACCCTTTTTCGTTTTGCCAGTAGTCCGCTCCGGGAATAGCATCCACTATGCCGCCAAAGGTGACAAAGAGGAAGTTCATGGCAAAGCCCTGCCATATCAGTTGGCGGGCACGGCGGAATCCCCATACCTCGCACACACAGTCGTTGATGATGTAACTGATGGGAAATACCAGCAGTCCACCTGTGATGTTGAACAAACCAAGTGAAATCTGTTTTGTTTCGAGTACGTTAGAGGATATCAGACAAACGCAGAAAAGCACTGTGTAAAACAGGAAGAGCATGCTTACCGGCTCTTTCAATAATGTAGTGGTCTTCATTTTTCTTGTTTTTTAAGGGAGGTTAGACAAGGACTCCCGGTGAATTTCGTTGTTGTGGTGACAATCTTGTGCAGGCATACTATACCTGCCAGAGCAGCCAACCCATGTATATCCCGAAGATGAGGATAAGCACCCAGCCCTCCCAGCGTGCCACCGTGTATTTGGTAAAGCTGAACAGCCACAGCAGAGACACACTGCCCAGCAGCAAACCGAAGTCAATGGGAGTGATGCCGCTGATATGTAGCGGGGAGATGAAGGCTGTAATGCCCAGTATGGCAAGGATGTTGAACACGTTGCTGCCTATTACGTTGCCGATGGCAATGGCAGAACGTCCGCGATAGGCAGCTACCACACTGGTGGCAAGTTCGGGCAGCGAGGTACCTCCAGCCACTATGGTTAGTCCCACTACGGCTTGCGACATGCCCAGCGACACGGCAAGGTCTGATGCAGAGCTGACAAACAGGTCACTGCCCAGTACCAGGGCACCCAGTCCCAATGCCATCCATAGCAGGGCACGCCACCAGGACATGGAAGGCGGGATGGTTGATACCTTATCCTTACGCTCGCGCATGGCCATCAGATAGGTCTGCCACATAAAACCAGCAAGGCATAGCAGCAGTATGGTTCCGTCAGTGCGGCTCAACAGATGACCGGTGATTTGGATGCTGCTGAAATCGTCCATGCACAGCACCACCAATACCACCGATGCCAATACCGAGAAGGGAATGTCCTTGCTCACAGTGGTGTGCGAGATGGTCATGGGGGCTACGGCAGCTGCACAACCCACGATGAGCAAGGTGTTGAAGATATTGCTTCCTATCACATTTCCCAATGCCATGTCGGGTGTGTGCTGTAGGGCAGAAGTGAGACTCACGAAGAGTTCTGGCGCTGAAGTTCCCATGGATACGACAGTCATGCCAATCACTATCTCGGGAATCTTCATCCCCCGCGCCAGTGATGAGGCTGCCGCCGTGAGTTTGTCAGCACCCATCAAAACTATCACGATGCCGATGATGATGGAAAGCACGTCAATAATCATTCCTTCTGTATGATAGCAGGTATGTCCGACTGGTATTGGAACTTGTTGTCAATATTCAAAGGTGTAGGTAATGACCTGTCCGTCAGGGTTGGTCACTTTGAGCTCTTTCACGCTTTTGTCGCTGTTCAGTGTGGGCTCCAGGGTGTAGGTTCTGTCCTGGTCGGTCATGTTCTTGTAGATGTAGCTGCAGCGGGTGTTGCGGAAGATGCCCAGCAGGCAATAGGGGTCACATTTTTCCACTCCCATGAACAGTTGGTTCACATCTACCGATTGGTAGCGGTTTTCCACATTGGTGGAGCAGTCGGTCTTGAACTTGTGCCACTCGTGTATGCCCTCCTCGTCGATAAACAGGTAGCGCACGCTGTCGGCTGCACGGGCAGCATCTACACCTGTTTCTTGGTTCACAAAGTCAATGGACATGCCCACGCTCTTCTTGCTCTTGGCAGAGTGCAGGAAAATGGGGCGCATCAGACCTCCCAGACTGAATGTGGTGCCACTCACGGTATCGGTATTGGAGATAAAGTCCTCTACGGGCTGGAAACCGTTGTTGTACTTGCTTTTCAGAGTCACGTTGCCGTCTTTGATGGTATAGACGGAGTCGCTGCCATAGTCAAACGTCAACTGGCGCAGCAACTCTCCGTTTTTACTCATCTTTACCTCCATGGGCAGAGAATGGATTCCATAGGTGAGGTCTATCTCGCTGCCGTCGCTACCGGTGATTCTCTTCACCAGTCCTGCGCAACCCATGGAACCGTCACCCCGTGTGGCATACTGGTAGAGTGAGAAATTGCAGCTCACGTCGGATGATGTCACGTCTTGCAGCAGGAAAGTAGAGTACCTCCATTGACCTGTGGTATTGGGTTTAAAGGTAACATTCAGCACGTTATAATATCCGGCAGGTCCCGACAGCTGGTCGATTGTAAGCCAGTCGTTGCTCGACAATGGAGTGATTTTCCACTCTTGGACCGACAGGAAACATACTCTGCCCGACGGGGTGTTGGCATACGCAATCTCGCTCTGAGGTTGGGTAATCTGGTGATAGTCATTACTGGGACTGTCCAAGCATGAGGTGAGCGACAGTGCCGCAGCAAGGGAAGCAATGAATTTAGTTGTTTTCTTAAGCATATTTTTATCTGAATAGTTTATAATCACATCAATGAATCCATCTCCATATCATTCTCCTCATTCCAGAAAGCGTCCAGGTCGCGTCGGTCTTTCTTGGTAGGTCTGCCAGTGCCGCGTGCCCTATCTACAAAGCCGCTGATACGTATCATCTCTAAAAGTTCGTACTGACTGGGAGGCGTCACATTCTCGTAAATCTCAGGCAGCAGTTTTGCTCCCACTCTCATCTCTATGGCTTTGAGCACCTTAAAAGAGTAGGTGACGGGCGATTTGCGCACGCTCACCGTGTCGCCCACCTTGACTGTTCTGGAGGGTTTGGTGTTAGCTCCACCGATAGTGACCCTGCCATTCTTGCAGGCATCTGCAGCCAGGGAGCGTGTCTTGAAGATGCGTGCAGCCCACAGCCATTTGTCTATTCTTGCCTCTTTAACCTCGTTGTTCATCTTTTGCGGATTATGTATGTAGTCAGGCAATGGTGTCACTATCCCTTTTTCTTGTTGAAAGCGTTCATGGTGAAATCCACCCCGCAGAGCACGAAACTCCTGATAATCTCGGTAGCCTCCTCTATCTTGGGTTGCAGCACCTGCATCTCTTCGTCGTTGAATCTCCCCAATACCCATTGTATCTGCATGCCTCGTTGGAACTCGTTGCCAATACCTACGCGCAGACGGGAATAGTTTTGTGTGCCCAGCACCTGCTGTATGTGTCCCAGACCATTGTGCCCGGCATTACTTCCTGCGGGTTTCAACCGAAGTGCCCCCAAAGGGAGTGCCAAATCGTCCACTACTACCAGCAAATGTTCCAGGGGAATGTTTGCCTGGTTCATCCAGTAGCGCACGGCATTGCCGCTGAGGTTCATGAAAGTGGAGGGCTTGAGCAGGAATGTCTTGCGCCCTTTTATGCTCGTCTCAGCCAGAAAACCGTAGCGTTTGTCTGCAAAATGAATATTGGACGCCTTGGCGAAGGCGTCCAATATCATAAATCCTGCGTTGTGACGGGTACCAGTATATTCTTCACCGATGTTGCCCAGTCCTACAATCAAGAATTTCTCCATGCTTCAGGCGCTGATTATTTCGCAGCAGCAGCGGCAGCGGCCGACCTTGAAGCACGTGTAGCCTTCACAGAGCATACGATAACTTCGGCGGGAGTGGCAAGCTCCAAGCCTTCGAAGTGGAGCTGGCCCACCTTGATGCTCTTGCCCAACTGGAGTTCAGTAACGTCAATTTCCAATGTTTCGGGAATGGCTTTGTAAGGAGCCTTGACGTTGATTTTGCGGATAGAGAGATTTATACGTCCACCGTCACGCACACCCTGTGCCAAACCGTTGAGCTTTACAGGGATTCCTACAACAATGGGTTTTTCCTCAGTAACCTGATAGAAGTCCACATGCAGCAGGGCATCTGTTACGGGGTGGAACTGCAGTTCTTTCAGAATGGCTTTGCACTCCTTACCATCAATGGTAAGGTTTACTACATAAACATGAGGTGTGTAGATAACCTTGCGCAGCTCTGCCATGGGAGCGAGGAAAGCAAGTGCTTCGGGAGCACCGTTCTCACCCTTTGCCTCACCATAGAGGTTGCAAGGAATCATTCCTTCACTACGCGCAATTTTTGAGGCCTTTTTGCCAAGGTCGGTGCGCACCTTACCTGATACATTGATTTCTTTCATAACTAAAAATTGTGTTACTCTAAATTAAGTTGATGTGTCGCTTTGCTTAATTCACCATCACACGAAAACTGTTCGAGTGCTCGAAAAAGCGGTGCAAAGGTACACATTTGTTGGAAAACACACAACTTTTTCAATCATTTTAGCAGTAATTGTGGATTATTTCAAAGAGAAAGACAATGCAATTCAGAATTTTTACATAACTTTGCAAGCGCATGAAAAGGCATTACAGCAGAGTTGCTTCAAGAGGTTTTTTCGGCGTATAGGCGATAGTGCCCAGAAATGGAGATTAGAGAATCAGCAAAACCAAACACCGGTCAACAACAATACAGAGGTATGATTAACAGAGAACTGATAAGAATCAAGATAGTGCAACTGGTTTACGCATACTATCAGAACGGAAGCAAGAATATTGATTCTGCCGAAAAAGAATTATTCTTCAGCCTTGAAAAAGCATACGACCTTTACAATATCCTCCTCTCCCTTATTCCTGCCGTCACCAAGGAGGCTCAGAAGCATTTGGAGGTGGCGCAAACCATCGCAAGGCGTGAGCAGGTTGAGGAACCCTCGGCCAAGTTTGCCATGAACCGTTTTGCCCTGCAGGTAATGGACAATAAAATGCTCAATGCGTTCATGGAGAAACAGGAACACTCCTGGAGAGACGAACCGGAATATATCAAGAAACTCTATGATTTGATAGTGGCAAGTGAGACCTACCAAACCTATATGGCAAGCAGTGAGGACTCGTATGAGGAAGACAGGGAGCTGTGGCGTAAGTTGTATCGCACCCTTATACAAGACAATACCGATTTGGACACTTTGTTGGAAGAATGGAGCCTGTATTGGAACGATGACAAGGAGGTGGTGGATACCTTTGTACTGAAAACCATCAAGAGATTCAATCCCGACAACGGTGAGAATCAGGAGTTGCTGCCAGCCTTTGACAGCGAGGAAGATAAGGATTTTGCGAGTAACCTGTTCCGGGCTTCTATCCTCAATGCAAATGAATACCAGCGTTTTATGAGTGACGCCTCGCGCAACTGGGATTTCAGTCGCTTGGCGTATATGGATGTGGTGCTGATGCAGATAGCCATCGCCGAGATGATGAATTTCCCCAATATCAGTGTCAATGTGACCATCAATGAGTACGTGGATATTGCCAAAATATACAGCACGCCCCGTTCGGGCGGGTATGTCAACGGTATGCTCGATGCCATCGCACGTCATCTGATACATACGGGCAAACTGCTCAAGCACATGGATGATCCGAGAGAGAGAAAACTGAGTATGAAGATACTGGAGAAACCGGTGGACAGAAAATCCGATGCTGGGCAAGAAATCCCAAAGGGAGAACAGGATTCACTCGATTTGGAAACAGAGAAATAACGTTTATTCAATAACCGTGGTGTGCGTTATGCACATCCTAAAACAAATAACAGAAGTATGACGACAGCAATTACATGTGCTGCACAGGCAGCAAACGGTGGCGGATATTCAATGATTATCATGATGGTGGCTCTCTTTGCCATCATGTGGTTCTTTATGATTCGTCCGCAGCAGAAAAAACAGAAGGAGATACAGAAATTCCAGAACTCGCTCACCGAAGGCACTCCTGTGGTGACAGGCGGTGGCGTATATGGTACCGTGAAAAGGATAGACCTCGCCACCAATACCGTAGAGGTGGAAGTGGCAAAAGGTGTGGTGGTGCGCGTAGATCGCAGCTACGTGTTTAAGGACATGGCAAGCACACAGAAGCAGGCCTAAAACCGTATGGACATCTTGCAGAGAGCATACATTACAGTCAGGAACTTCTTGTTGGGTATAATCAACAAGGAGTTTCTGATTTTTTTGTTCTTTTTTGCTCTCTCGGGTGTGTTTTGGCTGCAACTCACGCTCAATGATACCTATGAACGGGAATATCTTGTGCCCGTGAGGCTGACCAATGTGCCCAAGAACGTGGTGCTGACAAGTGAGGAGGTAGATACCTTAAAGGTGACACTCAAGGACAAGGGGTACCAGTTGCTGTCGTATATGTTCTCCAACGATATACACGCCATCAATGTCAGCTTCAAGCAATACGCGAAGAACAACGGAAGGGGAACTGTCGCACAGACGGAACTACAGAAGGCGGTATATCAGCAACTCTCACCTTCAACAAAAATTGTGGCAGTGAAGCCCGAACGCATGGACTTCTACTACAATTACGGACTGCATAAGAGAGTGCCTGTGAAATGGACGGGACATGTGCAACCAGAGGTGACCAATTTCATTTCGCATGTGGGGTATTATCCTGATAGCGTGGATGTGTATGCTACGGAAGACAAGCTTGACAGCATCGATGCGGTGACCACCGAGGTTCTCAACATCACCAATTTCAGGGATACGCTTACGGTGAATACCTCGCTCAGCAAGATAAAAGGAGTGAAGACCGTTCCCGACAAGGTGATTGTGAAGTTCTATACTGATGTGCTCACTGAGGAAAATATGGAGGGAGTTCCCATTCGGGGTGTCAATGTTCCGGAGGGAAAGGTAATCAGAACTTTTCCTGCCAAGGCGGTGGTGCATTTCGTGACAGGGGTGAACAGGTATAAGAAACTGAAGAAAAGCGATTTTTCCGTAGTGGTGGACTACAACGAGATTGCGAAGAATCCTTCAGAGAAGTGTGTTCCGCACCTGCGCGTGCAGCCCCATGGCATCAGCAGGGTCACGGTGACTCCTCAAACGGTAGATTATCTGATAGAGGAAGAATGATGCCCATGAAGATAGCTGTTACAGGAGGGATAGGAAGCGGCAAGAGTTATGTGTGTCGGCTGTTGGAGCAAAGAGGCATCCGCATCTATGACTGTGACAGTGCCGCCAAACGGCTGATGCGTACCGACTCTTCGCTGCAGCGGCAACTGATAAGCCTGATAGGAGCAAATGCCTATGTGGGCGGTGTGCTGAACAAGGCGGCAGTGGCGTCCTTCCTGTTACAGTCTAAAGCCAATGCCCAAGCCATCGATGCCATTGTGCATCCCGCTGTGGCGCGTGATTTCAGGCAGAGCGGCTGCCGGTGGATGGAGTGTGCCATCTTGTTTGAGTCTGGGTTCCACCAGCTGGTGGATAAGGTGGTGGTGGTCACCGCTCCACAACAGGTGCGTTTGCAGCGGGTGATGGACCGCGACCATATCAGCAGGGAAAAAGCATTGCAGTGGATGCAGCGGCAACTGCCGCAGGAAGAGGTGGTGGAAAGGGCGCATTTCTGTATAGCCAACGACGGGATAGAACCGCTTGAACCGCAAGTGCAGCACCTGCTGGAACAGATAGAGAATATACGGAGAGGGACAGACAGCCTGTCCGCAATCATACAATAAAAACCATTCATTAACAATAAAAAACGAAGAACCATTATGTTACAAACCATTTTGGCCATTTCCGGAAAGCCCGGACTTTACAAGTTAGTATCAAGAGGCAATAAAAACCTGATAGTGGAAGTACTTGACGAGACCCACAGAAAAATGCCGGCTTTTGCCACTGACAGAATTACATCGCTTGCAGATATCGCCATTTATACAGATACAGATGATGTGCCCCTGTACAAGGTGCTGGCATCGCTGAGAGATTTGGAGGGTGGCAAGTCTGCCTCACTGAACTACAAGAAAGCCGGTGGCGATGAGTTGCGTGAGTACATGGGCAAGGTGCTGCCCGATTTCGACCGGGATAGGGTGAAGATAAGTGATATCAAGAAACTGTTGCAGTGGTACGATATCCTGGTAAACAACGGTATCACAGACTTTGAAAAGGATATGGTGCCTACCGAAGGTGACAATATAGACAACCGCAAGGAGCAGGCAGAAGAGGTGGAAAAATAAAACTCCCTTGTTGGCTGTAACCTACGAAAGAGAGTCTGACTTCGCTGCTTTGGAAGTTGGACTCTCTTCTGTGTACGCAATGGTAATACTGTCAGTATGACTTATCAAGAACTTTACAAACCCCTGCTTCCCCTCTATGGCGAAGGCGAAGCAAAGGCTCTGGTGCGCTATGTGCTTGAAGAAGAGTTTGGACTTACTCTTGCTGATATATGCTGCAGTGCCTTGGATGCCTTGACCGATGCACAGAAAGAGAGGTTGCATGGTGTGCTGAATCGCCTCGAGCAGGGTGAACCCGTGCAGTATATCCTGGGCAAGGCCTGGTTCTGCGACCGTCCGTTCCAAGTGCAGCCGGGCGTGCTCATTCCCCGACCGGAGACGGAAGAATTGTGCCGTTGGATTATTGAAAGCGAAGCGGCACATGCCTGTGCCTCACTGCGAGTGCTGGACTTATGCACGGGCAGCGGATGTATTGCCGTTACCCTTGCCCTCTCGCTCCGGAATGCCCAGGTGAGTGCCTGTGACATTTCTCCTGTGGCGCTCAAGGTGGCTGCCGGCAACGCGCGACGTATGCAAGCTGATGTGGCGGTGGAATGTCGGGATGTGCTGCAACAGGTGACAGAGGTGCAGCCGCGCTGGCATCTTATGGTGAGCAATCCACCCTACGTGTGCGAATCAGAGCGTGCTGGCATGCATCGTAATGTGTTGGCGTATGAACCGGCAGAAGCACTCTTTGTACCCGATGACCATCCATTGCTCTTCTATCGTTCCATCTGCCTCAATGCGGTGCATGAACTGCTGCCTGGCGGATGGCTTTATCTTGAAATCAATCCCCTTTTTGCCAATCAGATGCAGGTGATGCTTTCAGGCATGCGTTTTGAGGCGGTAGAGGTAAGGAAAGATTCTTTTGGCAGGCAGCGCTTTGTGAGAGCCAGGAAGGGAAGATGAAATTTTTTTTCACTTTTCACATAGATTAAAGGTCTGTTTGCCCCCTTTTTCCTACCTTTGTAGGAAAATACTAAACATAAATTACCCAAAATGGAAACAATCAAGAAATTATTTGCAGCCAAACTGCTGGAAGTAAAGGCTATTAAGTTGCAACCCAATAACCCTTTCACATGGGCGTCGGGATGGAAATCACCTTTCTACTGTGATAACAGAAAGACCCTTTCATACCCCCGTCTGCGCAATTTTGTGAAACTGGAAATATGTCATGTCATTCAGTCGCAGTTTCCTGAGGTGGCTGCTATAGCCGGTGTTGCCACGGGAGCCATCCCGCAGGGAGCGTTGGTGGCAGACGAACTGAACCTGCCTTTTGTGTATGTGCGCAGCAAACCCAAGGATCACGGATTGGAAAACCTGATTGAGGGCGAACTGGAACCCGGTGCAAAGGTGGTGGTGGTGGAAGACCTTATCTCCACGGGTGGCAGCAGTCTTAAGGCTGTGGAGGCTATCCGCAAGAATGGCTGTGAGGTGATAGGCATGGTGGCTGCCTATACTTACGGTTTCCCCGTAGCGCAGAAAGCATTCGGGGAGGCTGGCGTGAAACTGGTTACCCTTACAGATTATGAGCATGTGGTGGAGCAGGCTGAGGCAACGGGCTACATTACTGCCGCTGACGTGGAAGTGCTCAACGAGTGGAGAAAAGACCCTGCTAACTGGAAAAAATAAGTCATGAGCAAGTTTGAAAGTAGCGTCAAGCAGATACTCTATCCGCAGGCTGTCGTATATCGTAACATCAGCGACCTGTCCAATCTGGAGAAGGTGCGCGACAGGGTGCCTTCCGACAAGGTGAAGGACTTCTCTTTTGATGCCGATTCTGTGGCGGTCAATGTGCCGCCGGTGGGGGAGATACGCCTGAGGATAGTAAACAGGGAAGAACCCAAGTGCGTAAAGTTTGAGACAGTGCAGTCGCCCATGCCTTTCTTTCTGTGGATACAGGTATTGCCTGTCACCGAGATCTCAAGCAAGATGAAAGTTACCGTGGAGGCGGATGTGCCGTTGATGCTCAGGGCGATGGTAAGCGGTCCGCTGAAAGACGGTGTGGAGAAGATTGCCGATGCGCTGGCAAGTATCAGGTACGAATAGAGTGGAAAAAGAATGAAACTTTGGGAAAAGAATTTTGAAGTGAACAAGGAGATAGAGCGTTTCACCGTGGGACGCGACCGCGAGATGGACCTCTATCTTGCCAAGTACGATGTGCTGGGCTCTATGGCGCATGTCACCATGCTGCAGAGTATCGGACTGATTGAGGCCGATGAACTGGAACCGCTGTTGGCAGAGCTCCGCGATATCTATGCCCGGTGCGAGCGGGGGGAGTTTGAGATAGAGCCGGATGTGGAGGATGTGCATTCGCAGGTGGAGATGCTGCTTACCGGAAAACTGGGCGACATGGGCAAGAAAATACACAGCGGGCGTTCGCGTAACGACCAGGTGCTGGTGGATTTAAAGCTCTTTACCCGCCACGAACTGAAGGAGATAGCCGAAGATGTGAAGACCCTTTTCGATGAACTGATAGGCAAAAGCAACCTGTACAAAGAGGTGCTGATGCCCGGTTATACCCATCTGCAGGTGGCAATGCCCAGTTCGTTCGGCTTGTGGTTCGGAGCCTATGCTGAAAGTCTGGCTGATGACATGCTGATGTTGCAGGCGGCTTACCGCATCACCAATCGTAATCCCTTAGGCTCGGCAGCAGGCTATGGCAGCTCGTTCCCCCTCAACCGTACCATGACCACCCGTCTGTTGGGCTTTGACAGTATGAACTATAATGTGGTGTATGCGCAGATGGGGCGGGGCAAGATGGAACGCAACGTGGCTTTTGCCTTGGCGTCTGTGGCAGGTACACTGGCTAAGATGGCCTTTGATGCCTGTATGTTCAACAGTCAGAATTTTTCGTTTGTCAAACTTCCCAAGGAGTGCACCACCGGCAGCAGCATCATGCCGCACAAGAAGAATCCCGATGTGTTTGAACTCATCCGCGCCAAATGCAACAAGATACAGGGCCTGCCGCAACAGATAACGCTCATCATGAATAATCTGCCTGTGGGTTATTTCCGTGACCTGCAGATTATCAAGGAAACCTTTCTCCCTGCCTTCGACGAACTGAAGGATTGTCTGCGCATGGCGGCATACATCATCAACAAGATGGAAGTGAACGAGCATATTCTCGACAACCCCATGTACGACCCCATGTTCTCAGTGGAAGAGGTGAACAGGCTCGCTGCCGCCGGCATGCCTTTCAGGGATGCCTACAAGAAGGTGGGGCTGGACATAGAAGCCGGTACCTTTGTGCCTGACAAGGAGATACACCACACCCATGAGGGCAGTATAGGCAATCTGCAGAACGAGGCCATCTGTGCGCTGATGGAAGACACGTACAGCAGCTTCCATTTCGAACGGATGGAACAAGCTGAGCGTGAATTGCTGAGAAGATAATCCCCACAGTAAGAATCCTTTTTTCTCGTGTTGCCATGAATCGTCTCTTTAACATGTTGTTTGTCTCTGCCGTGCTGATGCTGACGGCATGTGAGAAGTCGGAGGAACGCTTCTCTACTGCCTATCCCTGTCACCTGGTGTTTGACACCTCCCTCTACCGTATTGACTGCAAACTGACTCAATGTCTCAGCAATCCCGGCATGTTTGTCATGGTGAAGAAAACGGTCAATGCGGAAAACGGTTCATACGCTTTGGAACTCACAGGCAACGACGGGGAACCGGCGCAAAAGGTGTATGCCACTACCGAGAAGCAGAAAGCAGGCATAGGCACTTTGGGGGCTTCCGATTGCATTATCGTGGGATGCACCAACTTCAACGGCTTGGCTGCATTCGACAGGCAGTGTCCGCTGTGTATGGAGGAGAAATCAGGTACCGCTTATCCTTTGGAGTTTCAGGACAAAGGACAAGAGGTGAAGTGCAACTCCTGCGGAGCCACCTACGCTCTGCAATATGACGGCAGTGGCGACAATGGCCGTTCTCTCTACAGGTATAAGGTAAGGTGGGATGGTGTAGTGTTGAGCATCTCCAACCAATAGTTTCCGGGGCCTAAAAATTCCAGAAAATCTTTGGGATAAACAAATAAAAAGTGTAACTTTGCAGCCGCATGTTGCCAAGACTGCCGTGTAATATATGCGGAAATAGCTCAGTTGGTAGAGCACAACCTTGCCAAGGTTGGGGTCGCGGGTTCGAGTCCCGTTTTCCGCTCTCGGAGCCGCAATGGTGGAATTGGTAGACACGAGGGACTTAAAATCCCTTGGCCAGTAATGGCTGTGCGGGTTCGAGTCCCGCTCGCGGCACCAGCAGAAAGAGCCTTCGAAGTGCAGTCTTCAAAGGCTCTTTCTGGTTTAGTGATGAAAAACAGCTTATAATCCCCATTGCAGCAGGTCGCTGTTGTCCTCAACCTGCTCTTCTATGCTGTCGTTGAGAAAGGGGAAGAAGTCAAATCCGGTGATGCGTTCCACCTCGTTTACCGTGTTCACATAGTCGCCTTTGGGGCGGTTGCCGTCGGCATTCTTGTAGATAAAGCCGATGGCCTGTGGTTCTGGCTGCAGGCGCAGCACCACCTTGAAAAAGGCTTCGGGCACCACTACCTTGTTCTTGCCAATCGTCTTGTGCTTCTGGCGGTATAAAATGGGACCGCTCACAATATACAGGGTGCCGTATTCTTCTGCCCATTTGCGGCATTGCTGCTCCATCTCGTTCCAGTCGCCGCCATTGAGGTTGTGTGTCTGCGGACAGATATTGGTCATCAGGAACGATTCCCGCTGTGCCTGTTCGCTCCATTTGTTGTCGCCCGACGGGCACAGGTGTCCCCGGTCATAGCCCGAGCGCATATAGTCTTCGTGGGTGGCGCGTGGAGCTTCTACGTCAGTATCTTCCTGGAATTTGATGCCGTTGCGCTTGTAGGGACCTGTGGTGTGGGCTGCGGTAAGCACCCATGCCACCCAGTGGGGCAGGCGGGTATCTGCGTTGTAGCAGCACACATAGCCCGTGCGGTGCAGCAGTTGAGCTCCCTCTACAGTCATGGCAAGTTCTTTTGCTTCTTGTGGGGGGTGTGGGGCATCCTGCAACTCCTGCTGCTGGGATGTGTCGGGATGCCGGGAAGAGATTCCCGGCACAAATCTGGTGCACAGGAGGATTGTGAATACGACGGCAGCCAGCAGGGCCTGTTGCTTTTTCTTTCTCATCTTCTGTATATGGTGTGATTGACGTGGATTCTATGAATCTGAAGATAGTCTTCACGAGCCGGTTCTGGTTATCTCCTTGCCTCTTTGTCCTGGCCCGTCCGGCATCATGCGGGGCACTCCAACTGGGTCTTGACACTCTGCTGATAGGTCTTGGATACCGGCACGAGGCCCGCCTGGTGGTTCATCACCAGCATGAATCCGCTGCTGCGCCCTTCCAGATGGTGCACCTGCTGCATGTTGGCGATGAAGGCGCGGTGGCAGCGCAGAATGTTGGAGTACGAACACACGGCATCTGCCACGTCTTTGATGGTGGAGCGCAGCATGGTGGTCTTCACCTCGTTGCCTTTCAGATAGTGTACGTTGACGTAGTTTGCTTCTGATTCGGCAAAGAGGAAGTCGCGCGCCTCCACAGTCACCTTCTCCTTGGTGCTCCCCTCGATGCACAGGGGAGCGCAGCAACTGTTGTTGGGAGTGGGTTTGTTGCCTTCATGGAGGTTGTGGTGCAGTTGCTCCTGTCTGAAGCGTTCTGCCAGAATGCCGTTGAGCCGTTGTGCTTCTTCCAGTTGCATGGCGAAGATACGTTTCTTATATACGTTGCGCCAGTACAGGTGGATGATTACCGTGGTGTAGGCGTTGACCAGCAGTACACTGCCCAAGGTGTTCCACCCGAAGTGGTTGCTGATGTGCTCGTTGTTTACCAGACAGTGCAGATATACGCACATCAGAATGGTAAGCATGGGTACGTTGATGGCCTCAAACACGAGATTGCGACGCATGATATAGCGCGAACCGCGGGTGATGTCGTTGGGTAATCTGAACAGTTTTCCCACGATAAGCTCGCTTGTCAGACAAGAGCCGGCAATCAGTATGCCGATGCCTATAAGCAGGGGCCACCGCCACCATCCGAAGTGGATGATGCCAAAGGGCTGGAAGATGGCGATAAACAGTGTGCCGATGCAGGCACTTATCAGTCGCTCCTTGATCATTTTCCTGCTATGTAATCCAGAATCTGCTGTGCGTGAATCTTGGTCTTTATTTCCTTGGGGGTGAATATTTTCTCAATCACTCCCTCCTCGTTCACCAAGTAGGTAGTGCGCAGGGTACCAATGGTGCGCCTGCCGCAAGCCACCTTTTCTCCCCAGCAACCTAAAGTCTGGAGCAGGGTGGTGTCGGTATCGGCGATGAGGGGGAAGTCAAGCTGGTAGGCATCGGCAAACTTCTTCTGCAGGGCTTCCTTGTCCTTGCTCACTCCGATGATGGCATATCCTGCCGCCTCCAGTTCCTGCCTGTGCTCTTGCAGCGAACATGCCTCGGCGGTGCACCCCGGTGTGTTGGCTTTGGGGTAGCTGTATAGCACTATCTTCCTGCCCTTGTAGTCGCTGCTTTTTATCTCTCTGCCGTTTTGGTCTTTACCCAGTATCTCGGGTATCTTGTCTCCTGTCGTCATGTCTTTAGTATTTTTGGTTGTTAAATGTTCAAAGATGATCTTCATGCTACAATCCTACGCAAAAATACATATTTTTGTTGGAATAATTACTGAAATCGGAATAATAGTTTTTTTGTGTTGCCTTGTCAGTTGTGAGAGGGTGTTACCGAAGGAGGCTCTGCGCCTCCTCAATGCTTCCTCGTCGTTTCTCCTTATTTCTGACATAATAAATCGCTGGCATGGAGAGTAGCTGGTAGGTAGGCAAACAGAAATCTAATTAGCGTGAGTTCGACGAATTTAAAGTAACGTGAGTTCGACATAAGCTTTATGGGATGAGTTTTCTTTTGCCGAACTCACGTTAATCTATAGAACCCGCCTTAGATTGTCATGACAGTGTCAATGCAGCTATTCGCATATTTGGAGAACAGCTGTCTTATATGTATCTTTATAAGGCTATTGTTTTCTGTTCCGCGACGCGGAACGGAAAACGGAACCGTTTCCCTTGCCATTTGTGGACAGGGCTTCATGAGAAAGAGAATACGGGTAAGGTGAGAAACCAAAAACAGTACCAATCAATATACAACAAACGGCTATGGCAAAGTACATACTACAGGAGATGAACAATCTCAGGAATACGGGTGAACGCAAAGTCTATCCCAAGATCAGGGTGAACTACACAGTGCCTAAAAATCAGCGGAAAGGCGGCTAAAAACATTAAACTGTCACAAATATGAATAAATTTCTAAGCATTTTGACATTTGTTTGAGAGAAAATTTGTAACTTTGCAGCGCAGCGTGGTATATTCGCTTGTGAATGAGCGATGCGCCACATTAGAAAAAAAGTACATGAAGACGATGGAATATTCAACAAAGACTGGATGTAATCCTCTGAACCTTAGAGATTTAGGGGGGGGGTATCGGCTTTGCCGTAACGTCTTCATCCACATATAGATACAGAGCCTT
>JBJEKQ010000057.1:0-11612 GCA_051878715.1 Prevotella sp.
TCATACACCTCAGGAGCATACTCGCTCGTTCCCGGTTCAAAATCTATTTCGGGTTTGATGATATGATAGAGGCTCATCTCGTTGTCGCCTGCTTCTTGCCGGGCCTCCTCCGAATCCAACACGTCGTAAGGTCGGGACTCCACTTTCTCCACCAAATCCTTGGGAGGGCGTATGCCTTTAAATGGTTTTACGATTGCCATACAGCTGACACTTTGGTTTATTTGTTCACTTGAAATTTAGTATCGCCGGTGGCAAAATAGGCGTTTATCTGCCTGGCGGCTGCTATACCCGCATTCGTGTTCGCCTCTGCCGTCTGTGCCCCCATCTTCTTGGGAGTGGTGAAATAGCGTCCCTCAAAGGCGGCAAACTCATCCGACCTGTCGGGCTTGATGTCGGTCACAAACTTCAGGTCGGTACGCTCAGCCATCAATTGGAGCAACTCAGCCTCGTTGACCACCTCCTTACGTGCCGTGTTCACCAGAATACCATTCTTAGGCATCTTCGCCACCAGCGCATAATTGATGCTGTTCACCGTTTCCGGAGTGGCAGGGATATGGAGCGAAACCACGTCACACTTCTCGAACAGTTCCTCCTGACTGTCCACAGCCTTCACGCCCGCGCTCTCGATAGCCTCTTTAGGGCAATAGGCATCGTAGGCATAAACCTCCATACCGAAGCCGGCTGCGATACGTGCCACGTTTCTTCCCACATTACCGAAAGCGAGGATACCGAGTTTCTTGTCCTTCAGTTCCGTTCCTGCCTTGCCGTTGTAGAAGTTGCGCACGGCAAACACGAGCAAGCCAAACACCAGCTCTGCCACAGCATTGGCATTCTGTCCGGGGGTGTTCTCAGCCACCACCTGACGGGCAGTGGCAGCCTCCAGGTCGATATTGTCATAACCTGCGCCGGCACGCACCACGATTTTGAGCGACTTGGCAGCATCCAGCACCTCGGCATCCACCTTGTCAGAACGGATAATCAGTGCATCCGCCTCTTTGACAGCCTCAAGCAGTTCGCTTTTTTCCGTATATTTCTCCAGCAATACCAGTTCGTTGCCTGCCTTCTCTATTTCCTCCCTGATGCCCTTGACAGCCGCAGGAGCAAAAGGCTTTTCCGTAGCCACTAATACTTTCATGTCACGTTGATTTTATGTTCTTCTAATTGTGTTATGGCGGGTTCTATAAATGATTACCGTAAACAGATATATGATACCATGGATTACATTTTGGATAACCTAATCTATAAAACCCACCTTACAGGAGTGATGCGCACATCACTCCATACATATATATAATACGGTCACAAAACAAGTCAAGACCCCTGTTTATCAATTGTTCTTTTCAAACTCCTGCATACAAGCCACCAGTGCGTTCACACCCTCGATGGTCTGTGCGTTATAGCAGCTGGCTCTGAATCCGCCCACCGAACGGTGGCCCTTGATACCTACCATTCCCTTAGAAGTGGCAAATTCAAAGAACGGCTTCTCCAGTTCTGCATACTCCTCGTTCATCACGAAGCAGATGTTCATCACAGATCGGTCTTCCTCCTTCACGGTACCTCTGAACAGCTTGTTCCTGTCTATCTCGGAATAGAGGATTTCAGCCCTCTGCAGCGCCAGTTTGTCCATGGCTTCCACACCGCCGTTCTTCTTAATCCAGCGCAGTGTTTCCAGAGCAGAATAGATGGGCACCACAGGAGGAGTGTTGAACATGGACCCCTTCTCCACATGGGTGCGGTAGTCGAGCATCGTAGGGATGGTACGCGGAGCCTTGCCCAGACAGTCATCCTTCACAATCACAAGTGTCACACCAGCCATGGCAAGGTTCTTCTGTGCGCCGGCGTAAATGCAGTCGTACTTCTTCACGTCAACAGGACGACTGAAGATATCCGATGACATGTCAGCAATCAGCCTTACAGGCACATCCATGTCTTCCCTGATTTCCGTACCGTAGATGGTGTTGTTGGTCGTGATGTGCAGATAATCCACGTCTGCGGGGCATGTCCATCCCTTGGGTATAAAGGTATAATTGGCATCTGCCGAAGAAGCCACTTCCACCACTTCGCCAAACAGTTTAGCCTCTTTCATCGCCTTCTTTGCCCATGTACCGGTATTCAGATAGGCAGCCTTTTTGATAAGGAAGTTATAGGGTATCATGCAGAACTCCAACGATGCGCCACCACCCAGGAACACCACGGAATAGCCTTCCGGCACCTGAAGCAACTCCTTGATAAGAGCGACAGCCTCATCTACAACGGGTTGAAAATCCTTGGCGCGGTGACTGATTTCCATCAGTGAAAGTCCCGAGCCGTTGAAGTCTAAACACTGTTTTGCTGTGTTTTCAATCACTTCCCGAGGAAGCATTGACGGACCTGCATTAAAGTTGTACTTCTTCATTTGATTGTCATTTTAGGGCGTATCGTGCAGCACTCCACGCCACGGTTAATATTTCAATAATTTCGTTATTTCAGTATCATATTCAGTGTGATGAAAAAACGCCTGCGAAGTTACAGTTTTATTTTTAATTAGCCAAACATTTTAGCACAAACATAGAAAAACGCCGTTTTTTTTGTCTATTTGACAATTTCGACCACTGTTTTCCTGTTTTTTATTTTCTCACCGTTGGCAGCCATAATCACACTTTTGTGTTTTTTGTAGCTCACGGCCACATGGGTATATCTTTCCTTGATTTCTATGGTCCCTATATCGCCACTGTTCAGTCCTCCTATTTTGCAGAGAAAGCCCACTATATCCCCCTTACTTATCTTGTCAAGCTTGCCTTTTCCTATATATAATGTAGCCATTTTGGGGGCTGCCGGTGCCGGAATGCTCTCAGGCAGCGTATAGGGTGTTGCCTCCGTTTGCACAAAATCGGGGATATGCTCATCGGGACCCAGCACAAAGAATGATTCTCCCGTACGTTCCCATCTTGCGGTACGCCCCACCCTATGGGTATAAGCCACCTCGTTCTGCGGAAGATGATAGTGCACCACGTACCTCACCTCGGGAATGTCGATACCTCGTGAGGCGATGTCTGTTGCCACTAGAACCGAGGCGGAACAGTTTCTGAAAGCGGCAAACGCCTGCTCCCGCTCCTCCTGAGCCATACCGCCATGGTATGAAACCACCAGGAAGCCCTCGTTCTCCAGATAGGAAGAGACCCTTGCCACACTCTCCCGGTAATTCAGGAACACGATGCAACTCTCGTTACCGAATGTGCAGAGCAGTTTTCCCAGCAGCTCCAGCTTGTCTTTCACCTCGCTGCGCAACTCATATATGCGTATCCGCTCGTCTTTTTCTTCAGACGGGGAATAGTCAATAGTCAGATACGGCTTGCCGGCAAACAGGAACGGTATCTCCTGGGAGTCGGTGGCTGAGAGCAGCACCTTTTGGCGTACCCCCGGCAAACTCCTGACGAGTGTAGCCAGCTCCTCTCTGAATCCCATCTCCAGACACTTGTCATACTCATCTATAATGAGTTTCCGTACATGATAGACCGAGAAGTTGCCTTTCGCGATATGGTCGTTCAAGCGCCCGGGGGTACCGAATATCACCTGCGGTTTCTTCTTCATCATCTCACGGTGTTCGTCCATGGCAGGTCGGCCTCCGTAGCAGCACAGTGCCCTCACCTGCTTGTCCAGCGCCGCCAGCACCTGCTGCGATTGTATTGCCAACTCTCTTGTAGGCAGCACCACCACGGCCTGCACCTCCTGCAGCCCGGCATCCATACTCTGCACTATCGGCAGCAGATATGCCAGTGTCTTGCCCGAACCTGTGGGCGACAGCACCACGATATGAGCCTCTCCGCTCTGCATGGCGTTGCCCGTTTCCGTCTGCATGGGAGTCAGTTTTTCCACCCCCATGCGCGCCTTCAACTGCTCAGCTGTTATCTTCATCTCACCACCTTATTTCAATTCAAAAATGCCCGTAGGCACTTTTCTTTTCAGCACATACACCTCCGGCACCGTACCCTCCGCCTGCTGCTTCAGCGACAGTTCCATGGTTTTCAGCGCCAAGTCGGGATGGTTGTTCTCCTCACTCAGGTGGCAGAGCCATATCTTCCTCAGGTGCTCACTCTTGTGTTCCATCACCACCTGTACACACTCTTGATTGCTCAGATGCCCGTTCTTCCCCGCTATCCGCGTTTTGAGGTATTCCGGGTACCTGCCAGCCTGCAGCATCTGGTCATCGTAGTTGGATTCTATCACCAGATAATCCGCCTTGCTGATGTAGCCCTTCATCTCTTCCGTCACGCTGCCGGCATCGGTGATAAAACAGAACGCGGCGTCCTCCACCTGTATATAATACCCCAGGTTCTCCAGACTGTCGTGCGGCACCGCAAAGGGTGTCACCTTGAATGCCCCCATCTCGTAGGTCTCTCCGGCAACGATATGCTGCCTGTATGCCAGCGGCACCTTCCTATGCACACAGTAGTTGCGCTCTATTCCCGCATGCACAGCCTTGGTGGCATATACCGGCACATGCAGATGCTCGCTCAGATAGCCCACCGCCTTGACATGGTCGGCATGGTCATGGGTCACGAGTATCTGCTTCATCACCGGCAGACTCAGCCCGTATTCTCTGAAATACTTCTTGATAAGTCTGATTCCGATTCCGGCGTCTATCATCAACCCTTCGGTCTGGGTATATAAGAAACAGCAGTTGCCGCTACTTCCGCTCCCAAAGGATATAAACTTCAACATTATTTTTTTTTCAAAGGTTACCCAGTTGCAGGATGCAACGTTACTCTATGCAAATGTACAAAAATAATATCATTCTGCACAAGAAAAAGCCCATAAAAAGAATCATCCAGCCTTTTGTCGCTCTTTCCCGATAACAAAAGGCTGGATGGATGGCTATCCTCCGAAATTGTCGTACATGATTGACTCGCTGTCAACGCCCAGCGAGTCGAGCATGGCGACAACGGCTTTCGACATGGGCCCGGGACCGCACATGTAATACTCTATGTCTTCGGGAGCCTCATGGTCTTTCAGATAGGTTTCAAGCATCACCTGATGCACAAAACCGGGAGTATACTTCACCCCCTGTTTGTCGGCCGCAGGGTCAGGGCGATCCAATGCCAGATGGAAGTGGAAGTTGGAGTATTCCTTTTCCAACTGCAGGAAGTCCTGCAGATAGAACACCTCGTTGAGTGCCCTGGCTCCATAGAAGTAGTGCATCTCCCTGTCGGTGGTGTGCAGGGTCTTGGTCATGTGCATAATCTGCGCCCTGAGCGGAGCCATACCGGCACCGCCGCCTACCCATACCATCTCTTTCTTGGAATCGAAATGCGGATGGAAGTCTCCGAACGGACCGCTCATCACCACCTTGTCACCGGGTTTGAGCGTAAAGATATACGAGGAGGCAATTCCGGGATTCACGTCCATAAATCCACTCCTGTCACTCTTGAACGGCGGCGTGGCGATACGTACGGTCAGCATGAACACATCACCCTCGGCAGGATAGTTTGCCATGGAATAGGCTCTGATGGTAGGCTCGGTATTGACACACTTCAACGGGAAGAGTCCGAACTTCTCCCAGGCAGGCAAGTACTCGTCGCCTATCAGACTCTTGTCTATATCCTTGTCGTAGTCGATAGAGAAGGCAGGTATCTTTATCTGCGCATACGAGCCGGGCAGGAAGTCCATGTGGGCTCCGGGAGGCAGCTGCACCTTGAACTCCTTGATAAAGGTGGCTACATTCCTGTTCGACACCACGGTACACTCATACTCCTTCACGCCAAGTATGCTTTCAGGCACCCGTATCTTCAGGTCGCCCTTCACCTTGCACTGGCATCCCAGACGCCAGTGCTCCTTCATTTCTTTCCGGGTGAAATGGGATTTTTCGGAATCCAATATTTCGCCGCCCCCTTCAAGCACCTGCACCTTGCACTGACCGCAAGAGGCCTTTCCGCCGCAGGCAGAGGGGAGATATATGCCGTTCTCGTTCAGGGTTGCCATCAGGTTGCCGCCCTGCTTCACATTGAGATGGGTGGTTCCGTTCACTTCAATATCCACTTCCCCCTCGGGCGACAGAAACCGTTTCGCCACCAGGAGCACCACTACCAGGAGCAGTATGATTGCCAGAAACACACCTATATTGGTTAATACGAATATCATCATGTCTGTCCGTTATTATTTACTGTCTTTTTTGTCTTGTCTGCACTTCTACAATTTGAGTCCGGAAAAGCACATCATCGCCATCGCCATCAGTCCTACGGTGATGAAGGTGATGCCCAGTCCCTGCAGCGGTTTTGGCACATCGCTGTACTGCATCTTCTCGCGTATGGCGCCCATCGCCACGATGGCAAGCGTCCAGCCGATACCGCTGCCCAGGGCATATACCACGGCATCCATCGCCGACCCGATATACTGGGCATCCGTAGGAGGCAGGTTGATGCGCTGCTGCATGAACAGCGACGCGCCCATGATGGCGCAGTTGACGGCAATAAGAGGCAGGAAGATGCCCAGCGCGGCATAGAGCGAGGGGGAATACCTTTCCACAATCATTTCCACCAGCTGCACGATACCCGCTATCACCGCTATAAACAGGATAAAACTGAGATAGGACAAATCCACGCCTTCCACCAGACAATCCGGCCCCAATATCCTTGTCTGCATCAGATAGTCAACAGGCACGGTGATTATCAGCACAAAGGTCACCGCCAGGCCCAGTCCCAACGATGTCTTCACATTCTTCGATACTGCCAGGAAAGAGCACATTCCGAGGAAGAATGCGAACACCATATTGTCAACGAATATGGATCTGAAAAACAAATTAGCCCAATGTTCCATACTTACTTCTCCTTATAAAAAAAGGCACGGTGTACCCAGATTACACATCCCAGCAATAAGAGTGCCATGGCAGGCATGGTCATCATGCCGTTGTTCATATATCCCGCATCATACATGCCCGAGGGCACTATCTGCCATCCCAGCAGCGTGCCCCTGCCCAGCAGTTCACGCACACCGCCCACGATGACCAGCACCATGGCATATCCCAAACCGTTGCTCACACCGTCAAGGAAAGCGGGCCACGGCTTGTTGGTCATGGCAAAAGCCTCCAGACGCCCCATCAGTATGCAGTTGGTGATAATCAGTCCCACATATACGGAGAGCTGCACGCTCACGTCGTAGGCAAACGCCTTCAGCACCTGACTCACCACCGTCACGAGTGCCGCCACCACCACCAGCTGTACCACGATGCGTATGCGCGTGGGGATGGTGTTGCGGATGAGCGATATAATCACATTGGCAAAGGCGGTAATCACAGTCACGGCCAGTCCCATGACAATCGCGGGCTTCAACTGCGACGTGACAGCCAGTGCAGAACAGATACCCAGCACCTGCACCAAGATGGGATGGTCAAGGTTGAGGGGATTGGCAAACACCTGCCTGTTCTTTTTTGAAAACATATTCTTCATAATCTATCCGATAACGTTGAATTTCATTCGACCTTTTCTCGCCATGGCAATGACTAAGCAAGCTTATCATTGCTCATCTGGCTTAAGATAACGTTCATTTTGTTTGGTTACACTCCTGCTGGAAGAAGGGCACATACAGCAGCAATCCGCTCTCCAGCATCTTGCCCACGCCATCCGAAGTCAGCGTGGCACCTGTCACGGCATCACACTCACACTCCATATCTTTTATCTCGCTTCTCTTTTTCACCGCCAGCACCACCTTCACCCTGCCGTCATCGTAGATGCGCTTGCCGGCAAACTGCTCCTGCCATGCCCTGCTGTCCTTGATTTCCGCACCCAGTCCGGCAGTTTCGCTGGCATGGTCGAAATAGGCACCATGCACGGTGTTCATGTCTTCGTTCACAGCCACATAGCCCCAGATGGAACCCCAGAGTCCCATGCCAAAGACGGGTACCACATATTTCCTCTTCCCGTCCACATTGCACAGGTATATCGGCAACCGGCTCTTGTCGGAAGGGATGCTGTTCATGGCAAAGGCGGCATCCTCCCCTCCCGGTGTTCCGGGAACCACCACCTTTCCGGAGGCATCCACAATCCTGTCTGCCAGCACCACTTCCGCATACCTTGCCGCAGCCTCCTCGTCCGTCAGGTCGCGTATGTTCAACGCCGCCAAGATCTGCTTTTTCTTGTCAAGCGCCACATTGGCATCCTGCCGGCTCTTGAGCGACTGATATACGAAAGCAAGCACAAATGCCACCACCACCACCATTACGCTACTGTAGATAATGATGTACTTATTGGAATTGGTATCTATCTTCATGGTGATTCCGTTTTATTTCCTTGTTCTGTTACGTCGGTGTGCGATGTTTCTCTGCACCACACAATAATCAATCAGGGGCGCAAACATGTTCATCAGCAGGATGGCGAGCATCATGCCCTCGGGATAACCGGGGTTGAGCACTCTCACCGTGATGGCAACCACGCCAATCAGAAAGCCGTACACGTACTTTCCGCACTCAGTCCGGGCGGAAGTGACGGGGTCGGTAGCCATAAACACGGCACCGAAAGCGAAACCGCCCAGCAGCAGATGATGATACCACGGCATCTCCGAGGCTCCCGTCTGCTCGTAGAGCCATCCCATCAGGGCACCGCCCACAAAGACGCTCAGCATGGTGCGCCAGCTGGCTATCCCCGTCAGCAGCAGTATCAACGCCCCTATGGCTATGGCCACGACGCTTGTTTCGCCGATGCTTCCCGGTATCAGACCTGTTATCATGTCCGTCACCGGCACCTGCGCGTAGGCCTCCTTGCCTGCCAGTGCCAGCGGAGTGGCTTGCGTGAAGGTGTCGGGCAAATCATTCCCCAAACCGAGCACACGCTCCGAAGCCACCCATACCGTATCGCCGCTCATCTTGGAAGGATAGGAGAAAAACAGGAACGCACGCGCCAGCAGCGCCACGTTGAAGATGTTCATTCCCGTGCCGCCGAAAATCTCCTTGCCGAAGACCACGGCAAACGCCACGGCAAGTGCCAATATCCACAAGGGGCAACCCACCGGCAGTATCATCGGGATGATGATGCCCGACACGAGATAGCCCTCCTGAATCTCCTCGCCCTTCCACTGTGCCCAGGCAAACTCGATGCCCAAGCCCACGATGTAGCTGACCAGTATCTTGGGGATAACCACTACCGCCCCGAACGCGAACAAGTCCAGAAACGATGCCTCGACCAGTTTGCCGGCAGCAAGGAAATTCTGATAACCCACGTTGTACATGCCGAACAGCAAGGCGGGCAGCAGCGCGATGACCACCACGCTCATGATTCGCTTGGAGTCTATGGCATCATGGATATTGGTGCCGCACCTGGCTGTTGTATTGGGCACATACAGAAACGTCTCCATGCCGTCATACAAGCTATGGAACAGATGCAGTTTGCCACCCTTCTCGAAGTTCGGCTTTATCCTGTTCAAATAATTTCTTAAACTCTTCATACTCAGCACTCTTAGTTTTCTTCTTTACGCAACATGTCCAAGCCCTCGCGCACTATACGCTGCAGTTCCATCTTCGAACTGCATACAAACTCCGCCAATGCGAAATCCTCGGGAGCCACCTCATAAATGCCCAGTTCCTCCATCTTGTCGATATCGCCGGCAATAATGGCTTTGATAAGGTATTCGGGCAGGATGTCCATGGGAAACACCTTGTCATACTCACCGCTCATGATGCAATGGCGCTTGCCGCCTTTGATGCGGGCATCGGGGGCATATTCCTTCTTGCCGCACAGCCATGAGAAATAGCTCCTGCTTACGGAAAACTGGTTGACCCTGGGCATTATCCAGCCAAAAGCCTCGTCCACGTCGTCGCCTTCGGGTATCACGGCAATCTCGGAGGTCAGGGCTCCCAGGAAGCCTTCCCTGCCATCCGCCTTCCCCGTCAGCACGTTTCCGTTGATGATGCGACGGTTATAAGGGGAACCGGATATTTTCCCGTCGAGCAGGGATGCCAGCCCGGCACCTACGACAGTATGATAATAGGCGGGAGCAGCCACTTCGCTGCCTGCCAAGGCGATGATGCGCCTCAAATCCACCCTGCCTTCGGCAAACAACCTGCCGATGAATATCACCACGGTGGGATCTGCCGTCCATACCACCTCGCCCTTGTTGACGGGTGCCAGGCGGTTTACCTGTACCCCCACGTTGCCTGCCGGACAGGGGCCGTCGTAGGCGGTAACGGTCACATGCTTCGCCTCCCTGAGTGCCGTGCTTTGCTGCCTCACTCCTATGCCGAGATGTACGGGTGCCAGTCTCGACAGGGCGTCCAGTCCGCACTGGAACACAGACTCCTGCCCTTGCAGTTCCACTTCAAAGTCGGCGGCAAGGGGCATGTCGCGCAGCGCCGATACGAAAATGGCTTTGGGGGTGGCTGCAGGCAGTGCCGATATGGCATAGGGCAACTGCCGGATAAAGCCGAACAGTCCGCTCTGCAACAGGGTTTCCAGCACCTCGCCGCCACCCAGCAGCAGGGGGTCTTTTATCCCGAAATCCACAGCCTCATCCTTGCCATCGGCCTCCACTATCACAGCCTCTATCTTTCTGCGCTCTCCTCTTTTCACCGTCACCACCCTGCCGCTTACCGGCGATGGGAACGACACAGAAGGATACGCTTTGTTGACAAACAAGGGACTTCCTGCCTTGACGCTGTCACCCTCCTTCACCGTCAGCTTCGGCACCACACCCACAAAATCGGACGGCTGCAAGGCATAAAGTGCGGAAGAAGCGGAAGAGAGAACCTTTGTCCCGTCTGCCTTTCCTCGGAGACGGATGTCCAATCCTTTTCTTATTCTTATGACTTCTACCATAAACAATAATAATATGTATGACAGCGCAAATTTACAAAAAAACAGGATAAATGGTCGTGCTACAAGAAGAAAAAAGCAGAAATAAGGAAAATTCAACACTTTCACCCATCACAATTTTACAAAAGTTTTACAGGTTCATTGCACTTGGCACATCAAAACCGCATATACGATTCAAAAGGATGGCATTTTCTGACAGGGAGCACCATTCAACCCAACCCGGTTTTACTTGTCCGGCAGAACGCCCCCCGTTCCGCCCCGGTATTCCGTGGGAGAAACCTTCATGGCGCTTTTGAACCGGGTACAGAAATGGGGGTAACTGTTGTAACCGGACAGAAAGGCTATTTGGGCGACATCCATCTTGGTTATCAACAACAGGTTACAGGCGTATTCGATGCGCAGACGGCTGCAAAGCTGTCCGATGGTACAACCGCTTGATTTCTTGAAAGAACGGCATAAGGCAGAGGGGTTAAGTCCCGAATAAGCGGCAATCCTGTCCAACGGCATGTTTTCCCGGAAATGTTCGTATATATAATGATATGCCCTGTCAATGGATGATGCCTTGTCATTCCTGGCAATGGGGCAACGCTGTTCTGCCAACAGAGTCGCGAGCGGAGGAGTGGTGCTCAACACGTGCAGCAGGCGCATCATCAGCGACATGCGCAGGAAGCCGTCTGCAGAAGCAATCTTGCCGGCAAGCCTTGCTGTTTCATTTGCGAAATGAGCACCTTCTGCTGTCTGATTGGTTGTTTTATCACAGGCGCAAATATTTTGAAATCATCTGCAAAGATAATGCAAATCGAGTGCAGAATCACCAAGCTTCCTATGGTAAATCAC
>JBJEKQ010000058.1:0-2647 GCA_051878715.1 Prevotella sp.
AGAGCACAACCTTGCCAAGGTTGGGGTCGCGGGTTCGAGTCCCGTTTTCCGCTCTTCTTTTTATTGCTTGAATAAAAAGATTTTCACAGTTAATTTTTTTCAAATGAATTTGTATTTGAGATATTTCGACAAAGAAATTTTGGTTGATAATGTAGATGATGCCATCAGTTTTCTGTGTGGAATAGGGGAGATTGACATGAACCCCGTATTGGAAAACGACATCAGAAACTACGTGAACAGCGAGGTATATTATCCGAAGCGATATAAGGTGCGCCCACGTGTTTATTTCATTATCATCAAGACAGAGGCTGCCACTATGCAGGACTTCAAGGAGAAAAGGGCGCTTCATAGCGGACCTGCCAACGCTGACCGTACTGTGTCTCCCATGATAGCACAACTGAACGAAGAAAAATATGGCTGGTATGAAGGCGTGCTTGACTTTAAGCGGGTGCTGCAGATTCCCACTACCGGAAAGTTCCAGTACAAGGACACGCATTTCGTGGCTCGTTGTAAAGCCCATTCCGGCATGGACTGCTACAACAGGATTGTGGAGTATCTCAGAGAACGGGTGGATGCCAGAAGCCAGTTCCCGTCTGTGAAAGGGAAGAACTACAGGTTCAGCTTCCTGGGAGCCTGTAAGGAGTAAACGCGAAAGGACCGGGAGAAGACAGAACAACCCCCTTCATGTGATTGGTCAAGATGAACAAAGTGATGCTGATAGGCAATGTGGGGCGCGACCCCGAGGTGAAGTATGTGGATAAGGGTGTGGCATGTGCGCGCTTCTCGCTCGCCACTACCGAGCGCGGATATACTTTGCCCAACGGCATACAAGTGCCCGACCGCACCGACTGGCACGAGATTCTGATGTGGAAGCGCTTGGCAGAAGTGGTGGAGAAATATGTGCGCAAAGGAGACAAGCTCTACGTGGAGGGACGTCTGAGATACAGCACATACGATGATGCCAGCGGCAAGCGCAGATATGTGACTGAGATATGGGCAGACAATATGGAAATGCTGTCACCCAAACAAAAGGAATAGTCACTTTGGATAATTACGAATTTTGAATTACGAGTTACGAGTTTTGAGTTATAAATGTTGAATGGAAGGTTTTAGGCCTTTCTATCACTTATAATTCAAAACTCGTAACTCGTAATTCGTAATTTCTATTTGTACAAGTAGCGCTTGATGCTTTTCTTGGGGGTCTTCTCAAATTCTGAGGTGCGTATCTCGATGCTGCTTATCTTGCAGTAGGCAGGCAACAGGCTGTTGAGGTCCTGGCGGTTCTGTTCCATCTGCTGCTGTACCTCCTCCTTGCTCATACGTTGCTGTGCTATTTCGTCGGTATCGGGATATACCAGGGCAACAAGTTTCTCTTCTCTTTGCACCACAATGCTTTCTGTCACCAGAGGCAGGGAGTTCATCTTGTCTTCTATCTCTTCGGGATAGATGTTTTGTCCGTTAGAGCCAAGCAGCATGTTTTTTGACCTTCCTTTGATGTACACGTTGCCTTGCTCGTCCATCACACCCAGGTCGCCCGTGTGATACCATCCTTCAGCATCCAGCACTTCTTCCGTGGCTTCGGGGTTCTTGTAGTAGCCCAACATCACGTTCATGCCACGGGCAAGTATCTCTCCCGCCACATTTCCGGGGTCAGGACTGTCAATCTTCACCTCCATGTGAATGACGGCCTTGCCACAGCTTCCGGGCGCGTATGAATGGTAGTCTTGATAGCAGATGATGGGAGCACATTCTGTTGCTCCGTAACCCACGGTATAGGGGAAACCGATGCGATGCAGGAAGGCTTCCACCTCTTGGTTGAAAGCGGCTCCACCGATGATAATCTCATAGAATCTGCCACCGAAAGCCTGCACCACCTGTTCGCAGATTCTCTGCTCTATTTTCCTGCTGATGATGGGAGTCTTGAGCAGGTATTTCAGTGTGCCGTGCTGCAGTTTGGGCAGCACTTTCTTCTTGATAATCTTCTCAATGACCAGCGGTACGGCAATGATAATAGACGGGCGGACGTCGGCAAAAGCCTGTGCGATGATGGCAGGTGAGGGCATACGGTTCAGAAAATACACATGGCATCCATGCAGAAACTCGAAAATGAACTCGAATGCCATGCCGTACATGTGAGCCATGGGCAGTATGGATATGGTAGAGTCGCCGGGATTTACGTGCTCTCCCAACACGCGCTCCGCAAAGTCGTAGTTGCCCCACAGTGCCCTATAGGGTATCATCACTCCTTTGGAGAATCCCGTGGTGCCGCTGGTGTAGTTGATGAGTGCCAGTTCGTCTCCGCTTTGCTCGGCTTCGTACTTCACGTGTTGCTGCCTGAAATACTTGGGATATTTTTGTCCGAAAAAGGCGTTCAGGTTCTCCCTGGCATTGGTGAGCGAATCGGTACGCGATACCGCCAACGAATAGTCGGGTATATTGATGATTCCCTCCAGATGGGGCATGGCGGTGGCATCTATCTGGGTGGCTACCACATCGCCAACGAACAGCAGTTTCGACTCGCTGTGGTTCACGATATGGTGTATCTGGTCGGCAGTAAACTCGTGCAGTATGGGCACAGCCGTGGCACCATAGGTGAGGGTGGCAAGGAAGGCTACCGCCCACTGGGCGCTGTTTCTTCCGCAGAGTG
>JBJEKQ010000059.1:0-95426 GCA_051878715.1 Prevotella sp.
TCCGGCTCGATATGAATTTTCCCTGGTGTGCGGATATGGTGCAGAAAGAGCAGCCGCCAAAACAGCCTCTGTGGATATTGACCGAGAACTTGATCATGTCATACGCAGGGATGCGCTTACCCTTGTACTTGGGATGCGGCAGTCTTGTATAAGGCAGGCTGTAAACGGCATCCAACTCTTTGGTGGTCATTGGCGGATAGGGTGGGTTTACAACCACGTACTGTTGTCCTACCTGTTGTAGCAGGCGCTGTGCGTGAATCTTGTTCGACTCTTCTTCCACATGTCTGAAATTCTCTGCCTGTGCTTTCCTCTCGCGCAAGCATTTCTCGTGACTGTGTAGTACGATGTCGTCAGAAGATATGCCGTGGGGAATTTCTTGAGGCGGAGTAAGGACCACTGTTTGGGGAAGGTCTTTGATGGAATGAAACGGGATGCCTTTGTCAAGCATCTTGCATAACTGCAAGATGGGCTTTTCCCCCATTCCGTAGATAATCATGTCGGCATGGCTGTCACACAGAATACACTTCCTGAGTCGGTCTTGCCAGTAATCATAATGTGTGACGCGACGCAATGATGCCTCTATACCCCCCAGAACTACAGGCACATCAGGAAACAATTGCTTGAGTATCTGGGTATAAACGATAGTCGGGTACTCCGGGCGCATGTCGTGACGGCCGTCGGGACTGTAGGCATCTTCGGCACGCAACCGCTTATTGGCCGTATATTTATTGACCATGGAGTCCATACATCCTGGAGCAATGCCGAAAAACAGGCGTGGGCGACCAAGTTTTTTGAAATCCCTATAGTCGCCGTGCCAGTCAGGCTGCGGAACAATCGCCACGCGGTAGCCGTCCGCCTGCAGTGTGCGGCCGATGACCGCAGCCCCGAATGCAGGATGGTCAACGTAGGCGTCGCCACTGAAAAGGATGACGTCCAGTTGATCCCAACCGTGAAGCAGTACTTCCTTCTTTGTTGTGGGAAGGAAATCAGTTAATTGCATCATACAATACTAAAAATGAGAAAACCGTCCGACTGCATTGATGGCAGCTTAGTTGAAGGGAGTGCCTTGAAATGCCCTTTTTGTAGTGCCCAGGTCATCATTTGACTTGTTTTTCCAGTTGATGAACAAAAGCACTAACTGCTGCAAACCGAATGCCTTCATGTTAGGATGATAAATCACATCCAGACACAGGCTGAGCAGGTCTTTGTTGTAGCTGTTTTCTGACTCCAGGATAGAGCGGATGTTAAGCCTCAGTTTTTCCAGCACCTGCTCGTCAACGTAGCCGTTGCTGTCTATCAAATCCCTGAACAGTTGGTACTCTTCAATGGTCTGCAAATTCTGTTCGCTTACTTCAATACTACGCGTTCCGGTGGAATTTGTTTGAATCTTGTACATAATATCATGATTTAAAAGGTTATGAAAAACTATTTGATTGACAGATAATCCAAGAGGGCTTTCATCATCGTGGCCCGCCTCTCACTTGTGGTGACACACTCTAAGGGGAAGCCCATGGAGACGGTTCTGTAATTTCCCTGATATGCCACGGCAGCCGGCAGCCTATTGCTGTAGGTCATAATGGGAAAAGCCGATGATGTAGTGGGGTATATGACATCACATGACGTTGCAGGATAATGCTGTTCGTTCATCTGGTTATAGAACTGAAACTGTGTGTTCATTCCATGCAATATGTTGGAGGAATCACGGTAAGTGCCCTTATATTCAATACCCAGCACGTGCTTTAGGAAATCCTTTTCCGCCGGCTGTTTCATGTCGCTTCCAAGATAAGCCCCACTCACCAGTATGTTACAGTTGGATCGGACGCATTGTTCCAGCCTCTGTTGTAAGGACACAGGGAATGTCTTGTAGGATAGCCGGCTGTATTCATCCTCTTTCTGAAGTCCCAATACCAAATCTATGATGGTATTGGATGACAGCTGGCGAGAGTGACGGGCAAAGGCGTCGCTGCTGCAACTCAAAATGCCATAGGTTCCCGTCCGCTGTATGGCATCCGCATGTGTCACCACGTGCTGCATGTCATTGCCCATGATAAGCTTTGCCATGAGACTGTCATTGGTATAGCCCAATCCCTTTTCTGTCTCTATCCCCATGACATTTGTGTCAAATACCTGCTGATAGCCCAGCCAGTTGTAGGTGGCGCCATATTGTACTCCCGGGTCTTGATGAATGTCAAATCCCTGCTCTAACGGAGTGTTGATGACTGCGGGGAGTGACAGGCGCTGAAAACCATCTACAATAAGCACCTGCTTTTTGGCGGAAGGATTGTACAGGGCACAGTAGGCAGGCGTTTTAAAACTGATACCACCACGGTTTACGGCTGCCACTCTGAACCTGTACAGCACGTGAGGCTCTAACTTGATACGATAGCGGGTGGCGGAGTGTATGTATGTGCCATTGTCAAAATCCGAATGTCCGTAGGCCATATATATAATGTATCCGTTGGGATGCGCCGTTTCATCGTGCTTGTCTTCCTGACTTTCCCACTGGAGTTCCAGTTCGCCTTCGCTTACATACCTCATATCTACTCGTGTGGGCGGCAACGGCTGGGTGACAAACGATTTCCCGTGTTGCAGGGTGATGAAACGCGAAATGCTTTTATATACCGACCTTGCCAACTGGAACTTGAACTCAGGATGTTGGCCATACAGCATATCAGGAAAGCTCTGGTGTGATAATGTCTCCAGTATCGTGCTGGGAACCAGGGGCAGACGTGTCTCGGAGTAGTTCCGGTCGTAAACGCTCCTGATGTTCCATTTGCCGTATATGGCAGAAAGGTCGTTGTGAATGTCTTGCAATAACGTTGTTGCAAGTTGCTTTGAAACACTCTGTGGTATCATCCGTTCTGCCGAACTTCCCTGTTGGGTGGTACAGATGGTAAGTGAACCCACCAGCTCTTTCCCCGCCTTGTCATATCCTGCATCACTATGGATTGCCAACGAGAGTTCGATGGGTACTTTCAGTCCTTGGGAATAGGGCATATAGCATGACCCTCCTCCCAGGTAGTTGGTCATCAATGACCTGGTGTTGATGTCATCAGCATAGTCATTCGTACCATTCTTCCCGTTATATACGGCAGGAGACATCCCTGCCCATTGTGCGTAATAACGTGCGCCCTCAAGGTATCTGGGCAGTGAACTGGTAGTTCCTCCCCGCTCAATGTTTCCCATGCCGCCTCCAAAGCGTACGGCGTCAGCTGTTATAATCCCCTTTTGGCTGCTTAGGTTTGTCAGTTCCACGCGATTGTATTCACTGTTTCCCTTGTCAAATTCAAAAGTTCCAAGATATACCCAAGTGCCGCCGCCCATCTGCTGGTTCACTTCAAAGGTGGTGCGTTCTCCCTTATGCCACACGGTATATTTTGCGTCGCTCACGCTTTTTGGCAGTGATTGGTAGCTTACATATACTGCATATTGACCGGATTGCGGTATGGTAGGCTGGTAGTAAATGATGCTTTGGCGCTTTTTGCTTTTTGTGGCTTTTGCCATGCGTGCGCTTCCTGCACGAAAGGGATTCTCTTCATAACCGTAAGCCCCCGTGTGGTGTCTGAATCCTGGCATGGGAGTCTGTTCCCATGACTGGCTGCCATCCACTTCAAAATACAGAGAACCGGGCGAATAGTCGTTGTCAACAATGATTTCTTTCTGCTGCATGTCTCTTTCACGTGGAGTGAAAACGGTAGCGCCGGCATTCTCAAACATGGGAATAAGAAAGCCGTTGACGACAGATAAAGTGAATAAATCTTCCGTGGTGCCAAAGAGGGCAGGGCGCTGCCACCGCCACCTGTTTCTCGTCTGGTCATAGTAATAGCCATGACTTGCCCACAACGAGATGTATCTGTTGTACAGCGCGTGGGTGGGGCGTGTGGGAAGAGATGTGTTTAACACCCACGGGTGTCCCTGGTAATCAACGCCTTTCAGAATACTATAGGAGGGAGTGGAACTTTCTGCATTTGACAGTTCTTCAATGGGTATGCCGCATGTGGTGATTGCAATGTCGTAATGACGCTGGCTTTTGGGCAGTGCCTTGCTGACGCATTTTCTTACCGCCTTGATTTCCTTTTGTGTAAAGGATAAATCCGAGAACTCCTTGCTCATCTTCACACGCACGGTATGCGATACGTCTGTTATTTCGCAAGAAACGATAGAGACATAGTTCTTTCCTTCCAATGTCTTCAATTGTTTTTTGAACACCTTTTCCATATCCTCTTCCATCTTCCGTTTTTGGATTGCAGTCACGTTGTCTGCGAATGAAAGAAGGTGGGATGTCAAAAACAAAACTGTTGCAACATATCTGAACAAGTACATGTGAATGTGGTCAAAATCAATACATGTTGGTCTAATACAATCCAAAATGCCGGTCCTCTTGTTTACAGCTCGCCAATGGTGAATTTCTGAGGATATTTCCCTTGCGCATCCTTATAGTAGAGTTTGATTTCTTTCATTTGGGTGTCAATGTCACCGTTGGGTATCACCGTTTTGGTGCATTTTATTTCCTTCTTTTTATAGTCCAGGCTATACAGCAATATGGGAATGTCTGCCTTGAGGGCTATGTAATAGAAGCCCTTTTTCCATTCAGGATTCAACGAGCGGGTGCCTTCGGGAGATACGCATAGCCTGAATGTCTTCATGCCTTTTGCCGTTTCTGCCAGATTGTCTGTCATCCTGGTATGTTTGGAGCGCCATACCGGAATCCCCCCAATCTTTCTGAAGAAAATACCGAGCGGGCCTACAAACCATTCCTTTTTCATCAGGAAATTACAGGGGAAATGCTCTGCCACGCTATACAACTCACCGATGATGAAATCAAAATTACTTGTATGGGGAGCAAAGCAGACGATAAACTTGTCAGGAAACTCCTCTGTGATGATGGTCTTCCAGCCTAATTGCCGGTACAATATCCATCTGCACAATGTATGCCACATGTGAAAATATCAGTGTAGGTTGTTGATTTGATCTACAATATTTGAAACATCGGTGTCAAAATCATTGAAGAGACACTTGAAATACTGTTTCGCTTTCATTCCCGGTTCTACGTGAGACACTCTGCAAAGGTACTCACTTTGTGTTTTCAGAATGCTATATAGAAGGGCTTCTACATTCGCCATATCTACAGAATCGTACAGTGATTGTGCAATACTCTCGGTAAGAAGACTCTCGCAGACCAGTTTGATTTTCTTTTTAAGAATGCGTTTATTAGCCATAGTCTTTGTTTAAAATAAGGGTTGTTTCTATTTTATTTCAAAGATAACACATAGTTTTCGTACCTGCAAATAAATGATTATTTTATTTAAGTATTTTTCTTATTTTGGTTCCCGTTTGCCGTAAATTGTTTAATTTTGCAGAAAATATCATATTTGGTTTTGACTATATTATTCGTGTCGTTATGGAAATTAGCAAATTACAATCAGAAAGAAACAATTACCAGCCCAAACTGCCTAAGGCTCTTCAGGGCGCAGTGAGAATTGTAGAGGGCGAGAAGACTTGCAGCGTGGATAACCAGGAGGATATCAAGGCGCTCTTCCCCTGCACATACGGACTGCCTATTGTGAGGTTTGAACCCAGTGATAAAGAACTTAACATTAAAATCAATGTGGGCGTGATTCTGAGCGGAGGTCAGGCTCCCGGCGGACATAATGTGATAACCGGACTGTTTGACCAGATAAAGAAGCTGAATCCTGAAAACCGCTTGTATGGCTTTATTCTGGGTCCCGGCGGCTTGGTAGATCACAACTACATGGAACTGACAAAAGATATCATCGACCAGTACCGTAATACCGGCGGTTTTGACATGATTGGGTCAGGAAGGACAAAACTGGAGAAAACAGACCAGTTTGAGAAAGGACTTGAGATAATCAAGGAACTGGACATAAAGGCGATTGTCATTATCGGAGGTGACGACTCCAATACCAATGCCTGCGTACTGGCGGAATATTATGCCCAGAAGGGATGCGGCGTGCAGGTTATCGGATGCCCCAAGACCATTGACGGTGACTTGAAGAACGGGCAGATAGAAACCTCATTCGGTTTTGATACTGCCACGAAAGTGTATTCCGAACTGATTGGCAACATAGAGCGTGACTGCAACTCTGCACGCAAATACTGGCATTTCATCAAGGTGATGGGCAGAAGCGCCAGTCATATTGCCTTGGAATGTGCATTGCAGTGCCAACCTAATGTCTGCCTGATTTCTGAGGAAATTGAGAAAAAAGACATGACACTGAACCAGGTAGTTGAACAATTGTGCGATGCCATTGCATACAGAGCGTCTCAGGGCAACAACTTCGGCACAGTTATCGTACCTGAAGGCCTGATAGAGTTTATTCCTGCCATCGGACGCCTTATCCAGGAACTCAATGATTTGCTGGCTGCCCACGGCAACGAATACAAGGACTTGGACAAAGACAAGCAGCGTGAGTATATCATCAGCCACCTCTCCGCAGAGAATGCTGCTACCTTCAAGACTCTGCCTGACGGAGTGGCACGGCAGTTGTCTTTGGACAGGGATCCGCATGGAAACGTACAGGTGTCGCTCATTGAAACAGAAAAACTGTTGTCGGACATGTGCGAGAACCTGCTGAGCGAGTGGAAAAAAGAAGGAAAATACGTTGGCAAGTTTGCCGCACAGCATCATTTCTTCGGATATGAAGGCCGCTGTGCCGCTCCATCCAACTATGATGCCGACTATTGTTATGCTTTGGGAGCAAGTGCTGCCCAATTGATAGCAAACGGGAAAACCGGCTATATGGCAATTGTGAAAAACACCATCGCTCCTACCGATGAGTGGATTGCAGGTGGAGTGCCCATCACCATGATGATGAACATGGAAAGGCGCAACGGCGAAATGAAGCCCGTCATTCGCAAAGCCTTGGTTGACCTGAATGGAAAGCCTTTCAGCACCTTCGCAAGCTGCAGAGACAAGTGGGCTAAGGATACATGTTATGTTTATCCCGGTCCTATCCAGTATTGGGGACCGTCTTCAGTGTGTGACAAACCTACAATGACACTTGCCCTTGAACAGGAGAAGTAACAGAAAACATATTGTACGCCGTAATAAACCTGGTATTCTTCTGAGGCTTCTCAGAAGAATACCAGGTTGGTTATGGTGGTTGGCAGGATTACTGGTTGTTGCCCTTTATGTCTGCTTTTTCTATTATTTCTTTGTGAGTCCGTTCGGGTTCAGATGGAAGGCTTTGTATGGTGATGCCTCCTATCCGGATGACTACGAGATACATGGCATAGACATCAGTCATTATCAGGGAAAGATAGACTGGGATATGTTGCGCAACCATGGTTTCATAGATAACCATCCCGTCCGTTTCATTATGATCAAGGCCACAGAGGGCTCCACCAAACTTGACGACATGTTTGCTGATAACTTTTATCAGGCAAGGGAGTATGGCTTTATTCGTGGGGCTTATCATTTTTGGAGCAACAAATCTACAGGTGCCGAGCAGGCGAAATACTATATAAATAATGTGAGATTGGAGGAAGGCGACTTGCCTCCGGTACTTGATGTGGAGCATAAGCCCACAACACAAACCACGCAGGAGTTCAAGGAAAATGTGTTGTCATGGCTCAGGATAGTAGAAGAAGAGTATCATTCCAAACCTATCATATATACGTATCACAAGTTTAAGAATGAGTATCTAAGTGATTCGATATTTGATACTTATCCCTATTGGATTGCTCACTATTATGTGGACAGCATCGAATATAAGGGGAAATGGAAATTCTGGCAACATACAGATTGCGGCAGATTGCCTGGTATCAAGGGGTATGTTGACTTCAATGTCTATAATGGCAGCTTTTACGATTTGCAGCAACTCACCATCAGTGATGCCTCAGAACACTGACATGCCCTCCCTGTATGCGTCTTATTCCATAGCTCTGAATGCTGCCATTGCCCAATGGTTGTCTGTCATAGTGCCGGTAAGCTCCATCTGTAGAGAAGATGCCTTAGCGTTCAGCATGGCAATGTCTTCTTCGTAAAAACCGCTCAACAACAGTTTGCTGCCGTTGCCCAGTTTCTTGCGTATGGCGGGCATGTCGTTGAGAAGAATGTTCCTGTTGATGTTAGCCATAATCAGGTCAAATGTGCCAGGGATATGGTCAAGTACAGAAACATCGCCATGGTGCACGCATATCAGAGAATCGACATGATTAAGAATGGCATTATGACGTGTGTTGTTGACACTCCATTCGTCAATGTCATATGCCGTGATGCTGTCCGCACCTGATTTTGCGGCGGCAATGGACAGGATTCCTGTACCGCATCCGCAATCCAGTACCCTTTTACCGTGTAGATTTTCTTGCAACAGGCGGCATATCATCAACCGGGTAGTTTCGTGCGTGCCGGTACCAAATGCTTGTCTGGCATCTATCTCTATCTGTACCGGAAAAAGGCGGTCGGGAAGGTGCCTCCCATCGTGGATGACACATTGTTTCCCTATCATAATGGGCTGAAAACCTTCATCCTCCCATGTCTGGTTCCAGTTTTTATCCTCTACATCACAAACGGTAAAGGTTATTTTTGTGTCAGGAAAAGGAAAATCACTGACGATTTCGTTCAGTTGTTCCTCAGAAAACAGCTGACGTTGTATATAACCTTTGAGGATGTTTCCGCTGTTTTCGAATGCCTCAAATCCTATGTCACCCAACATGGATGGCAACAAATCAGCCGATTCATCGTTTCCATCGATGAAAAATTTGACTTCAAGGTATTTCATGTCCTACAGGTTTTACCGTAAATAAGTAGTATCGCGATACAAAAATAATTAAAAATAGGGAAATGCCTACCATACTTTAGGGCTTTTCCCTTATTTTTTCAAAAGTTATTGCCTAATTTTGTATTTGGAAACCAATGTTTTAAAAAGTTCCGTTATGAAACAGTTAATTTTCGCTTGCTTTTTCGGTTCATTATGCCTGCAGATGATGGGACAAGATGACATGTATTTCCTGTCTTCCAAGAAAGAAAATATCAAAAGCCAGGTAAGTCAGATAGTAAACAGTCCGGGAGCAGATTCGGTGGATTTTATATCCTTCGATGCGGTAAGGGGAGAGTATCCCGACTCCATCTACAACGAATCCACGGATTACCAGTGTACTCGAAACATGGAGCGTTTTGACGGTTATGACTGGCAGGATGCTTACAGTCAAGGCTACCGTGACGGGAGTTTCGATTCCTACAGCTGGAATTATTCGTGGCCCTATTCCTATTATTACGGGTTTTATGACCCTTGGTTCGACCCGTATTATTATTCCTCGTGGTATTATCCTGCATGGCATTATAACTCTTGGAGCCTGTACTACCGTCCTTATTATCACCATTGGTGCTATCGCCCGACGTATGTCCGGGTGCCAAACAGTTATACAAACCGTCATGTCAGTGTGACGAGAAGGCATCAGGTGCCCCAACATTACAGATCGGGTACGGAGCGCACGCCCAGCGTTACCAGAAACTTCGGCAGTGAATACAGAAGTAACTCTTCATCGTCCATGCGTTCAAGAGGCAGCGTCGGAGGCAGCTTCCGAGGCAATGCCGGAGGTGGCGGAGGCGTGCATCGGGGGGCCAGGTGATAGGATATACATCAACACGTGAGAATATAAAACAACATCAGAAACAAAACGACTTACAGTCATGAAAAAGATATTATTGTTTTCAGTATCGTTGTTCAGCAGTGCGTTATATGCTCAAGATACATATAACAATGCTTTGTTGTCAACTTCTATCCTTAACGGTACGGCACGCTATGTGGGAATGGGAGGAGCCATGGATGCCTTGGGAGCAGATTTGAGCGTCATCAGTACCAATCCTGCAGGTATTGGGCTCTATCGCTCTTCACAGGCAAAACTGACGTTCGGCATGGTGTCTCAGCAGGATGCTCCGTCGGGGGTAGGCGGCAACAGTACTTATCCCACTTTTGATCAGGCAGGATTTGTATATTCCATCCGTAACAACAGCAACTCTTTTGTGAATATTGCCTTCAATTATCACAGAGAGTCTGATTTTAATTTCATGATGAGGGCAGAAGGAGATTTGAACAACGCCTCCCAGAACGGTCTGTCATACTCCAAGTCCAAAAATCATCTGATTAACCCTGTATATTACAGCCGCGACAATGTGATTATGGATGATTATTCCAATATGTTCAATCAGCTGGATTATCTGTATTACAATTCTTTCCTGTGGGAAGGAACCTTTGAAACGAGGGCGGATGGCGTTACGGTTGATTACGATGCGCCTCATTACAGTTATAACTTTGGAAAGAGTTACACTACGCAGACTAAGACAGACGGCTACATTGGAGCGTATGATTTCAACATTAGCGGTAATATCAACAATCAGATATTCCTGGGACTTACTGTAGGCATACGCGATGTGCATTACAACAATTCCACCATATACACTGAAAATGTGATAAACAAGGAAAATATAGACCAGGGGCAAATTGACATGATTAACGACCTGTCAATCACGGGTACCGGTTACAATGTCAAAGCGGGTGTTATCGTGCGCCCGGTGGAAACATCGCCATTGCGTTTCGGCATTTCTGTCTCTACTCCCACATGGTATGATTTGAAATCTTCAAATACCCTGTTTTTTAGGAACAGAACAGCCTGCGGTGTAACCAACATGCCTGTGAAAGCAAGCGATAACTTTGACTTCAAGTTCTACACCCCTTGGCAGTTTGGTTTCAGCGCAGGAACCTCTGTTGAAGATTATCTTGCCCTGGGTGTCACCTACGAGTATGAAGACTATTCATCTATCAACACAAGGATTGTTACCGGTGGCTATTATTCAGATTTTGGCGATTATTATGAAGATACATCTCCTGACAGGGAAATGAACAGACATACGAAGAATACTTTGAAGGGCGTGCACACTGTCAAGTTGGGTACGGAATACAGACCGGATCCTTCTCTGGCCATACGCTTCGGCTACAACTTTGTCTCTCCCATGTACAAGGAGACAGGAGCCAGAAACGAGGACGTGGATTCCCCGTACTCCTATTATGCTTCAGCTACTGATTATATCAACTGGAAAGAGACCAATCGCATCACTTGTGGTATCGGATATGTATGGAACAAGCTGACGTTGGATGTGGCGTATCAGTATTCCAGCCAAAAGGGCATTTATCATCCCATGGTTGACTATGTGATAGACGGAGAAACGTTTACACCCAATACGGCAACAGTGAAAAATGACAGGCATTATCTGCAAATGACAGTGGGTTATCAGTTTTGACATACTTTTTTAATGTACTTTTTCATTCGCGGATGATTCGTTTTGAATAAAGTTTTTTAACTTTGCCGTAAATTTACGTATATGAATATGGCATTCATCATTGTTGTGTTGCTGTTGGTGGGGTATTTGCTGATAGGTACTTCACATATCACCCGCGTCAACAGGGCAGCCATAGCCATGTTCGTATGCACGATGGGCTGGGTGATGTACATCTCTTACGGTACCGATTTCGTGATGAGTCAACATGCCCGGGGTTTCCTTGATTTCTTGTCAGGAGAGGCACCCGACAGCAGTAATGTGAAGTACTATATCTATGATGACATTTTCCTGAACCATGTGGGAAAGGCGGCTGCCGTGTTGCTGTTCCTGCTTTCCACGATGTCGATTATAGAGATACTGAACAACAACGGATGCTTTGACTTTATCTCTGAATGGATACACACCAGAAACAGCAAGCGGTTGCTGTGGACCATTACGCTTGCCACCTTTGTCATTTCAGCCAATCTGGACAATCTGACCACTACGGTCATGATGCTGGTAATCATGCGAAATGTGGTGCAGAACAGGAAGCAACGCCTGCTCATTGGTTCTGCTGTGGTTATGGCAGCCAACGCAGGGGGCTGTTTCACGGTCATTGGCGATCCTTCCAGCGTGGTGATGTGGGGCGACGGTGCCGTCACGGCGTCCAATTTTTCCGGTTACCTTTTCCTTCCGGCAGCAACAGCTTGGATTATGGTGACCTACCTGTTAGGCCGTTCATTGCCCGACAGGCTGGATTTGGAATGGCGCATGGCTCCTTACCGTGGTGACGATACCAACTTGAATCGCTGGCAAAGGATAGTGATGCTGCTGGTGGGCATAGGCGGATTGTGGTTTATACCCACATTTCACAGTATCACCAAGTTAAGCCCGTTCATAGGGGCACTCTGTGTGTTGTCTATCCTCTGGGTGGTCAATGAGGTATTCAATCGCAAACTTTATGTTGCAGACCAAATGACTACCGGCAGTCGTATGCCAGCTTCCCTGCAGTATGGCACCATCCAGCAGATGCTTTTTGTTCTGGCAGTGATGCTGGGCATCGGTGTGGCTTCAGAAACCGGTATCTTTGCGGTGTTGGCAGAATACATGGATTATCAGATGCATAGTGTATGGGGATATGGACTCATAGCTGGTCTGCTGAGTGGTATTATCGACACGTTTGTCATTGCCATGACGAGTATCTCCATGTATCCTGTCATGGATGGCAATCTGAATCAATGGGCAGATTCCGACTACCTGTCGTGTTTTGTACAGAACGGAATCTTCTGGAAAATAATAGCCTATTCCACTGGTATCGGAGGCTGTATTTTCTGCTTTGCCAACGTGAGCGGACTGGCGTTGATGAAGATGGAACGGATGAGGGTGTCCTGGTATGTCAGGCATTGCACATGGAAAGTCTGCGTGGGATGGCTTTCAGGATATCTTGTCCTGTTTTTAGAGTATTTCGTGATGAAGTAGTTAGGTAAAAAGAATAAATAGGAGAAAACGTTATGGCAAAAATCAAAACAATTGGAATTCTTACATCCGGTGGTGATGCACCGGGTATGAATGCCGCCATCAGAGCCGTGACCCGCGCCGGTATTTGCAATGGATTCAACATCAAGGGTATTTACCGTGGTTATGACGGTCTGATAAACGGAGAGGTCAAATCATTTACGACAGAGAATGTCAGTGGCATCATCATGCAGGGAGGTACTATTCTGAAGACTGCACGTAGCATGGAATTTATGACTCCTGAAGGAAAGAAAAAGGCGTATGAGACCATGCAGAAAGAGGAGATTGACGCACTGGTGGTTATTGGCGGCAACGGTTCGCTGACCGGAGCACGTGACTTTGCTGCGGAATATGATGTGTGTTGCATCGGATTGCCGGGAACAATAGACAATGACCTATATGGCACAGACTCTACCATTGGTTACGACACTACCATGAATACCATCGTGGATTGTGTGGACAGAATACGCGATACGGCACAAAGCCATGAACGAATCTTCTTTATCGAGGTGATGGGCAGGGATGCCGGCTTCCTGGCACAGAACAGTGCCATCGCCAGCGGAGCTGAAGCTGCCATCATTCCTGAAGACTCAACGGATGTGGACCAGTTGGCACGCTTCATGGAGCGTGGAATCCGCAAGTCAAAGAAAAGCTGTATCGTCATCGTCTCTGAAAGTCCTAAATGCGGTGCCCTGTATTATGCAGACCGTGTGAAAAAGGAATTTCCGAACTTTGATGTGCGTGTTTCCATCTTGGGACATTTGCAGCGCGGTGGCAGACCTACTGCACACGACCGTATATTGGCGAGCCGGACAGGTGTAGGTGCCATAGAAGCCATCATGCAGGGACAGCGCAATGTGATGGTCGGTGTCCGCAATAATGAAGTTGTATATGTTCCGTTCAGTGATGCCATCAGAACTGACAAGCCTCTGGATATGAAACTCATCAAGGTGCTGGATGAACTGAGCATCTGATTTGTTGCTGCATATCCATCTGTTCAAAAAGTAACAAAGAATGGTTATTTTGATTTTTTATTTTGAAAAAACAGAAATATTAAATTGAATATCTAAGTTTTTTGCTAACTTTGTGCGAAGATATACTGAAAACCGTTTCTAAAGGCAATAGCCTGCATCGTTGAATGTGGGTGAACGGACGGAAGAACCTAAAAGAATCATTAAATCATATAACAATATGTCACAGATAGTTGGTCGCATCTCCCAGATTATTGGACCTGTTATCGACGTGTATTTCGATACAGAGGGAAAAGATGCAGAGAAAGTGTTGCCCAAGATTCACGAAGCCTTGATTGTTGAAAGAACGGATGGTGCCAGTTTGGTAGTGGAAGTTCAGCAGCATATTGGAGAGGACACGGTGCGTTGTGTTGCCATGGACAACACTGATGGATTGAAGAGGGGGCTCAAGGTGACTCCCGTTGGTTCTCCCATTCTGATGCCTGCTGGAGAACAGATAAAAGGCAGGATGCTGAATGTGATAGGGCAGCCCATAGATGGCATGAAGAAGTTCGACATGGAGGGTGGCTATCCCATCCACCGTGAAGCTCCTTCATTCGAACAGCTTTCTACACGAAAGGAAATGCTTGCTACGGGTATCAAGGTGATTGACCTGCTTGAGCCTTATATGAAAGGAGGAAAAATCGGACTCTTCGGAGGTGCAGGTGTGGGTAAGACCGTGCTCATCATGGAACTTATCAACAATATCGCCAAGGGACATAACGGCTATTCTGTATTTGCCGGAGTAGGGGAGCGTACCCGTGAGGGAAACGACCTTATCCGTGAAATGATAGAAAGTGGCGTTATCCGCTATGGTGACAAGTTCAGGAAAGCCATGGATGAGGGCAAATGGGACCTCTCTTTGGTTGATCCGGAGGAGTTGAAAAAGAGTCAGGCCACACTGGTATATGGTCAGATGAACGAGCCACCCGGAGCACGTGCCTCTGTGGCACTTTCCGGATTGACGGTTGCAGAGGAATTCCGCGATCAAGGCGGCAAGGAGGGTGCGGCGGACATTCTTTTCTTTATTGACAACATCTTCCGTTTCACTCAGGCAGGTTCTGAGGTGTCAGCCTTGTTGGGACGCATGCCTTCTGCCGTAGGTTACCAGCCTACACTGGCAAGCGAAATGGGCACCATGCAGGAGCGCATCACCTCCACCAAGAGTGGCAGTATCACCTCTGTACAGGCTGTGTATGTGCCGGCAGACGACCTTACCGACCCTGCGCCCGCAACAACCTTTACCCATCTGGACGCTACGACAGAGCTAAGCAGAAAGATTGCGGAGTTGGGAATCTATCCTGCTGTGGATCCTCTGGGAAGTACGTCCCGTATCCTTGACCCCCTGATTGTGGGCAAGGAGCATTATGAATGTGCCCAGCGTGTGAAGGAGATACTGCAACGTTACAAGGAGTTGCAGGATATTATCGCCATCCTCGGTATGGACGAACTCTCTGATGAGGACAAGTTGACGGTGAACCGTGCCCGCAGGGTGCAGCGCTTCTTGTCACAGCCGTTCTCCGTGGCAGAGCAGTTTACGGGTCTTCCTGGTGTGATGGTATCTATCGAAGACACTATCAAGGGCTTCAATGCCATCCTCGAAGGTGAGGTGGATGACCTGCCTGAGCAGGCGTTCCTCAACGTGGGTACCATAGAAGATGCCAAGGCAAAGGCGAAGAAACTGATGGAGGCTGCAAAAGGTTAATGCTTAATGGTTGCAGATATGAGTTTAAGATTGAGGATTGTTTCACCGGAGAAGATTGTCTTTGTGGGAGACGTGAACAGCGTGATTGTACCTGGTATGATGGGCGAGTTTCAGGTCTTTCCCAACCATGCTCCTCTTATCTCGTCGCTTGTCCAAGGGCGTCTGATTTATGAAACAGTCAATGACGGGCGCAAGGAGATGACCATCTCTGGAGGATTTGTGGAAGTCCAGGGCAATGAGGTGAATCTCTGTGTAGAACTGTAAGTGTGTATGGAATACATCAACAGAGTGTGTGTTAGATATCTCCTGTGGATAGTGGTGCTTTTGTCAGCTGTTTCTGTAGCGGTCTATGCGGTAGGTGTATTAGGTGCGTTTCAGGGGCTGATGTTGCCCGCTGTTGTCAGTGTGACATTCTCGCTTGTAGTCAACGTGTCGGATATTCTGATTTGGCGCAGGGTCGCAAGCAAGACTCCTGATAATCTGACCACATTCTACTCTGCGGTGTCAGGCTTCCGCATGCTTCTGGCATTGGCAGTCATGGTCGTCTGCTATATCACACTATTCGATGAGTCAGGAATGATGGCTTTCGTCATCGTGTTCCTCGCTTACTATTTTGTGATGCTGGGCCTACATTCAATCTTCTTTTCCATCGTATCCAACAATAGCGACAAACTCAATAAACAATAACGATAAATGTGCAAGATGAAATATTTAAGGGCGATTATCCTATTGGTCTTGATGGCGGTCATGCCCTCATCGGCAATGGCGTCGGAGAATGAAGACGAAGGCTTGAACATTCCGGAGATTGTGATGGAACATCTTGCCGACTCTTATGAATGGCACATTGCTACATACGAGGGCAAGCATATAAGTATTCTCCTGCCCATCATTGTCAGAAGCAGTCAGACGGGGGAGTGGGTCATTTGCAATGCCCATACGTTGCCCGAACCTTTCTATTTTGATGCTGCCCATCACGGCAAGATTTACGAGAAGATGCCTGATGGTACGACAGAAAGGCCTATTGACCTCAGTCTGACGAAGATTGCGGTCCAGATATGGATTGTTGTCGTTCTGATGCTCGCGATATTCATGTCGTGTGCCCTTTGGTACAGAAAGCGGGATGAAAAGAGCAAGGCTCCCGGTGGTTTTGTCGGCACAATAGAGATGCTGGTCATGTCTATTCATGATGATGTGATTCGTCCGTCTATTGGAGAAAAACACTACAGGAAGTATGCACCCTATCTTCTGACGGTCTTCTTCTTGATTTTCTTCATCAACTTAGTAGGCCTGTTCCCCGTGTTCCCTGGTGGCTCCAATGTTACCGGAAACATCAATGTCACATTGTTCCTCGCAGTATGTACCATGCTTGCAGTCAATCTTTTTGGCAACAGGGAATACTGGAAGGAGATATTTTGGCCGGACGTGCCTGTGTTCTTGAAAGCCTATCCCGTGCCTCTCATGCCTGTCATTGAACTGTTTGGCATTTTCACCAAGCCTTTTGCACTGATGATTCGTCTTTTTGCCAATATGATGGCAGGGCATGCTGTGATATTGAGTTTCACCTGTGTGATTTTCCTGGGATGGACCATGGGTGACGAGGCGTATGGCTATGGCTTGAACGTCTTTGGTGTTATCATGATGCTGTTCATGTATGCACTTGAGACACTTGTGGCTTTTGTGCAGGCCTATGTCTTCACAATGTTGAGTGCCGTGTTTATCGGACAGGCTCATAAGGAACACCATGCCGAATGAATAGGATATTTAGGACAAAGACAAATAAAATACATTAACAACTTAAAAATTATACAGTTATGATTATTTCAACATTATTGGCCGCTGAGGGTCTGGCACAGCTGGGCTGCGGTTTGGGAGCAGGTATTGCAACTCTTGGTGCAGGTATTGGTATTGGAAAGATTGGTGGTAGCGCCATGGATGCCATTGCACGCCAACCAGAGGCAACAGGCAAGATTCAGACAAACATGATTCTTACCTCTGCATTTGTTGAAGGTGTTGCCCTCTTTGCTGTGGCAGCTTGTGCATTCCTTATCAAGTAAGGATAGAAAACGAATCTTGAATATTTAACTTTTACAATGGAAAATTTGCCATCAATACTGACTCCCGATTTGGGATTGCTGTTTTGGATGCTTGTGGCATTCTTGGTGGTTTTCTTCTTTGTAGGCAAGTTCGGCTTTCCTGTCATCATCGGCATGGTAGAGAAACGCAAGCACTACATTGACGAGAGCCTGAAGAAAGCCCACGAAGCGTCAGAGCGGTTGGCCAATATTCAGAAAGAGGGTGAAAGTATGCTTCAGGAGGCCCGTCAGAAACAGGCGCAGCTGTTGAGTGAGGCAGCCGAAACCCGTGACGCCATTGTGGCTCAGGCGCAAAAGAAAGCGCAAGAGGAAGCCAGCCGCCTTATCAGTAATGCCAAAGCCGAGATAGAGAGTCAGAAGCAGGCGGCCATCAGCGAGTTGCGTGCGCAGGTGGCAGAACTGTCTGTGAAGGTGGCTGAGAAGATTCTTCGCAAGGAGCTCTCCTCTGACACCAAGCAGATGGAAACCATCGACCGGCTGTTGGATGAAATTTCTGTTGATGATAAAGAGTAAGGGATATGAACGTAGGAGTAATATCGGTGAGGTATGCCCGTGCGCTGCTTAAGGCGGCTGTCGGTGCAAAGCTTGAGGATACGGTGTATCATGAGATGAATGTTCTTGCCAAGAACTTCATTGAAGTACCCGGACTTAGGTCCACGATAGACAATCCCATGCTTCCTAAAGACACCAAGCAAAAACTGCTGACGACGGCGCTCGGAGGAAACCCGTCTCAACTGTCCAGTCAGTTTGTAGCACTTGTGTTGAAGGGAAACCGTGAGGACTTTCTTCAGTTCATGGCAAATTCGTATATCACTCTTTACAGGCAGCAGAAGAATATCATCCGCGGCAAACTCATCACCGCTGTTGCCGTATCAGAAGCCACTGAGCAGAGAATGCGGCAAATGGTTGAGCGTAAGACTAAAGGCACTGTGGAGTTTGAGACCGAGGTATCGCCCGATATTCTGGGAGGCTTCGTACTTGAATATGACACTTACCGTTTGGATGCCAGTGTGCATACCCAGTTGCGAAAGATGCTTAATCATTTGAAGAAGTAATTTTATTATTCAGAAAGAACCAAGAAAACAATGTCAGATAAGATCAAACCAAGTGAGGTGTCTCAGATGTTGCTTGAGCAACTTCAGGGCATTAGTGGCGGACAGCAGTTTGATGAGGTCGGCACCGTGCTCCAGGTGAGTGATGGTGTGGCTCGTATATACGGATTGCGCAATGCTGAAGCCAACGAGTTGTTGGAGTTCGAAAACGGCACCATGGCTATCGTGATGAACCTTGAGGAAGACAATGTGGGCTGTGTGCTATTGGGCACCACTTCGGATATCAAGGAAGGAATGGTGGTAAAGCGTACCAAGCGTATTGCCAGTATCCGTGTCAACGATAACATGCTGGGTCGTGTCATCAATCCCTTGGGCGAGGCTATTGACGGTTTGGGAGCCATCGACCTTCAGGAGTCGTTTGAAATGCCTCTTGACAGGAAAGCCCCCGGTGTGATATACCGTCAACCGGTAAAGGAACCGCTCCAGACCGGATTGAAGGCTGTTGACTCGATGATTCCTATCGGTAGAGGACAGCGTGAGCTCATCATCGGTGACCGTCAGACTGGAAAAACTGCGATTGCCCTTGATACCATCATCAACCAGAAGAGTTTTTATGAGGCTGGCAAGCCGGTATATTGCATCTATGTTGCCATCGGACAGAAAGCATCTACTGTGGCAGCCCTGGTGCAGAACCTGAAGGAACGTGGTGCGCTGCCTTATACCATTGTAGTAGCAGCCACCGCAGCAGATCCAGCTGCCATGCAGTACTATGCTCCTTTTGCCGGTGCAGCCATCGGAGAGTATTTCCGTGACCGCGGTTTCTCTGCCTTGGTAGTCTATGACGACCTCTCCAAGCAGGCAGTGGCATACCGTGAGGTGTCGCTCATCCTTCGCCGTCCTTCCGGACGTGAAGCCTATCCGGGCGATGTGTTCTATCTCCACAGCCGTCTGCTGGAGCGTGCAGCGAAAATCAACGAACAGCAGGAGGTGGCAGAGCAGATGAACGACCTTCCCGAGTGTATGAAAGGTCATGTCCGTGGTGGCGGTTCGCTGACAGCACTCCCCATTATCGAGACACAGGCAGGTGACGTTTCGGCATACATTCCTACCAATGTGATTTCTATCACCGACGGTCAGATTTACCTGGAGAGTGACCTCTTCAACCAGGGCTTCCGTCCTGCCATCAATGTGGGTATCTCGGTATCACGTGTGGGCGGTTCTGCACAGATTAAGAGTATGAAGAAGGTGGCCGGTACGTTGAAGATTGACCAGGCTCAATACCGCGAGTTGGAGAGCTTCTCGAAGTTCTCCAGCGATATGGATGCAGTGACCGCCATGACTCTCGATCGTGGACGTAAAAACAACCAGTTGCTCATCCAGCCTCAATACAGTCCGATGCCTGTAGGAGAACAGATTGCCATACTCTATTGTGGTACACATGGTCTGATGCACCGCGTGCCGGTAGAGAAGGTGCGTGAGTGTCAGGACACTTTCCTTGCAAAACTCCGTTCATCCCATCCTGATGTGATTGCTACATTGGGAAGCGGTAAGATTGACGATCAGATTACAGCAACCATTGAAAAGGTGATGGAAGACATCGCCGCGAGTTATTAAATTCCAGATAAGTTTACCGTATGCCGTCATTGAAAGAAATCAAAACGCGCATTGCCAGTGTGAATAGCACCCGCAAAATTACCAGTGCAATGAAGATGGTGGCTTCTTCGAAGTTGCATCATGCACAGGTAATGATTGAAAACATGTTGCCTTACGAAACACTGTTGGAACATATCCTCAAGTCGTTTATCGCTTCTGAGGCTGATGCGTCGAACGTGTTCACACAGGAACGTCCGGTAAATCGTATCGCCCTGGTGGTCTTCTCTTCCAATAGCAGTCTCTGCGGAGGTTTCAACACAAATGTACTCAAACTGATGGAGCAGGTTATCAGCGATTATCCCTCTCTCGGCAAAGAGAATGTGCTGATATACCCCATCGGCAGAAAGGCTGCTGAGCGAGCTGCAAAGATGGGATTGAAGGTGGCTGGTTCCTTTACCGAACTGGCTGACAAACCGAATGTCCAGCAATGTATTGACATAGCCAGAGAGCTGGGACAGCTATTCTTGAAAGGGGAGATTGACAAGGTAGAACTTATCTATCATCACTTCAAGAGTGCCGGGTCGCAGATACTGACCAGAAAAACATTCCTGCCCATTGACGTCAGGGGAGAGTTGGTGCGTGACCACGAACGCGACCTTACAACGGTCATTGCCACCAAGGAATCCCAGCAGTATCTGAGGGAAAAGGAACTGCGCGAGGCGCAGCAAAAGAAAAAAAGGGAATTTGACGGCAAGCCGCTTAATGATAACTTTATCGTGGAACCGGATATGAATACGGTGCTCTCGACACTTATTCCCAAGTTGGCTCACCTGATGCTTTATACCGCTCTGCTCGATAGCAATGCGAGTGAACATGCGGCGAGGATGGTTGCCATGCAGACCGCTACGGACAATGCCGATGAACTGCTTAGAGAACTGAAACTCCAGTACAACAAGAGTCGCCAACAGGCTATTACCAGCGAATTGCTGGATATTGTCGGAGGTTCTGTTCAGTAGCACTCAACTTGATACAAAAAGGGGCAGCATCGAAAGGTGCTGCCCCTTTTGGCTATCTTGAAAGCTTTGCCGTTATCGTTGTCTGGATGAATGAGGACAACGCCCTTTCTTCACTTGCTTGCTTGAGCATTTCCTCTTGCGGCTGCTCGTGGAAAATGCCGTAAATGCTGCTCCCGCTTCCGCTCATACTTGCATACGCGGCTCCTGTGTCATACAGCATGTCCTTGATTTTCTGCAGTTCCGGATGCTGCATGAAGATGCTTCTCTCAAAGTCATTGAGCAGTTCTTCCTTCCATGTATCAATGGGCTGCTGTACAATATCCGCACATTTTTTTGCCGGCATTTCGGGGATGATATGACGGAAAGCCTCGGCTGTTGATACCGCTATGTTCGGTTTGATGACGGCGATATGATAACCGCTCAAATCCAGGTTGATGGGGGTGAGCTGTTCACCGATACCTGTGGCATACGATGGTTGTGACTGGACGAAGAAGGGGCAATCTGCTCCCAACCCCTTGGCGAGACAGATAAGTTCTTCGTTCTGCAATCCCAGATGATACTCCCGGTTGAGCAGAGTCAACATATAGGCGGCGTCACTGGATCCACCTCCTAACCCCGCCTGTGAGGGAATAAACTTATGCAGGTGTACATGCAGGCGTGGCAAGTCAAACTGTTCAGACAGTAAGTTGTAGGCCTTGACTACGAGATTTCTTTGCTCGTCACCCTCAATCACCATGTTGCTTACCTTGATGTCGCATTTGACAGAAGATGGGAAACCGCTATCCATCTCATGTACCTCAAGAGCATCGTGTATGGGCAATGGGTAGAATACCGTTTCCAGATTATGGTATCCGTCACTTCTTTTTTCTACGATATTCAAGCCAAGATTGATTTTGGCGATGGGAAAGGTTATCATTGTATTGCTTATTAGGTGGATTATCAATAGATGGGTGCCTGTAGAGTTCCTGCCTATAAATCAATAAGCGCACTGTAACCAACAGCACGCTTATCCGTTTAATGTACGCCTGCAGGGGCTCGAACCCTGGACACCCTGATTAAGAGTCAGGTGCTCTACCAACTGAGCTACAAGCGCATCATTTATTGATGCTTTCGAATTCAGTACGCCTGCAGGGGCTCGAACCCTGGACACCCTGATTAAGAGTCAGGTGCTCTACCAACTGAGCTACAAGCGCGGTTTTCATTTTTGCGGTGCAAAGGTAGTCATTTTAATTTTATCTACCAAATATTTTCTGACTTAATTATCTAACTTTTCCAAATAAAAAGGTGAAGTCAGCTGATTGTAGTGCGCATCGCCTATGGTTATGGTACATTCTATATTGTCTTCCACGTACTCCTTGTGTTTGCAGAACGACAACAGCACACGCTTGGGCTGCTTGCGTGGCGAGGTTTTTATGCTGCAAGCACTTTGCAGGAACATCCGGGCAAGAGCCGCCTCATGGATGATGTCATTTTTTCTTTCTATAGGGACGATGACCGAAAAAGCGCCGTCCTCCCTCAACAGGTGCTCTGCATGTATGCACAGTTCCCTGAAGGTGAGCGTAATGGTATGCCTTGCAATGGTCTTCCGGGTGTCCGGGCATGGCAGGCTGTTTGAGAAGAAAGGCGGATTGCACACGATAACATCAAAAGTCCCCACAGTCTCCGACGCATACTGCTGTAAAGAGGAGTTCAATACCTGAATCCGTTGGCTATAGGGCGACAACATTACATTCTGGCTCGCCTGCATGCAGGCGTCACTATCTATGTCGATGGCTGTAACATGGCTCTCTGGGAACCTCTGTGCCATCATCAATGCGATGAGTCCCGTACCAGTGCCTATATCGAGTATTCTCTGTGGACTGTCTGTGTTAGATTTTGCCCATGCCCCCAGCAGTGTGCCGTCAGTTCCCACTTTCATGGCACACCCTTGCTGGTAAACGGTAAAGTGCTTGAATGTAAACGACTGGTCGCCCATCTCAACCCCGCAGGTTCTTTTTCTTCCAGAAGTCTTCCGCCTTTTGCAAATCTTCAGGAGTGTCTATACCAATGGTTTCTATGTCTGTGATGCCCACCTTGATTCTGTAGCCGTTTTGCAGCCATCTCAGTTGTTCCAGACTCTCTGCCAGTTCCAGAGGACTCTGTGGCAACCGGGTAATCTCGTCGAGTACGTCTTTGCGGTAAGCATAGATGCCAATGTGCTTCAGATAGGTGTGACGGAAACTCCATTCTTCCGGTTCCACGCCTCTGACAAAGGGGATGATGCTTCTGCTGAAGTAGAGGGCATATCCGTGAAGGTCGGTCACCACCTTGGGAGAGTTGGCATTGCTTATCAGGGTAAAGTCCTTGTCAAATGGCTTTGCCAGAGTGGCTATTTGTGTGGACTGTTCGTCGAAACAGTGGCAGATTGTTTCAATCTGTTCTTTGGCGATAAACGGTTCGTCGCCCTGTATGTTGATAATCACGTCTGCATCTGTATGGATAAGTCTTGCCGCCTCGTTGATACGGTCCGTACCGCTCTTATGGGTGTCTGACGTCATCACGGCTTTTCCTCCAAAAGCCTCCACGGCATCGATGATTCGTTGGTCGTCAGTGGCCACCCATACCTCGTCGATACAAGTCTTCACTTGTTCATACACATGTTGTATGATAGGTTTTCCGCCAAGCATGGCAAGTGGTTTTCCCGGAAAGCGTGTTGACGCATACCTCGCAGGGATTATTCCGATAAACTTCATGATTCTCGATTTATTTCGTTGTTTAACGTTTTGTGGAACAAAGATAAGACAAACAAGTTTATTAAAGAATTTTTTTCCTGATTTTTTTTCTGTTCTTTGCGTAAGATTTATGGAATTACCGACCTGACTTCCATGCCATTATTCATCCTTTTGCTGTTTACTGCATTGAAATCGAATAGTAAGCTATCGGAGATAGGAAAGTTAATGGAAGAACTGAACGGGTTGGAATGATAATACATTAACGTGAGTTCGATGAATTTGAATAACTGGAAAGAAACAACAAAATTAGTTTATCGAAAAGATGAACATGTCTTTGTGGGCCGTGAGGTTAATAACCTTAACGCTGTAAGATTAATAACCTTAGTGCCGCAAGGTTATTAACCTTATCGCCAATGAAGCTGACTGGCATTGGCAACGCAGCAATATGTCCTGCCTCTATCTGATAAATCTTACCTTATGCAGAATTCGTCGAACTCGCGTTATAATTATTGTCAAAAAAGTGTATTTGTATATGCAGGGACGGATTGAGATAGTTTGGCACGAAGACTTATATCTCATAAATGGAAGGAAAACTGCAATTATCCCGAAAGCATTCTGAAGGAGTTGCGATGTCAGTTGTAGTGTTTAAGAAACGATTTTTTGTAGAAATGCTTTCGATAATTTTGCAGGGTGTGTTTTTTTTGCTAATTTTGGCGAGAGTAATCATTGTTTTGCAAAAAAGAAAATAGTTTTGAAATATATTGTCATATTATTTACATTCCTTTGCTGTTCTTCGTTTCCTGCATCTGCCCAGAAGATTGTGCTGGGTACGTGTGTGACAAAGGATAAGGGAGAGTATAAGGGAGAGATGGCGGCAGGCAAGCCACATGGAAAAGGGAAAACCACATACAAGAACGGCGACCTGTATGAGGGCGAGTATGTGAAGGGCAACCGTCAGGGATATGGCGTTTACATATTCAGCGACGGCGAGAAATACGAGGGTCAGTGGTTCCAGGGTCAGCAGCATGGCAAGGGCATTTTTTACTTTGCCAACAACAACAAGTATGACGGGCTCTGGTTCCGTGACTATCAGCATGGCCACGGAGTGATGTACTACTACAACGGCGATAAGTACGACGGCGAATGGAAGCAGGACAAACGCAACGGCAAGGGCATCTATACCTTTGCAGGAGGCGCTTTCTATAAAGGCGACTGGCAGGACGACAAGAAACATGGAAAAGGAGTCTTTGACTGGGGCGACGGTTCCAAATACGACGGGCAGTGGGCGCAGAACCTGCGCAGTGGCACGGGCACGTTTTTTTATGCAGACGGTGACGTATATACCGGTCAGTGGAAGAATGACATCCAAAATGGCAAGGGTGTGTATAAGTTCAAGAACGGTGATGTATATGAGGGTGCCTACGCACAGGGAGAGCGTACCGGAAGCGGTATCTTCCGCTTTGCCAACGGCGCACGTTATACAGGTCAGTTTCTGAAAGGCGACAAAGAAGGTAACGGCACTTTTGTATGGAAAAACGGCGATACCTATACAGGCCAGTGGCATGCAGACAAGATGGAGGGCAGCGGGAAGCTGGTGCTGAAAAACGGTGACGTGTATGAGGGCACATGGAAGAATGGGCAACTGAACGGACAGTGCATCATACACTATGCCGACGGCGCGAAATTCAAGGGAATGTATGTGAACGACAAACGTAATGGTGCCGCTATTGAAGAAGACAAGAACGGTACGCGCTTTGAAGGTACATACGTGGACAACCAGCGAGACGGCAATTATATCGAGAAAGACCGCAACGGCAGTATCATTGCCCAAGGAACTTACCGAAGAGGACGAAAAATCAAATAATTTATTAACTTCAAAAATGTAATATTATGGTAATTGACACACTAAACAATCTGGAAAAGTATATCAGTTTGAATCCCTTGTTCAAGGAGGTGGTCGAGTTTATCCAGAAGAACGACCTCAACACATTGGAACCCGGCAAGCACATGATAAGCGGCAGCGACCTGTTTGTGAACATCACCACCGCTACATCGCGTACTCCCGATGAGGCAGTGATGGAAACCCATGTCAAGATGGTGGATATCCAGATTCCCCTGGATGTAGAAGAGACCTACGGCTATACTCCGCTGTGCCGCCTGCCTGATGTGGCATACAATGAAGAGAAGGACATCACAAAATATCCCGGTGTTGCTGCCGACAGTTATGTTTCCTGCCAGCCCGGCATGTTTGCCATCTTCTTCCCGCAGGACGGACATGCTCCCTGCATTTCCTCCGCTCCTGCCATCAAGAAGGCAATCTTCAAGATAAAGCATGTATAGTCTTTGTCTTGACACAAACCTATTTACCCAACGGAGATAATCTGTAAACCCGCTTTAAAACTGATGTTATGAAAGCTCCCAAAATAAAGCATATAGGCTTGGTCAAGAACGACCCTTGGCTGGAGCCTTTCGAGGATGCCATAAAGGGCAGACACGAACATGCCGTGTGGAAAATCAACCAACTCACACGTAACGGTAAGAAGTCATTAACCGAATTTGCCAGCGGACATCTGTACTATGGCTTGCACAAGATGGCACGCGGATGGGTGTTCAGAGAGTGGGCTCCCAATGCTACGGAGATTTATTTGATAGGTGATTTCAACGACTGGCAGGAGAACGAGAAGTACAAGTTGAAGCGCATCGAAGGCACTGGCAACTGGGAGATTAAGTTGAGCGAGAAAGCCGTCAAGCACTTAGACCTTTACAAGATGAAGGTGAAGTGGAATGGGGGAGAGGGTGAGCGCATCCCTGCATGGTGCCGTAGAGTGGTGCAAGACGATGAAACAAAAATCTTCTCTGCACAGGTGTGGAACCCAAAATCACCCTATCAGTTCAAGAAGAACAAGTTCAAGGCCTGCAAGTCGCCACTGCTGATATACGAGTGCCACGTAGGCATGGGACAGGATGCTGAAAGGGTAGGAACTTACAAGGAGTTTAAGGATGTGGTGCTGCCCCGCGTAGTGGCAGATGGCTATAACTGTATTCAGGTGATGGCCATACAGGAGCATCCCTATTATGGCTCGTTCGGCTACCACGTCAGTTCCTTCTTCGCACCGTCCAGCCGTTTCGGTACCCCCGATGAGCTCAAGGAGCTGATTGACGCCGCCCATCAGAACGGTATAGCCGTCATCATGGATATAGTGCACTCGCATGCGGTCAAGAACGAGATTGAGGGGCTGGGCAATCTGGCTGGTGATGTCAACCAGTTCTTCTATCCCGGAGACAGACACGAGCATCCGGCATGGGACAGCCTGTGCTTCGACTATGGTAAGGATGAGGTGATTCACTTCCTGCTGTCTAACTGCCGTTACTGGATGGAGGAATATCATTTCGACGGTTTCCGCTTCGACGGTGTTACCTCGATGCTCTATTACAGTCACGGTCTCGGCGAAGCCTTCTGCAACTACAACGATTATTTCAACGGCCATCAGGATGACAATGCCATCTGCTACCTTACACTTGCCAACAAGCTCATCCATGAGGTGAATCCCGATGCCATCACCATTGCCGAAGAGGTGAGCGGTATGCCGGGACTGGCAGCTAAGTTCGAGGACGGAGGATATGGCTTTGACTACCGCATGGCGATGAACATACCCGACTACTGGATAAAGACCATCAAGGAAAAGAGGGATGAGGACTGGAAACCCAGCTCCATCTTCTGGGAGGTCAAGAACAGGCGTCCTGATGAAAAGACCATCTCCTATTGCGAGAGCCACGACCAGGCACTGGTGGGTGACAAGACCATCATCTTCCGCCTCATTGATGCCGACATGTACTGGCATTTCAAGAAGGGGGATGAGAACGGTATGGTGACACGAGGCATCGCATTGCACAAGATGATACGTTTGGTTACTGCCGCAGCCATTAACGGCGGCTACCTCAATTTCATGGGTAATGAGTTCGGCCATCCCGAATGGATTGACTTCCCGCGTGAGGGCAACGGCTGGAGTTACAAGTATGCACGCAGACAGTGGAACCTGGTGGACAATCAGGAGTTGGACTATCACTATCTGGGCGACTTTGACAAGGCGATGATCAAGACCTTGAAATCGGAAAAGAACTTCGTCAAGTCACCGGTGGAAGAGCGTTGGCACCATGACGGTGACCAGGTTCTTGCCTTCAGCAGAGGCGACTTGCTCTTCGTGTTCAATTTCAATCCTTCACAGTCGTTCACCGACTATGGCTTCCTGGTGCCCAGCGGCTCTTACGACGTGATACTGAACACCGATGCCACTGCCTTTGGAGGAAACGGTTTTGCTGATGATTCCATCACGCATTTCACCAACTTTGACCCCTTGTATGTGCAAGACCAGAAAGAGTGGCTCAAGCTATATCTGCCAGCACGTACAGCAATGGTACTGAAGAAGAACTGACACATGCGCAAAAATACAAGCAACTATCATGGCACCACCATTGTTACTGTGGTGTGTGCCATGATTTTTTATTCACTCACATTCATATACCTGTATTTCTTTCAAGACGGTTCCCTGACCGCAGCGCAGCATTGTCTGAGTGGTGGGGTCACGCATTATGACTCTTTGATAGGAGCCATTGTCATCACCACTGTACTTTTTATACTGCATCATTGGATTCGCAGAATCTGCGTGTTGCCTCCTGTATGGAATGCCGTCTCCTATGTCCCTTCATTCCTGATACTGTTCATTCTGACGGGTTATCATCCCAACGAGGAGTCCGGATGGTATAGCTATTGCCTGTATTCCACACCGCTGCTCCTCGTGCTGTGGTGTGTCCTTGTGGGCATCCTGAAGAAATCAGCCATTATCAGCCATTCGCCATCTGCCTCGGTGTTCGGTTCGCTGTGCTCGGTAGAGGCACTGGGAAATTACTGGATTCTGATACTGTGTTTTTTCATGCTGGTACTGTCTTCAGACAGCAATATTGCATACCACTATAGGGTGGAGGTGGAAAAACAGCTGGAATCTGGCTGTTGGGAAAACGCGACAGAAATAGGGAAGAACTCACAGCATACCGATGCCCATCTTACCATGCTGAGGGCTTATGCCCTGTCACAGGAAAACCAGTTGGGCGAGCGACTGTTTTCCTATCCTGTCCATTGCAAGGGCTCAGATTTGCTTCCTGTACAATATGCCACCCGCTGTCTGTTTTATCCTACAGAAAATATTTTCCGCCATCTGGGCGCCTTCCCTGCAGAAACGATGGACTTCTATGCCTACCTCAAGGCACTGCTCAGGAGTGGCAAGGCCAAACCGTCAGCCTACCATTATCTATTGTGCGCACATCTGATAGATCGCGACCTCAATGCGTTTGCACGCACACTGAAGTCCAGCGGTATTGCAGAGTCGTCGCTTCCCCGCCATTATCAGGAGGCACTTGTCCTGTACAACCATCTCACCTCCGCTTCCGTCTATCCGTACCGCAACAGCCCTATCGAGACCGACTATACAGACTTTATGCAGCTGATGCGGGCAACTCCTGCGGGCAATCATCGCCGTCTGGTTCTATACAAACATTTCAAAGACAGTTACTGGAGATACTATTACATGCAATGACAGATATTTTAGAATCGTTATCAGAGGTGCAGCGCGAAGCTGTGGAGTACTGTCAGGGAGCCCAACTGGTGATAGCGGGTGCCGGTTCGGGCAAGACGAGGGTGCTTACCCATAAGATAGCCTATCTGTTGAGCCAGGGCGTCCAGCCGTGGAACATCCTTGCCCTAACCTTTACCAACAAGGCAGCAACAGAGATGAAAGAACGCATCGCCCGCCTGGTGGGTACAGAGCAGGTGCGCTATCTCAACATGGGCACCTTCCATTCCCTCTTTTCCCATATACTGAGAATGGAAGCAAAACTGCTTGGCTATACCTCCCAATTCACCATCTACGACCAGAATGACTCACGCGCGCTTATCAAGCGCATCATCAAGGAGACGGGACTGAACGACAAGACATACAAGGCGTCTATTGTGGCTGACCGTATCAGTATGGCGAAGAACCACCTCATGGACGCCCAAGCCTACGAACAGAACCAAAGTGTACGCAAGGTGGATGTGGCACATCATCAGGAGGAGATAGCCCATATCTACAAGCAATACAGTCAGCGCTGTCTTCTCTCCAATGCCATGGACTTTGATGATCTGCTCTTGCTTGCCTATCGGCTGCTCGTTACCCATGAGGATATAAGGCAGAAATATGCTACGCGCTTCACCCATATCCTCGTGGACGAGTATCAAGACACCAATAGGGTGCAGCAGGCTATCCTGTTACAGCTTACCAAGGACCAGCAGAACATCTGTGCGGTAGGCGATGATGCCCAGAGCATCTACAGTTTCCGCGGAGCCAATATTGATAATATACTTCATTTCACGACGACTTATCCCGATGCACGCATTTTCAAGTTGGAGCGCAACTACCGTTCCACTCAGTCCATTGTCTCTGCTGCAGACCGACTGATAAGCCATAACGCGTTCCAAATTCCGAAAACCACGTACAGTGAAAATGAAGTGGGTGCCCCCATCGTCTATAAGCAGGCTTTCAGCGACCGGGAAGAGGCAGCCATTGTTTGCAAGGATATCATGAAGCAATGCAGCAGCGGCAGTTTCAAGGTAGATGACATTGCCGTGCTGTACAGGACGAATGCGCAAAGCCGCAGCATAGAGGAAGCCTTGCGAAAAGAGAATATTCCGTATCGCATCTGCGGAGGCTTGAGTTTTTACCAGAGAAAGGAAATCAAGGACATCGTGGCATACCTCCGCCTTATCTCCAATCCTCAGGAAGAAGAGGCTCTGAGAAGGGTCATCAACTATCCCACACGAGGCATTGGCAATACAACGGTAGAAAAGCTCTCCGCCGCTTCCCTTGCAGCCGGAATAAGCATTTGGGAGTGTTTGGAGACCCCCGATGTTCACTTGTCGGCAATCTCCGGAAAAGCACTAAACAAGGTACTTGCGTTCAAGACCATGATAGACGGATTTGCCTCTGAGGCAAGCAAGATTGACGTGTTTGAACTCACGAAAAACGTGCTGAAGCAAAGCGGAATGGCTACAGAAATCTATGCAGGCAACGAGGCGGAAGACCTGGCACGCCAGGAAAACATAGAAGAGTTTCTGACAAGTGCCCAGGAGTTTGTGGTCAACAAACGGGAAGAGGGCAACGAGCATGAGGCAACCTTGGGGTTCTTCCTTCAGGAAATCTCCCTGCTGACAGATGTAGAAGACATGGCTGAAAAGGGGGATGAGCATTTGATAAAGCTGATGACCATCCACAGTGCCAAGGGACTGGAGTTCCCGCTGGTATATATAGTGGGGTTAGAGGAAAACATCTTCCCTTCGCTGCAGTCATCCGATTCGCCAAGAGCATTGGAGGAGGAGCGCCGTCTGTTCTATGTGGCTATCACGCGTGCAGAGAAGAGATGTGTGATAACCAGTGCGCAAAACAGGTTCCGGTACGGACAGATGGAGTTCAATGCTCCTTCCCGTTTTATCAAGGAACTGGGCCTTTCTTCCCAAGGGCGCACCGGCAGTAGCTCCGTTTCAAGTCAGCGCCCCCGTCTGTCGGGCATGTTTTCTGGCAATGTCAAGCCTGTTCCCTCTGTAACTTCAGCACCCTCTAAAGCTTCTGCCACTGGTGTTGCCCTTCCCATGGATGTAAACATTGTAGTTGGCTGCCGTGTAGAGCATTCGCGTTTTGGCATAGGTGAGGTGAAAAGCGTGGAGGGCAGTGGCGAAAACACGAAAGCCCATGTGGTGTTTGACAACTGTGGAGAAAAAATATTGTTGCTCAAGTTTGCCAAGTTGAAGGTGGTACGCTGAAAATAACAGTGTGCCTGCAAATTTATACGGTAAGAAAATAGCCATATTATTTTGTTGTTTCAAAAAAAAACAATACCTTTGCACTCGCTTTTGAAAAGTCAACAGGTGCGTTAGTTCAGTTGGTTAGAATGCCTGCCTGTCACGCAGGAGGTCACGGGTTCGAGTCCCGTACGCACCGCAACCTTAAGAAGCAAAAACAAGAGAAGTCCTGAAGTACAATACTTTGGGACTTTTTTATTTCTAAAAAAGAGAGCTTTGAGAAATATGGGGGCAGTCCGAAAAGCCGGTTGCGTATCTTCCGGACTGACCCGTTATGATGAATTGCCTGCCTGTGTTTTCAAACGCAGGTATCTGCGATGGGCAACGCAGGTATCTGCGACGGGCAGTGCAGGTATCTGCAACGAGGGTTGAAGGCGGGAAGGGCGTGACAACGTGACAACAGCTACCTGTGCACTATTTTGACACGGCCTTTTTTTGTAATGTCAGTTACGGCATGCAGACAGTCAGCCAATGGGCAGGTAGATGACATACTTCTTCTCAAACCATTCATAGTTGAAGAAGTCGGCTATTTCCACTTTTGTGACAGGGCCGTTCACACAATTCAGCTCATCGTCCAGATTGCCTCCCTTCAGGCAGATGATACCGTTTCTCAGCGTGTTTCTCTGCGTCCTCGATACATTTTTCTTGGTCAGGTTCACCAGGTCCTTCAGGGGCATCACAGCCCTGCTCACCACAAAATCGTAAAGTCCCTTTTCCTCTTCTCCCCTGATATGCTGCGCCATGCAGTTCTTCAGCCCGATGGCATTTGCCACTTCTGTAACCACTCTGATTTTCTTCGCGGTGCCGTCAATCATCTTGAACTGACACTGCGGAAACAGGATGGCAAGCGGAATGCCGGGGAATCCGCCTCCGGTTCCAAGGTCAAGTATCTTTGAACCGGAGGCAAACCAGAGCAGTTTTGCGATGGCAAGTGAGTGCAGTACATGGTGTTCATACACATTGTCTATATCCTTTCTGGAAATCACGTTGATCTTTTCATTCCATTCGTGATACAGGTCATACAGCATTGCAAACTGTTTTGTCTGTGTCGCCGACAAGTTGGGGAAATTGTCTGATAGATGTATCATTCTGAACTTATATTCCTAAAGTACGGAGGCGTAGTTAGGCACCTTCTTCCGTAGAGGTCGTATCGGATGAAGTATTCTCGCTTTTCTGTTTTGCCAAATACTCGGGTAAATTAAGTCCTGCCATGTCAAACAGTTCGTTAAGGGGAGGTACGGATTTCATCAGTCCGGAAACGAAATTGGCTGTTGAACCCTTGCCGTCTGCACTGTTCCCGTTATCCCATACGGTGACATGGTCGATATTGATGCCTTTGACAGCCTCTACCTGGGTCTTGACCAGTTCGGGCAGTTTCTCCAGCAGCAAGAGCATGTAGGCTTTGGTGGCATCACCTCCGGCGGCTACCACCATCTCACGATAACCGGATGCCTGTTTGGTGAGAACCTCGTAAAGACCCTTTGCCTCTGCTTCCATCTTTGCGAAAATGGCGTCGGCATCACCCTTGGCGTTTACCCTGATTTTCTCAGCCTCTGCTTCTGCTTCAATGATACGACGTTTCTTTTCTATCTCTTGAGGTACCAGAACGTTGGCTGTCTGTGTACTGCGCTCCCGTTCGGCACGTGCTTCTTCCGCAATCTTCTGAGCTGCGTAAGCCTCTTCCATAGCTTTTGCTTCCTGCACCTTTTCTGATGCGATGGCCTTACGCTGTGCTTCAGCCTCTCTTTCTCTACGATAGGCCTCGGAGTTGGCAATGGCAACCTTTGCCTCGTTTTCTCCTTTCACAGCCTCTGCATTGGCTTCTGCTGTTCTGATGCGGGTTTCCCTGTCTGCCTCAGCCTTTCCTATCTCTCCCACTTTGTCTTGTTCTGCCACTCTCACTTTAGCCTCGTTGATGGCCTTTGCAGCAGCCTCTCTACCCAAAGCCTCGATATAGCCCGACTCGTCCTTGATGTCTGTCACGTTGACGTTGATGAGACGCAAGCCTATTTTCTTCAGTTCCACCTCCACATTGGTTGATATGCTTTCCAGGAACTTGTCGCGGTCGGAGTTCAGTTCCTCTATGCTCATGGTGGCAATCACCAGACGGAGTTGACCGAAAAGAATATCACGTGCCAGTTCCTGTATCTGTGCTGCGGTCAGTCCCAAAAGGCGTTCTGCGGCAGCCGTCATGCTGTCTGGCTCTGTGGATACGCCGACGGTAAACCTGCAGGGCACATCTACACGGATGTTCTGCTTTGAAAGGGCATTCGTCAAATTGGCATCTATGGAAATAGGTGTCAGACTCAAATACTGATAGTCTTCTATAATGGGCCATACAAAGGCACCTCCACCATGTACACACTTGGCAGAAGACTTGCTCTTCTTGCCTCCATAAATTACCAGAATCTTGTCTGAGGGGCATCTTCTATATCTGTTGATCAGTGCCCAGACGGATCCCACTACCACTACGATACATGGAATCACGATAAAATACATTATATCTGTCATATTTGAAAAAACTATAATTTTACAACTAAAACTGTTTCGCTGTTGATGATTTCAATAATCTTGACGATGGTACCTGTAGGCAATGTATCGCCGTCGGTGACTGCGGAAAACTCGCGAACGGAACCGCCCAAACTGACCTGCACCTTGCCGCTTGCCTGTCTGTTGGCAGGAATACGAAGATACACAGAGGCTGTGATGCCGACACAATCGCGGATGCTGTAGTTCTCCTTCTTTTCCAATCCCTTGATTTTGTTCCATAACAAGAGTATTGACCACGCCAGCAGGACGCCTACGGTGATAGATACAACAAGCAGGAGCGGGGTGTTGGAAATGATGTTGTAAAAACAAATGCCTGCAAAGCCAAAGCCAATCAGAAAATTGATGAACGCTCTTACGGAAAACAGTGACAAGCCATCTCCATAGTCCATAGTGTTGGCACCGTCAAAATCTACTTCCACATCTCCTGAGTCCATTCCTATCAGGGTCAACACCAGTTGGATGATAAAAATTACAGAGCCTATTGCCGCGCATGCCCAGTACATCTGCAAGATGAACGGCAATGACTCATACCACACTGAAAAATCTGTAAACATAATCCCCAATTTTAAAATGGAGGATTGCAGACTGTTGCTTCAGAACCATCTGCAATCCTCCGTGAATTTCATATAAGCTATTATTCTTCGTTTTCTTCTTCGTGCTCTTTGATAAGCTGTTGCTGGATATCATTGGGCACCAGTTCATAGCTTGCAAACTTGGTGGTGAACGATGCGCGACCACCGGTCAGCGAACTGAGGGCGATGCTGTAGTTTGCCAACTCCTTCAAAGGAATCTTGGCCTGCAGTTTCTGGTAGCCTGCTTCAGAGTCCATGCCCATAATCAGTGCCCTGCGTCCCTGAAGGTCGCTCATCACGTCGCCCATGTAGTCTGCGGGAACATACACCTCAAGATCATATATTGGTTCGAGAATCTTGGGTCCTGCATCGCGGAAGGCTGCTGCAAAGGCATTTCTTGCCGCCAGCATGAAAGAGAGTTCGTTGGAATCTACCGGGTGCATCTTGCCGTCATATACAATCACGCGAACATCACGTGCATAACTGCCTGTCAGCGGACCTCTTTCCATGCGTTCCATGATACCCTTGAGGATGGCGGGCATGAAGCGCGCATCAATGGCACCGCCTACCACGGAATTGATGAAGACAAGTTTTCCTCCCCATTCCAAATCAATCTCTTCGCGTCCCTTCACGTTGATGCGGTATTCCTGACCTCCGAACTTGAATACTGTGGGATCTGGCATTCCCTCTGCATACTGTTCTACAATGAGGTGTACCTCACCAAACTGTCCGGCACCGCCCGACTGCTTCTTGTGGCGGTATTCTGCACGTGCCGACTTGGTGATGGTCTCACGGTAGGGTATCTTCGGCTCTTCGAAGGTAACCTGTATCTTCTCGTTGTTTTCGAGACGCCACTTGAGGGTACGCAGGTGGAACTCTCCTTGTCCGTGCACGATGGTCTGACGCAGTTCCTTGGACAGCTCTACCACCCAGGTCGGATCTTCCTGACGCATCTTCGTAAGTGCCGACATCAGTTTTTCGGTCTCTGCCTCGTTCACGGCTTTGATAGCCCTTGAATATTTTGAGTTGGGATATTTGATGAAGTCGTATCTGTGGTCGCAGTCCTTTTCATTGAGCGCATTGCCGGTCTTCACGTCCTTTAGTTTTACGGTGCATCCGATATCACCTGCCTGCAGTTCGTCCACCGGCAGACGGTTGGCTCCGGCACAGGCATACAGCTGGGCGATACGCTCACGTGAACCTCTATCTACGTTGACCAGATCCATACCTGTCTTTACCGCACCGCTCATAACCTTGAAGTAACTCACTTCTCCGATATGCGGCTCTACTCCTGTTTTGAAGAAATACAGACTGGTAGGGGCATCGTTTACGGCTGCCACCTCTTCGCCTCTGGTATTGCGAATCTTGGGCATATCGCTTACGAAAGGCACCACATTTCCCAAGAATTCCATCAAACGGCGCACGCCCATGTCTTTGCCGGCGCATACGCAGAATACGGGGAATATGGAGCGTGTGACCAATCCTTTTCTGATGCCTTCACGCAACTCATCTTCAGTGAGACTTTCCTCTTCAAAGAATTTCTCCATCAGGGTCTCATCGTTCTCGGCTGCCGCCTCAACCAGTTTCTTGTGGAGATCAAGTGCTTTCTCCTTCTCTTCTTCCGGAATCTCTTCGATGATGGGCACACCTCCTTCAGGCTTCCATGAATATTTCTTCATGAGCAGCACGTCTATGATGGAGTTGAAACCGGCACCGGTCTGTATGGGATATTGAATCTGAACACATTTCGAGCCGTAGATATCGGTCATGCTGGAGATGATGTTGTCAAAATCGCATTTGTCAGAATCCAGCTGATTGATTAGGAAGATAACAGGCTTCTTGAGCTTCTCGGTAAACCTGAAGTTGTTCTGTGTTCCCACTTCAGGACCATACTGACCGTTGATGAGGATGACAGCCTGGTCGGTCACATTCAGTGCCGTGATGGCGCCGCCCACAAAATCGTCACTGCCCGGGCAGTCGATGATATTCAGTTTCTTGTTGTTCCACTCCACATGAAAAACCGTGGAAAATACAGAATATCCGTATTCCTGTTCCACGGGAAAGTAATCGCTGACTGTGTTTTTTGCTTCTATAGAGCCACGGCGTTTGATGATACCGGCTTCGTAAAGCATAGACTCGGCAAGAGTGGTCTTGCCACTTCCCGCACTGCCAAGCAACGCGATGTTTTTGATTTCATTCGTCTGATATACTCTCATTTGTTAATATAGTTTTAGGTTTGTAATACATTTATTCGGCCTCTAAGTTAAGTAAAAACAATGAATAAGCAAAAATCAAGAGGTAATTTTAATCAACAGTTAAATAAAATTAGTACTTTTGCGTTGCTTTTACCCTATGGCAGGATTGTACGTACATATTCCCTTTTGCAAAACGCGCTGTGTGTACTGCGGTTTTTACTCCACCACCATGTCTGATATGGCATCTGACTATATTGATGCCGTGTGTGCGGAGCTGGACCTCAGAAGGGATTATCTTCTCAATCACAGAGAGCCCATAGAAACTGTCTATATAGGAGGGGGAACGCCCAGTGTGCTGGAAATTGGTCATCTGGAAAGATTGGTAACAGCTATTGATGCGTACTGTCACTATGTCAACGATGGAGTGGGAGAGGATGGCTGTCAGATAAAGGAATTTACAGTAGAATGTAATCCGGAGGACATCTCAGAAGAACTCGTAGAACATTTGCATTCGATGGGGGTGAACAGGATAAGCATGGGTGTGCAGACTTTTGATGACAAACGTCTGAAATTCTTGAATAGACGACACTCTTCTCTGACTGCAAGGAAGTCCATAGACATGATATTGGACGGCGGAATTGAAAATATAAGTATTGATTTGATGTACGGTTTTCCTGACCAAACATTGCGGGACTGGGAAGTGGACATCAATACCATGCTCCATTCCCCTGTCAAGCATGTGTCTGCCTACATGCTCCATTACGAAGAGGGCACCGCCTTGTGGAGAATGCTTCAGCAGAACAAGGTGAGTGAATTAAATGATACTGTTTGTTCTGAAATGTATTACCTGTTGAAGGAGCGCTTGGAGGACAGTGGCTTTCTTCAATACGAAATCAGCAATTTCTCCAAAAAGCACTATCGCTCAAAGCACAACAGCAGTTACTGGGAGGGAATACCCTATATCGGTGTAGGTGCTGCCGCACATTCCTATAATACCGATTGCAGGCAGTGGAATGTGGAAAACCTTATTTCGTACATAGAGGCTTTAAAGCAGAGGAAGCTGTCGTTTTTTGATACGGAACCGTTGACAAGGAAGGACAAGTACAATGAGATGGTGATGCTGAGACTACGTACCATGGACGGGCTGAATATGCAGGCCCTTGCTGCTGGGTTTGGCGAGGTGTATTCTTCATACTGCATGCAACAAGCCTCCAGATATATAGCCAGTCATCATCTGGCATTGCAGGATGGTGTACTAAGACTCACTAAAGAGGCGTTGTTTATAAGCGATATGGTAATTCGGGATTTGTTCATGCTTTGATGAAATCCTGAATTACCATATCATCTCTGTTTATCTTTCGAATGGACAGGAGGTGAAAAACCTGCTCAGTTTTCTTGTTTCAATCTGATTTGTGTGTTCAAGCCGCTCTTCACGGGAGCCCATCCTGCATAGTTGTCTCTCTTGTAGTGGATGTTCACGATATTGGTATCCTTAAATTTTCTCCACGGGATTTGCTGCCTGTCCAAATGGGCAATCCTGTTGGCAGGCAGGTTGGTCACTTCTATTCTGAGGCTGTTGGCTCCCTTTTTCCAAAAGTCCTTTGAACATTCCAAGGAGTAGGGTACAGACCATGCGCAGCCTACAAGTGAATCGTTGACATAAACTCTTGCGCTTTCCCTGACATCCCCCAGATCGATGAGCCAGTTCTTGTTCGCTTCTGTTGCAGACATCGTGATGGTGGTGGAATATACACCTGTGCCCATGGTCACTTTAACGGCATCGTCCTCCAGCCTCTCCCAGGTTTGCAGACTGTCCAACTCGAATGTACCGCTCACTTTCGGGGTGCATTCGGCGAATGAAAGTTTCCATGGAGCGGCAAGTTCCTTTTCTGCGCCATCGTACGCAGTCAGAGAAGGTATTCCAGCGGTCACATTCTCTGTGTCGTATGTCTGGAGAATCATGGACTCCCCACTCCTTAAACTGACGTTGACCCCATCTGCATTGATGTCAGCCTTGTTGACATTCCCGTTCAAAGGATTGAACCAGCAGGCATCCTTGCATGGTACAGACAGTTTGAAGCGCCTTGACATGTCTTTTGGAGAAAGGTTGACCATGAAATAGTGATGGCCATATTCGTTGGAGCGACGTATGATTCTGATGCCCGTATTCTGTTTGATTTCCTCGGGCTGGGTGATGCTGAGCATCCTGTCATTGTCTATGCCGTAGATAATCTTTGCACCTTGTCGTGCCAGTTGGTCAAGATGCTGTTTGGCTGACTCGGACATCTTCCCTGAGCCGGGGATAATCAATGCCTTGTATCTGGTACCTCCGCTTGTTTGCAGCATGCCGTCTGTAAATGTGGTTGACAATAGATATTTCTCGCTGATATAGTCGCAATCGAATCCCAACGAATCAATGGTCAGAATGCTCTTGATAAACTCAGGAGCCTTTTTGCTCATCGAATGGATGTCAAACTGCATCAGCAAGGAGCTTTCACCCTTGCCGTGACGCTTGGACCACATGTCACGTACGGGGAGTAATACGAGGAAGTCGTTGTCGGGCTGTCCGTATTGCAGAAAGCTCTGGCATCTTTCGATGTAGCTCATCAGGTAGGATGCGTCTCTCCAGATGCTGTTGGTGGGGCTCATGTCCACAGAGGCGTAGAATTTCCAGCCTGGCCATTCCTCATTCTTGGGAGAATAGGTAGTGCCGTGGAAAAACACATGGTTGACACCGCAGGTGAACATCAGGTCCAGGTCGGGCTTGCACTGTGAAAGGGAGGTCCTGAAATGTTCGGTGAGCCAAGTGAATGTTTCGCTGCTCGTGAGTCTTTTTCCGCAGATATGTGCTGCGGATGAAGCGTATTTCAGCATGGACACGTCACTGTCGTTCTTTCTTGTGAATCCGGAATCCCTGCGCAGTCCCCTGATACCAAATTCTGACAATCCGAAACCTTCTATTTCGGGTATGTCAACGGCGGCATAGATGTCAATCAGGTTGGCAGGAGAGCCGTGAGCCTGGTTTCTTGTCGTAGAACCATGCTGGTGTGCCCAGTCGGTCCACTGTATGGTAAAGTTTTCAAGCAACAGTTCGGCAAGTGTCTCCCTGTAATCGCTCAGCACTTGGTTGTCTTTATCCTCTTTTTCTCCCAACAGTTCCAGAATATGCTCCTCCAGTTTATATCCTCTTCTCTTCTCGAACTCTTGCAAAAGGGTAGGGGTCCAGTTGGCCTTATAGACTTCGTAGGAGTCATTGAAAAAGGATTGTGGGAATACGGCTGTATTCATCTTGAAGGCTTTGTCGAATTTGGAAAGGTATCGTGCCACGGCAGCCTTGTCAAAGTGGTCGAGTACATAGCCTTCTCCACCCGGGGCAGCACGCTTTACCTTCTGTCTGGTGCGTGAGCAATAGATGGCAACCATCCGGTAGGTGCTTTTCTTGTTTGCCTTCTTCCATTTGACGATGTACTGATTGTCGGACAGGCTTGTGATGTCCTTTGCAGTGCCGTCTTCAGAAAACAGCATTACCCTTTGAAGTATCGCGTAGTCCTTTTCTTTCTTGTCGGCAACACTGATGTCCACACCCTTTTGCAGGTCCTTGCCGATGACGGTGGTATCTACGTAGGTCAGTTTGGCGGCGGCGTCTGTAATGGAAATGTCAGGACCTCCGAACGGCCAACCGGTACCGCAGTTCAAATCAATACTTACCTGATTTTCTTTTCCGAAGTTCACGGTCTGGTTATATGCCTCCATCCATTTGCCTGACAAGAACGGCAATTCGTTCTTTTCATTGCCTTGTACACCGTATATCGGAGTGATTTCCAAGGTGCCGATGCCTGCCTGGGCATACTGCCGGATGTTCCATTTCAAATCTTCTTTGTTCACTGCAGACCCCATCCACCACCATCGTGTGCCGGGCTTGGCATCGTTAGTGGCAGCAGGCCACGATGGCTTGATGCTGTTGCCTTCGGGTTGTGCATTGGCGGGGCAATATGTCAGGGGAAGCACTATCCCCAATACTAATTGTTTTATCATGATTTTATTATTTTGTGTGGTTAATAAACGGATATCAGTTCCCGTCAGGTTTTACCAAATCGCACAAACCGGCGGGAATCCAGATGAATGTCTGATAACTGTCGGGGTATGCCGGATCGAATCCCTTGAAATCGCTTCTCAGGTTTTGGGTGACGGGTAACTTCAAGTCTTTCAACCCCTGTACAACCATCTTGGCAACTTCGTATGCTCCATAAGGGTTAAAGTGGGTGTTGTCTGCCAGTTCTTTCTCTTGTCCTTTGAATGTGTTGGCAGGATAATGCACCAAAGCACGTTTGCTGTCTTCAAAACCAAGCGTCTCAAAGAATACTTTGGTCATCTGATGCAGGTCTATCACCGGCACATTCTCCCGTTGTGCCACCGTTTTCATGGCTGCGGGGAAATCACCGTGGGTGTCAATGATTGTTGTTTTTGCCTTGTCAAAATTCCTTCGTTGTGTGGGGGTGCAGAAAACGATGGATGCATTCTTTGCACGTACATTGTCAATGAAAATCTTCAGGTTTCTGCTGTAGTGGTACCATGCACCGGAGCCGGGACCTTTCTCCTTTTCATCGTTGTGGCCAAATTCACATATCACTATATCGCCCTGCTTGATGTTGGTCAATAACTGTGCCAGGCGGTTTTGGGCAATGAAACTCCCAGCCGTAAGTCCGCTCTCGGCGTAGTTTGCAATGCTCACATGCTCGTTGAACCATCTTGGAATCATCTGTCCCCAGCTCACCCATGGCTCATAACTCTGGTCGGTCACGGTGGAGTTGCCGCATAGATAGATGGTAGGACATACCTCATCTTTTTCAATGTGTATAGACTTCACGGCGGGTGCAGAGCCGGTAAATTCCAGTGTGAGCTTGTTGTCCCATGTCAGAGTGTTCTTTTCTCTCGGCTTGATCTTGACCTGCATTTTTTCGTTGATGTAGGGCGTGCGTTTATTGACCACAAATTCGCAGGTTGCTGACTTGCCCTTCTTGAGGTTTACATCCTCCACCATCAGGCGGCGTGATTCCGCTCTGACGGTTGTGTTGCTGCTTCTTGATTTTGAGCCCAATACCACTCTTACCTTATAATTCCCGTCGGGAACCTTTACTGAGAAATAAAATGGCTGACTGCTTTTCTTTGCCGGCGCTTCTGTGATGTCGTACCCATATCCTATAGAATCGGAATAGGTTGGCATGGGATTGGAAAAATCAAAGTCAAAAGACTGACCAGATGATGCCTGGACACCCAAAAGGAGTGTGAGGGCAGTCAGAAGTTTTCTTGTGAGTAGCATTTTCATAGTAGGTTAATAATTGTGGAGTAAAATAATCATAAAGCATCATCCTCTGGTTTCTGAGGACAATGCTTTATTTTGGGAAGATGTTTTTTCTTTCGTAAATAGTTGTGTTTCTTCAATTCATATTCTTCCTGGTGACGTTCCAGATAGTTGTCTGCCATGATTACTGTCCAAATTTATTGTAGGTAACATCAATGCTTATCTTGTCGGGATGGTTTCCGCCTCCGACCAACTTGGCACTCTTGATAGACAGGTCGTTCGTTACCCGGTTGATGGTACTGGATGAAGAAGAACTGGAAGAACTGGTAGATATGCTGACAGGCACCAGGACCACTTTGTTCCAATTGGGGGATGCATTGCCTGCACGGTTCTTGTGGTACATCTCACTAATCAGGGAAGAGATGTTGTTGAATGTGTAGGTGTTGTAGGAGGCACTGTAGGAGGCCAGGAATGACTGTTTGTTGTCGGGCAGTTTGTTCTTCTCGAAGAAAGTGAACAGACTGTCATACGGCAGCATCAGCACTTGTTCTGGTGCGGACAGGGTGTTGGCGATGTCCTGGGCGTTGTACTTCTGGAACACTATCTTGGCGGCACTCAGCGTGTCGTTTTCATGGCCTTGCATGATACGTTCCACGGGCAGTGTCACTTCGGTAAAGATGCCGGAGGGTGTTTTCAGGTAAGTGAAGTCCGGATTCTCCGAAAGACTTCTGATGGTATTCTTGTCATTGATGAACGTGGTAGTTTGCAGCACCTCCTCCGTGCCCGTCAGGGCGGCTTGAGCGTTGTCGGTCACACCGTCGTGAAGAGCCCTGTAATAGATATGCAGTTCGGTAAGGTAAATCTCGCTCATCACGCCGATACCATCCGTACTTTTGAAGAAGAAACCCGGGCACACATGGTGGGCAAACCGGTAGGAATTCTTGAAGTATTCGGGATGTTCGTAGTACTGCTGCATGATGTACGACCCATAGTTCTTGTATTTCTTTCCCTGCTTGTCAGTATATTCATCGTTCAGCGGGATGGATATGTAGGGATAGCTCTGTTTGTCGGCAAACTGTCCCCTCAGACTGTCGCTGAGGTTGAGGTCAAAAATGGTGTAGGTGCGATTCTTGCAAATCCCGTCTTGATGCCTGATAAGGTCTCCCTTGTCCTTGTCGTTCTCAGGCGAGTAGTTGGTGTATCTTGCCTTGCCCTCTTCTATGGGTTCGTTCAGCTCATACATGGTGAGCCTCATGGGATTCAGGGAGTCGCCTACGAAGGAGTTGATATAAATGATTACAAAACAGGAATCTGCACACACTTCGCCGGTGTTGGGGTCGAAACTCTGAATGCTGTCTTTGGGCAGAAAGAGATTCATATTCCCCGTAAAGTCTTCAAGGATATGGAACTGCGAGGTGTAGTGTGCCGTTACGTAAGTGCCGGTTTCAACGTCCTTGATTTGTCCGAGATAGTTGTAGATGCTTCTTGACAATACAGAGTCAACCTGTATGGAACGTGTGGTGGCAAAGAAAGTGGAATCTTCAATAATCACTTTATCCGCAATGTCGGTGACGGAATGACCCAGTGTGTCGGTCGTGTCATCACAGGCTTGGCACAAGAATGCGATTACTGCAAACAACAGGGTTGAAAAATGATTTTTCATGATAGACATTAGCTGTTGAACATGTGTGGTCATCACAGGTTTTCATAGAATTCGTGATATGCCTGAGCGTACCCTTCTCCCTGATAGGGCAGCATTGGCTTTTGGGCTGTTTTCGTATAATCGAGCAGGGTGGCATTCACGTCCTCTTTTGCTATGATAATACCGTCAGAATAGTCAATCGCCATCTTGCCTAATTCATAGAAGTCAAAGACCTCGTTGTATTTGTCAAGATGCTTGGCAATAGAATCCTTGAAAGCCAGACATTTCTTCATATTGCTGCCCAAATCCTTCTGAAGTTCGTTGGTGAACAGGGAGGTGACCACTTTTGTGTTGGCAAAGGACGGCTCTTCGTGATATGCCGTCTTGACATAGAATGGAATTACTCCTGCCATCCATCCTTGGCAATGTATGACGTCCGGTACCCATCTTAGTTTCTTGACGGTTTCCAATACGCCTCTGGCAAAGAAAATAGCCCTTTCGCCATTGTCCAGATAATCTTCACCGCTTTCATCCGTAGCCATCTGTCTTTTGATGAAATAGTCCTCATTGTCGATAAAATATACCTGAATCCTTGACGACTGGATGGATGCGACCTTGATAATCAGCGGGTGGTCTGTGTCGTTGATAATGATATTCATTCCCGACAGTCTGATTACCTCGTGTAATTGTCCGCGTCGCTCATTGATATTTCCCCACTTGGGCATGAATGTCCTTATCTCGTGTCCCATCTCCTGCATCTTCTGCGGTAACTCCCTGCCCATAAGCGACAGGTGGGAGTCTGGAACATAAGGGGAAATCTCTTGATTGATGAATAATATTTTCTTTGCCATATATTGATGTTTATTCAAATGCAAAGTTACGTTTTTTTTTTGGCAATGGAGAATTTAGTTAGGTATTTTAGGAGAATTACCATGATTTTAGGTATATTTTTAGCTTTATTTTATGCTATTTGGTAAAAAAGTTGTTATTTTGCAAGCCGAAATAAAAAATGACGTTTCAGTGTTAAAGAAATGATGGTTTTTAGGAGTGTTGTTGACCTTCAGAATGCGTTGTTCGCTTGTCATAAGGAAGGCAAAAAAATAGGGTTGGTCCCCACGATGGGTGCTCTTCATCAGGGACATGCTTCATTGGTAAAACGTTCTGTTGATGAAAATGATATTACGGTAGTGTCTGTTTTTGTCAATCCCACACAGTTTAACGATAAGAATGACCTGAAGAACTATCCTCGTACATTGGAGGCAGATTGTGCCCTGTTGGAGGAGTATAAGGCTGATATGGTTTTCGCACCCTCGGTAGAGGAGATGTATCCTACCGAAGACAAGCGCGTTTTCGAGTTCCCGCCGGTGACAACGGTGATGGAGGGAGCTCATCGCCAGGGGCATTTCAACGGTGTCTGTCAGGTGGTGAGCAGGCTGTTCTATATTGTCAGGCCTACCCGTGCGTATTTTGGCGAAAAGGATTGGCAGCAGATAGCGGTTATCAAGGCCATGGTCAACTATCTGCATTTGCCTGTCAGTATCGTGGAGTGTCCTATTGTGAGGGATGAGAGCGGACTGGCATTGTCGAGCAGAAACCAACTGCTGTCTGAACAGGAGCGCGTACTGGCGACAAATATCTACAGGTATCTGAATGAAAGCAGGGCTTTGGCAAAGGAAAAGACCGTTGCACAGGTCCATGATTTTGTTGTTGACAGCATCAATGCCATTGATGGGTTGCGGGTTGAATATTTTGAAATTGTTGACGGAAACACATTGCTGGGTGTGTCATCATGGAATGACTCCGACTATGTGGTTGGTTGTATCACCGTTTACTGCGGTTCAATACCTGTCCGTTTAATTGACCATATCAAATATTGAGAAGGCGATGATGATTGAAGTATTGAAATCCAAGTTGCATTGTGTCACTGTTACCGAGGCAAATCTCAATTATATGGGTAGTATCACCATTGATGAAGATTTGATGGACGCAGTCGGCATGATACCGGGAGAGAAGGTGCAGATTGTTGATAACAATAACGGTGAACGATTTGAAACCTATATCATAAAGGGTGAAAGAGGCAGTGGATGTATATGCCTGAATGGAGCGGCAGCCCGCAAGGTCCAGGTGGGTGATACTTGCATCATCATTGCCTATGCCTTAATGGATTTTGAAGAAGCAAAGACTTTCCAGCCCAAAGTGGTGTTTCCCAAAGAGGGAAACAGGTTGCCATAAGTCTTTGACATAAAAAATGCCCCGGCACTGATGGAGACCTCCATTTCTGCCGGGGCATTACTTTTTATTGGATTTCGATCAATACGTCGTCTTCCATGACGGAATTGCCTGGCTGGACATTCACAGCAACCACCGTTCCCGAGCACTCGGCAGTGAGGTTGTTGTTCATCTTCATGGCCTCCAGGATAACCACCGTTTCACCATTTTCAATCACATCGCCCACCTTGACTTTTACGTCTATGATTACACCGGGCAGTGGAGCCTTGACCACCTTGTCGTTGTAAACTCTGGAGTTGTTGCTGCTTGCTGCAGCCGGCTGGGGAGCAGGGGCAGCCACAGGTTTGACAAGCGGTTTTACCTGTTCCGGTTCCTTTTCTTTCTCCATATCCACAACATAGGTCTCTCCATTCACGGTTACAGACACTTGTTCTGAACTGAGCGGCTCAACGCTTACATCGTATTTTGTACCGTTGATTGTATATTTGAACTTTTTCATAAGCGATAAATTATGGATGTTCAGTCATGGACAGGGCATAGCCGTTCCATTGACTGCACTTGTTCTGTATGGTTATAACGCCAGACTCCTTGTCGTGCACATTGTGTCCGGCATATTCGTACAGGGCAAGTGAAATGGCGGCATAAACTTCATTTTTGTTCATAATGTACGAATTATGGTGTTACATGGGGATGCTGCCATGCTTCTTGGCAGGCAGGCTTTCTCGCTTGGTGGCGAGTTGTGCCAAGCCGCGGCAGATGCGGAAACGAGTGTTGCGAGGTTCGATGACATCGTCGATATATCCGTATTTTGCTGCCTGATACGGGTTGGCAAACATATCGGTATATTCTTCCTCTTTCTCTGCCAGGAATGCCTTTACATCCTCGCCAGCCTCTTTCTTCTCCTTGGCTTCTTTTGCACACAGCACAGCCACGGCACCTGACGCACCCATTACGGCTATCTCTGCAGAGGGCCATGCGTAGTTCAGGTCAGAACGCAACTGCTTGCATCCCATCACGATGTGGCTACCGCCATAGCTCTTGCGCAGGGTGATGGTAATCTTGGGCACTGTGGCTTCGCCGTAAGCGTACAGCAGCTGCGCACCGTGCAGGATAACCGCATTGTACTCCTGACCTGTACCGGGCAGGAAGCCGGGAACATCTACCAGCGAAACGATAGGAATGTTGAAGGCATCGCAGAAACGAACGAAGCGTGCGCCTTTGCGGCTGGCATTCACATCCAGCACACCGGCATAGCAAGAAGGCTGGTTCGCCACGATACCTACGCTCTGCCCGTTGAAACGTGCAAAACCGATGATGATGTTCTTGGCAAATTTGGGCTGTACCTCGAAAAACTCTCCATTGTCAATGATGGCGCCGATAACCTTGTACATGTCGTATGCCTCATTGGGATTCTCCGGGATAATCTCGTTCAGACTATCCTCCAGACGGTCGATGGGGTCGTCGCATTTTTTACGGGGAGCCTCTTCCATGTTGTTGGAGGGAATATAGCTCAGAAGAGTCTTGATCATCTGGATGGCATCCTCTTCATTGGATGCCGTGAAATGGGTCACGCCACTCTTTGATGCGTGTACGCTTGCTCCTCCCAGATGCTCCTGGTCGATGTCCTCGCCTGTAACGGTCTTTACAACCTTGGGACCTGTCAGGAACATGTAGGACGTGTTTTCCATCATCAGTGTGAAGTCGGTCAATGCGGGAGAATACACCGCACCACCGGCACAGGGACCGAAGATACCGCTGATTTGCGGAATAACACCTGATGCCAGGATGTTACGCTCGAAGATTTCTCCGTAACCCGCCAATGCGCAGATACCCTCCTGGATACGTGCACCGCCAGAGTCGTTGATGCCAATCACGGGTGCCCCCATCTTCATTGCCATGTCCATGACCTTGCAGATTTTCTGTGCCATGGTTTCTGAAAGCGAACCTCCGTTTACGGTGAAGTCCTGTGCAAAGACAAACACCAGGCGTCCGTCAACGGTTCCGGAACCTGTTACCACGCCATCGCCCAGGTATTGTTTCTTCTCCATGCCGAAGTTGTTGCAGCGGTGGAGCTTGAACATGTCGTATTCTTCAAAACTGCCTTCGTCGAGCAGCATGTTGATACGCTCCCTTGCGGTATATTTGCCGCGGGCATGTTGCTTTTCAATGGCTTTTTCTCCTCCTCCAAGGCGTGCTGTCTCACGCTTTGCAATCAAATTCTTTATTTTCTCAAGTTGCTTGCTCATATTCTGAAAAATAGAAAATATAGGTTTAAGATACAGTCAGATTAGTGTTCGCACAATTCGGTCAGTATGCCTTCTGTGGATTTCGGGTGCAGGAATGCGATGTTCAGGTTTTCTGCTCCCTTTCTCGGGGCTGTGTCAATCAGGCGTATTCCCTTTTCGTCGCATTCAGCCAGGGCGTTTGCCACGCCGTCCTCAATAGCGAAGGCGATGTGGTGAATACCTTTGTTGCCTTTGTCAAGCCATTTCTGGACGGTGCTTTCCGGGCATGTAGGTTCCAATAACTCTAATTTTACCTCGCCACATTTCAGAAATGCAGTCTTCACCTTTTGGTCTGCCACCTCCTCGATGTTGTAGCACTTGAGCCCTAATACGTTCTCAAAATAAGGGAGTGATTTCTCGATGCTTTGCACGGCAATTCCCAAATGTTCGATATGTGAGATTTTCATGGTTATAAAAGATATTTAAGTTATACATTGAATTCCAGCTTGGCAAAGGTAGTAATAAATCTTTGATTTATACTGCTGACAAGTAAAAAATATTGTTAAGTCATATTTTTATAATCTTACCTGAACCTTTCCGTTGAGCTGTCTGCCCGAGAAATAGTTGGGCACGGCATATTGCTGGTTGGTGACATCCGTAATCCAGTAGTAGGAGTTGACGTTGTTGATGCCAAACAGGTTCAGACAGTCAACACCTACCCAGATATTCTTTATCAGGTTCTTTTTGTTCTTGCTGCTGTAGGCGTTGTAGCTCAGACCTATGTCGGCTCTTTTGTATGCCGGTGCCCTGTATTCCATGAATTCGATGCCTTTGTGTGGCGCTCCAAAAGGCAGACCGTCTGCGTAGGTGAGTCTCAGGGTCATCTTCCATTTTTCGGTGCCGGGGAAATAGTCGGTAAAATGGAGGTTCAGCACATATTTCTGGTCGGTAGGTGTCACCACCCACTTGTCGTCAATCTTCTGGCGTGATTTCATGAGCGAGAGGGCGAGCCATGAGTCAGTGCCCGGCACGAACTCTCCATACAGCTTGAAATCCACTCCTGTGGTATATCCATCACATGCCTTGGAGGCATCGTAGGTGATTTTCACGTTGTTCACGTTATAGGGAATCAGGTTGCTGAACAGTTTTACGTAAGCCTCTGCCGTGAACTTGTAGGGGCGTTCCTTTATTTTAAACCTGTAATCAAATGCACCGACGCAATGTATTGAGCGTGGGCTTTTTATCTTGTTGTTCAGTTGTGCCACCGTGTTGCCGTTGACGGTTGTGGTGTCTTTAATTTCCTTGTAGAAGGGAGCCTGGTAATACAAGCCGGTGGCTATTCTGAATGTCATGTCCTCATTGAAGGAGGGAATGATTGCCAGAGATACTCTGGGAGACACCAGCGTTTCTTTGTTAAAGTCCCAGTAGCTGAAGCGCACGCCCATGTTCAGCGAATAGAATGTCTGTCTGTCGGAACCTGTACTGAATCTGTACGTGTCCTGGATGTAACCTTCAAAACGTTTGCTGTTCAGGGTGTTGTTTGACACGAGAGAATAGATGAGGTTCAGCTTGTCGGCGCTGTGTGGGATGGAATAGCCGCTGGAATCGCGCATCTCATACTCTCTTGATTTCTCTTCTATGTGTTCAATCTTGTATGCCAGGGCAGTCTCCATCTGGTGGTTTCCCGTCTTGTGCTTGAGTATGAGCTTGAAGTTCTTGACATTGGCAGACAGGTAGTTTCTGGCGTGTTCCAGATAGGTTCCTACGCCGAGATTGACGTCTGTCTGCGTATCGTTAAGCCAGTATTGTCCCTGGATGTCGTAGGTCTCTTCCTCCTTGGTGTAAAAAACAGAGGTGAGCAGCGAAACGGAGGTGTTTTCGCTGATGTTTCTCGTGATGTTGAAGGCTCCGAACCAGGACCTGAAGATATCTTTTTCCTGACCGTCAAAATACACTTTGAACGACTTGACATCATTCAGCGTACCAAAGGACGTTTCCCTTTCCTTCGGATAGAAATTGTAGTGGTTGTCTGAAATGTTGCCAATCATCTCAAACTGCCACCGCTTGTTAGGGGTGTAGGTGATATATGTCTGATAGTCCAGGAATCGCGGGTCGTATTCTCCCGTCGTCTCAAGAGTATTCAGCAGGTTCTTGTTGGTCTTGTACCTGATGCCGTGACTCATGCTGAATTTCTTGTTCCCATATCCTATATAGGCAGAGCCTCCCATCAGTGAGGCGTTTACCACGGCTTCAAACTGTGTAGGCTTCTTGTAGGTAATGTCAAGTACCGATGACATTTTGTCGCCGTATTTCGCTTCAAAACCGCCTGCCGAGAAACGCACATCGTTGACCATGTCCGGATTGATGACGCTCAGTCCCTCCTGCTGTCCGCTTCTGATGAGCAGCGGGCGATAGACTTCGATATTGTTAAGATATACCGAGTTTTCGTCGAAATTGCCGCCTCTTACATTGTACTGCGATGAAAACTCATTGTGTGTCGATACTCCCGCCTGCTGCTGAATCAGTTCTTCAATGGCATTGCCCGATGTGGTGGGCGTGCCTTGGATGTCCTTGATATCCAGCTTTTCGGTGGTTGTGGTCTGTCGCCTTTTCTCGGTAATCACCACTTCATCCAGCGCATGCATGGACGGAAGTACAATCTTGATATGCAGGGTACCCCGGGGACGCTTGAAGATACGCTGTTTGGCATTGTAGCCTATCATCGAGAAACGGATGGCAACACTGTCTGCAGATTGCAGCTGGATGGAAAATTCTCCTTTCAGATTGGTGGTAGTCATCTTGCCCTGTGAGGCACATGCCACCGTGGCAAATTCTATCGGTTGTTCGTCTTCGTCTATGACCGTTCCCTTCAAGGTGAAAAGCTGTGCCATCACCAGTTGCATTTGACATAGCAGAATGAATATGGAGAGAAAAAACCTTTTTTTCATGGGGGTGCCCTGGATAATCACTAATGATGAACTACTTCTTAAACGCGGGGAATAGGTATTTATTGTGTCGCCCAAATGCTCTTCGCTACTCATATTTAAGTGTCTTTACGGGGCTTACCCTTGATGAGAAATAACTTGGCAGTACCATGACGAGGATGCTGAGCAGCCATGTAGCCACGTTGATGAGGGCAAAGACTACAAGGTTAATCTCTACAGGAACACTGCTGACATAGTAGGTGGCAGGGTCCAAACGGATGATGCCGAAATATTTCTGTATCAGTAGCAGGGCAAGGGCTGCAAGATTGCCCCAGAACATGCCTTTGAGTACGAAAAACATGGCATAGTACAGGAAGGTATGCCTGATGGTACTGTTCGATGCCCCCAACGCTTTCAGCGTGCCGATGAAACGGATGTGCTCGAAGATGATGATGAGAAGTCCTGACGTAATGGATACGCATGCCACACAGAACATCAGTATGATAATAATCCATACGTTCAAATCCAGCAGTTCCAACCAGGAAAACAGTTGGGGATAGGTCTCATAGATATTCTGTGAAACCAATATGTTTCCCTGGTGGTCTGTCTTGCTGTTCACCGTATGTACCACAGCCTCGGAAGTTTGTTGTAGTCGCTCCAAATCGCCAGTCTTCAGTTCTGCACCATTGTATTGGTCCTTTTCCCATTGGTTGATGCTCTGTACGGTAGCGATGTCGGTAAAGCACAATACGGCATCAAACTGGGCAAGGTTTGTCTGGTAGATGCCGGAAATCCTGAACTTTCTGACACGTATCTGTCCGTTGGCAATGAAATAGGCGAATACATTGTCGCCCGTTTTCAGCAGCAGCTTGTCGGCAATGGTTCTGGAGATGACCAGTGAGGGCTGTTTGCCCTGCGCCTTTGTAAGTGCAAGTTCTCCGTCTGTCAGCGACTGTTTCAAGAACGAGGTGTCATAGTCCTTGGCTATCCCCTTGCATGTGATGACCAGAAAGTCCTGCTCTGTTTTCAGAATACCTTGTGATATGGCATACAGGCTGACGTCGGTAACGCCGTCGATGCCTGCCAGAACCCGTTTCAGACTGTCATCAATGCAGATGGGGTAGAGGTCGTTGTTCTGCAGTGTGTAGAAGTTTGCCACCTGTATGTGGCTGCCAAACCCGATAATCTTGTCTCTGATGGAGTGCTTGAATCCAAACACGATGGCTATGGAGATGAGCATGATGGCCAAACCTATAGCCACACCGAATATGGCAGTGCGGATAGCAGGCTGACTCGCTCTTTTCTGTTTGTCTTGAAATCTGTATAATCTGGACGCAAGGAAGTAGGGCAGATTCATAACTACTCACTGGTATTATAAAGGCACGAACTTATTGAACAGGGTGTCCGTCTAATCACACCTGCCGGGGTAGGCTTCCAATGCCTTGCGCAATACCAGCAGTGCTTGCGTCAGGTCTTCCTTGTTCAATACGTATGCGATGCGCACTTGGTTGATGCCTGCACCCGGTGTGGTGTAGAAACCGGCTGCGGGAGCAAGCATGATGGTACAGCCGTCGTAAGTGAAATCCGACAGACACCACCGGCAGAACTTCTCTGCATCATCCACGGGCAGTTTGGCTACGGTATAGAAGGCTCCCATCGGAATGGGGGAATAGACCCCTTCTATGCGGTTCAGTCCGTCAATCAGGCACTTGCGTCGCTCCACATATTCGTCATACACATCGCGGTAGTACTCTTCGGGTGCGTCGAGCGACGCCTCTGCCACCAGCTGTCCGATGAGCGGGGGAGACAATCTCGCCTGACAGAACTTCATGACGGCTTTCCTTACTTCCTCATTCTTGGTAATCAATGCGCCGATGCGGATGCCGCATTCGGAATACCTCTTTGATACGGAGTCGATAAGTATCACATTCTGCTCGATTCCCTCCAGATGGCAGGCGCTGATGTAAGGTGAGCCGGTATAGATGTATTCGCGATACACCTCGTCAGAAAACAGATAGAGGTCGTATTTCTTCACCAGGTCTCTGATTTGGTTCATCTCCCTGCGGGTGTATAGGTAGCCGGTAGGGTTGTTCGGGTTGCAAATCATGATGGCCCTTGTGCGCTCGTTGATGAGTTCTTCAAACTTCTCTACTTTGGGCAGCGAAAAGCCCTCGTCAATGGTGGTGGCAATGGTCTTAATCTTTGCTCCTGCAGATATGGCAAATGCCATGTAGTTGGCGTAGGCAGGCTCTGGCACGATAATCTCGTCGCCGGGATTCAGACAGGACAGGAAAGCGAACAGCACCGCCTCGCTTCCTCCAGAGGTGATGATGATGTCGTCTGCTGAAACGATGATGTTGTATCTCTTGTAGTAATCAACCAGTTTCTGACGATAACTCAGATAACCCTGCGAGGGGGAATACTCCAATATCGTGCGGTCTATGTGTTTCAAGGCATCCAGTCCCACTTGGGGGGTGGGCAAATCCGGTTGGCCGATGTTCAAATGGAACACCTTGATACCTTTTTGTTTTGCAGCTGCGGCAAGAGGAGCCAATTTCCTTATTGGCGATTCAGGCATTTCATGCCCTCTGACAGATATTTCCGGCATTATTGCATCATGTGTTTAATGTGGGTTCTATAAATTGCCTATGCCATATTATCACCCATTCATGTTAAACCGTCGGCGGTAATTATGGAACCCGCCATAAATCAGATGCAAACTTACACAAAAAACCTGAGAACGGCGATACTCTTCGTCTCTTGTTAACGATTTTTTAATATCTCCTTGCTTGAATATTATGCAAAAGCAGTACTTTTGCAGCAAGAATTGAAGCGATAATGAATTTCGAAGAACTTGTCACTGCGAATGAGATAAACCAAGAAAAAGGCATCCGGTTGCCCTATGGGTGTTTCGTGCGGAAATATGATGACAAGAAATGCTTTTACATTGTAAAGCTGAGAGAGGATTTGTTGTCCGACGACGCTTTTGTAAAGGGACTCGCTGTTGAGTGCGGCAATCTGCCTACGCTCAACAGCGAGTCCCAAATCAGGTTTATCTGTCTGAAAGCTGCTTCCGGTCAGGAGATTCTCCGTTTGGAAAGGGGACAATACAGCATCATCTCCCAGATGCTGAACGAGAATCCTTCGCTGATAGCGCAGAAGGATTGGCTCAGAAACATCATCAAGGGTACCGCATCTGCCCTGCAGTTCCTGCATCGGCATCATGTGTGGCAGGTGTGTCTTTCTCCTGACTGCGTGTTTGTGGGCAGGGGAAAGCAGATGGTCAGGTTGCTGTCTCACGGTTCCTATTACCTGGGCATGGACAATCCCTCGTGCCTGTATATGGGAGAGCATGCCGGTTTTGTGGCGCCTGAAGTGCTGTCGCGCAGTACGTCGGTGGATGAAAGGTGCGATGTGTATGCCTTTGGCAAGTTCATCGAGTGGCTGTTCAGAAACACGACTGTGCCCTATGAGTACCGCAAGGTCATTGCCAAGGCAACTGAAGAAGAGGCTTCTGAACGCTACGCCTCCATTGACGAGATGATGGGCAGCATGTCGGGACTTGCACGGCGTGTCGAAACCGTCAAAAGGGCTGCCATCGCGCTGGCGGTCAGTTTGCTGATTGTGGCAGGTTATTTTGAACTGGTGCCCCATACCGAGATTGTAGAATATGTTGACCCCGGGAAAAAAGAAGCCTTTGACGACTTGCTGGACAAGGGATTTGACGAGCAAACCGAGTTTGGAGTGCAGATCAGTGACAGTTCCGTGCAGCTCTCTCCCGAGGAAATCAAGCAGATGAAGGATTTTGAAAGAAAGGCTATCGAAATCTTCAAAAAGCGCTATCGCAGCGAAGCGACGGAAATACTGGGCAAGGTATATGGCGAAACCATGGATACCGACCAGAAATCATTTGTAGGCAAGATGTCTGCTGCAACGGAGGAATTGCTGAAAAAGCAGGTTGAACTGGCAAATATTTCCGGACTTACCCCCAGTCAGAGCCAGAAGGTTGCAGCCGAGATAATCGAGGATGTGACCAACGAGTTAAAGCAGAAAACAAAATCCAACAATTAAATCATACAGGCACAGACGTGCCGTCAAACAACAACTATCAACATGAAGAGTAGAACAGCAGAATGGTTTGAATGCAAAATCCGTTATGAAAAGACTATGGAAGACGGATTGCCAAAAAAAGTGACAGAAACATACACTATAGATGCCTTGAGCTTCACCGAAGCCGAGCAACGCATCACAGAAGAAATCTCAGCCTACATCAGCGGAGAGTTCGAAGTGACCGATTTGAAGAAAACTGCCTATAAGGAGATTTTCTTCAGTGAGGATGACGGGGCTGACAAATGGTATAAGTGCAAGCTACAGTTCATCACCATTGATGAAAAGACTGACAAGGAAAAACGTTCCAGCGTGAACTATCTGGTCAATGCCTCCACACTGAACCAGGCTGTGAAGAACATCGACACTGTAATGGGCGGCACCATGATAGACTACGTGATAGCGTCGGTGGCGGAAAGCCCCATCATGGATGTGTTTGAATACAAGAGCGAGAGCACTGGCAAACCTGCATAACGGCAACGCAGGCAACAGATGCTCGGTCTTTTCAGAAGAGAATGCTGATGAATACACTTGATTTACAGAACAATTACCATAGAATCGCTGAAACGATACCTGCAACAGTTACCTTGGTGGCTGTAAGCAAGTACCAGCCTTCCGAGGCTGTTGAGGCGTTGTATCGTCTGGGGCACCGGGTTTTTGGTGAAAGCCATGTACAGGAACTGTCAAAAAAGCATGAGCTCTTGCCACAGGACATTCAATGGCATTTCATCGGTCACTTGCAGACGAACAAGGTAAAGTATATCGCGCCTTATATCTCTATGATAGAGTCGGTGGATTCTGTCAGACTGATTGAGGAAATCAACAAACAGGCACTCAAGTGTAATCGTGTCATTGATATCCTGTTGGAACTCCATGTCGCCCAAGAAGAAACCAAGTACGGGCTTACGCCTGGGGAATGTAGGGACTTGTTGCGGTCAGACACATTCCGCTCGTGCCGTCATGTGCGGGTGAGGGGGTTGATGACCATCGCATCCAATGTGGATGACGAGCAACAAATCCAAAGAGAGTTCCAGTTGGCATCAGATACATTCCATGCCATCAGGTCAGAGTTTTTCTCCGACGCACCGTGGTTCGATTGCTGTTCCTGGGGAATGAGCAGCGACTATCCTTTGGCCATCGCTCATGGAAGCAATATGGTGAGGGTAGGTACCGGCATCTTCGGTGAACGACAATACAAATAGTGCCTTCGTGCTTTAGAGAGGCACTGTAAAGGTGTTCCGTATTTCGAAAATCCCGGCAGATATATGAAAAGTATCTGCCGGGATTTTAAGTTATGAATGTGCCCTACAGGTCTTTACAAATCCTCTTCCTCGTCATAAGACAGTTCGTCTGTGCAGAATCTGTTTATATATAGTTGCGAGCCGTTTGCTTCTTCATTAAAAACTCCCAACGAACCAGCCAACAGGTTTGCCTGTTCATATTCATGTATGTTTATTGCAGGTCGTAAATATAATTTCTTTTCCATAAGGGTTTATTTTTTTATGATTTTCTTTTGCTTCATGATATAGACACCGCGTTGCAGGCTGTTCAGCTTGTTGTCATTGCCGTTGTCCTTGCCCACGTATTTGCCGTTGATGGAATATACCGGTGAGGTTTGCGTGTCCGCTTTGTCTGAATTTATACCAGTGGTACAATCATCAAAACTGACTGACAGCATCTTGGTGTCAACGGACAGAGGATTGAGATAGCATCTGTATGCGGGGCAGTTCACAGCTGTGGCACCTACGCGATAAAACCCAATACCTGAAGTCTCTTCATGATTCTGGAGCACAAATGCGTTTTGTGGCACTTCTGTCTCCACATATACTCCTGTCATGTGGTCGGTGGAATAAGTGTCCTTGACTGCACAATAGGTACCGTTCAGATGATAGTTGCCTGGAGTGCCGCTGATGATATAGGGTGTGTTGGCATGAAATGAACTCTGCCTGTTCAGCACGAGTTTGTTGTTTTCGTCTATTCCTTCGCAGGTGTAGGCTGTCAGTCCACTGGGAATCTCTCCTTCAAAAGGCAGAATCAAGGTACCCCATTTCAGTGAGGAAAGCGTATAGTCAATGCCAGCAAAGTCCTGTCCACCCGTTACATTCATCTGTGAGAATATGGGTTCGGGGTCGTTGTGCTTGAGTTGCCCGTCTGTCTGGTCTCTGTATCCGAATACCATATCCCACATTTCTATCGGATATTTGCCGTTGTACATTGATGCGTCTCCCACCAAACCGATGGAAAACAGAGGGTCATAGAGATTGCCGTCTTCGTCGTCCGGGTAGAACTCCTGGAGTTCAGATGATGTTGAGATAATCTTGATAGTGTTCTCATCGGGCATGTTGCAGGAGATGGTGTGAGTAGTGGTTGCCCTGACGGACAGTTCTATGTCATTGACATAGTCACGTCCCACCTTTTTCTGATTGATATGAATCCCCTTGGGCACTGTTATAGCCATGTTAAAGGCAATGTAGTTGACGTTGGGATCTTTCTGATAAAAAGTGAGATACGTTACTGTTGTCCCGTCTGCAGTCACTTCCTGCGTCTGGTCCATCCACACTTCGAGTGTGGATTGTGCGTTTGCCCGCACTGCGGTCAGTGCGAGCAAACAGATAAGATACTTGATTGTTTTCATTCTGTTCTTTGTTTACGTTGTCGTTCAATAACCAGTCGGGGCGCTTTCAAGGCAGCCGTCGAGAGATAGATTTCCTGTATAAGGAGGCTGTCAAACACGTTGATTTCCCCGTCCTCATTCACATCTGCTGCTGCAGCGTTTATCAGTACGTCCTCACCCAGATACTTGCTCTGTACCAGCAGCACGTCAAAGGCATTCACCAGACCGTCACCGTTGGCATCTCCGCGCTTGTAGGTCTGGATACTTGCCTCGCGTGCCAGTTCCTTGCTCTCCACATTGCCGGCAGAGTCGGTGGCAAGTACGCAGAAGCCATAATCAATTCCGTTGTAGCAGATGAACTCCACTTGTGCAGAGTCGGCGGCACACTCGCCAATCTTCCACCACGGCGCCTCTTTGCCGTATTGGGCATAGACCTCATATTTCCATACGCCCGAACGCTCGTCACTGCCTTCAACCTGTATGGTCAGAATGCTGTCATTCCGATGCTCTATGCCTGTCACCTGACTTGTCGGTGAAACGGCATCCACGGTGTTAACCCATAAGGGAGTCATAATGGGGTCATTGGTATCGAAGACAATGCTCGCACGATTAGGAATCTCCGTTCCGTCGGCAAACTTGTCTTTCAGAGAGATGTTATAAGAAACCTCACCGATACCCGATATACCATCATGGTTTACAGGCAGGAATCCTTGCATCACGTCATCTGTTGGCTCCATTGTCATCGGGTCAAGCGAAGTAAATGTCCATGTAGCTATTCCCTTTGACTGGTCATACTTGCCTTCCACCTGGGCGATGGCATCGATAGCCGGACGCATGTCAATCGTTTTCACGAAGTTTGGCGTGCCGTCCAGATGTTCAGTCTTGTCACCAATCTTGATGTCTGTGGGGGCGAATGTTGCCAAGTCAAAAAGATTGCGGTCGAGTGTGTCCTTTATCTCTACAACATGAGCTGAAGCAGTTGCGAATGTAGGATCGTTCTCAAACTCTATGCGATAGCTTACGTTTTGAACCACGTCAGTGATATACTTGCTGCCTGATTCTGATGTATAGCCATAGATGTCGTTAGGGTCAAGAGAGTTTACAGGCGTTGAACCTCCTCCTCCGGGTGGGGGAGGACAGAATTTGCTTGGGTCAGAATCTGTGCAATCAATATCATTATAAGCTGGTTCCATACCGATTTGGATCATCATCTCGTTTTGATTACATTTATTCGCCCTCTCTTTTGCTAAACCGCATCTTGCGTCATCAATAACAGTTGCTCTGCGTATTGAGAAAGTTTGAACTTCGCCTCCGAGAACCTGCCAGTCACTTGGATACCATGCATACAAGAACGCCTTGTTGCCTGCATTGAGTGATACGGTTATTGTTTTTGTCGTATTGGGTTGCAAATCAACAGTCATCACAGCTTTGTGCATGGCTGGGAAACCATCAATATAGTCAATGCTGTCTTTCCTGACTAATAGTGGTAATGCACCATGCGATTGCATAACCATATAAATACTGTCGCAGAATGACTTGGTGAACAGTTGCGGCAGGTTGTCCCTAAGTTGTGCATAGTAATCAACACCGCTAATATCCACATAATTCAAATTGGACAGATGGGTAGTAAAGATAGCAAATGCCAACGGCACACCGTATGCTGTTGAATTGCCATTGTTGGTTAGCTTGATGATATAGTCATTGTTGCGCGAACGCAAGTACTGGGTATTGAAAGTCACCTTGCCATCAATGGTTATCGGCTTGGCTTCTTCTATTGTCAGGCAATTATCTACACGCTTGACACCTTCCTTATATTGGAAGATGGCGTCATAGGTGCCGACTGCCGAACCCGTGAAGTCAAAGTGAACAGACACATCCGCATCGCTTTTGTGGGTAATGCTGTCGCAAAGAATCTCGCTGTCTGAAACGAGGGTCACAGATTCAAGCTCGTCGAAGCCATTTCCCTGGAATGTAATCGTACTGCATCCTCCGTTTCCAACGGTATGAACATCTTGTGCAACAACATCATAACGGTCCATGTGCATAAAGTCAAGGGTGACGTTTTGCCTTGTACCTGTCACGTCATGTGCTGCCACAAAGTATGTGCCGTCTTCCCATATATGACATCCGCCGTAATTAACTGACTTGTCTGCAGAGGTTGAGTAAAGCTCTTTGCCACTTGGAGCATATAGCTGTAAAGACATGGCTTGGCTGCTTCTAAATGCAACGGTATCTCCCTTCTCACCCTCGAACTTATACCACTTGACGGTGTTTGCTTCCGGTCGGGCGAAAGTCTGCGTGGATTGCAGCTCTGTAATGTCTTCCACCGTCTGCGACACGCTGTAATCCACAAACTGCCTGGTCTCGTCAACCCTTCGGGTGGAGGCATCATAGAAAGCAATGTGGAAGTCGTTCTTGGCATACATCATCGGAACGCCGTCTTTCACCTCAAACTGGAAACAGGAGCTTCGGATGGGTTCGCTCTCCACGGGAAGCAGAGTGACCAATGAGAATGGGGACACGCGCTCTTCCAATACAGTCACTTTGGCATTCGTTTCTTTGTCGTTCAGCCAATACCTGTATTCCTTTATGACGTTTCCGCCTGTCGGTGTTTTCCAGAAGAAGGAGGTGTTCTCTTTGGTAGATGTGCCATTGTCACTTGCCAAGTTATATATAATACGGTGCAGGCCGTCTTCCAATGACGCCACGTCCACGTCAAAGTGGAACACACCATTGGCTGCATCACCTGTCGCGGTATGGAACTCATTGCCGTCGAGGCTATATACCAGTTTCATGTTGTTCAGTTCCGATTGGGTGACAGCACGGAAAAAGAAGTGATTGGACACGTTGGTGGCCGCTCCTGTCGGAGTAAGCACCTGGACCTGTACGTTGTGAATACCTTGTGAGAGCGATGCAACGTCTAAGTTCCAGTTTACGATACCTCCCTCAGACGACACCTTTTCTGTCTTGTACAGTTCACCGTCGATAGAACAGACACAGGTGAGATAGCTCACTCCTTCCGTCTGTGGCACCTTGATAAACATCTTGGTTGTAGGCATAGACAAACCGCCTTTTCCCATCGCTTGCAGATAAAGTACGTGGAAACCGTCCTCTATCTCAGAAACGTCCAACAGGAAAGGCTGTCCTCCATTGTATTCTAATTTCTTGATGTTCTCATGGTCTGCGTCAAACCAGCTGAACAGGGAAGTCTGCTTTGCCATGGGCATCTTGAAGAAGAATTTCGATACAGGAGACGAGTTGCCCTCTGTTATTTGCGATAGCTGTAGCCTCAAAAAATGCAGTCCGTCGTCTAAGGCGGAGACGTCAAGGTCGAAATGTCCGCTTTGCGACGGCATTTCCAAAGGTTTCACCTGATTGTCTAACCAATAGACAAGCGGTGTGAGAACTGTAGCTTTACGTACAAAATATTTAGTCACAGGGCAGCTCCATTCTCCCTCGCTGTCTTTCACTTGGATATGGATGGTGTGGAGCGAAGCGTCCAATGCCGACAAGTCGATATCCAGGTGCAATGTGCCGGGAGAGAATGTGCCCGTCTGCATATTGGCTTCATCCTTGTCAAACCAATATCTGTATTCATAGTCCGTCTGTCCCTGAGCCACCCATTGCAGGCACAGGAAGAGGACAAACAATATATATCTTTGCATAGGCAAAAAAGCTAAAGTGTTTGTTATTCAGCAGCATTTACCTCTATATCCACACTGAGCTTGCCGTCTGCAGTGGATTTTGCAGCAACGTTGCACTTGGTGATTTGTGGGTTAGATGGAGTCGGGTCAAAAGGAAGGCTTCCGCCATAGATACCCACTTCGGTGCCATCTGTGCCAAGGTATTGCGTCTTGGCATCTTCTGTCAAACGGAATTCTTCAGAGTCCCGCTTTTCTATGTCAGCACCTGTATAGGTTTTGAATATTGTGGCATACTTAGAAACATACTTGTTCGTGGAGTTAGTTATGTTTCTAAACATACTCGAAGTTCCTAATCCTACGCAGTTATATGCCGTACTACTGCCGTTTACATAATCATTATAATAGAATGTACACAAAATGCAGTTCTTAAAGGAAGAAGATTTAGTGTTGATTATGGTATGAGAAGTTTCTGTGTGCGATGTGTAACTAGATACTATGACGCAATTCAGAAACTCAAAATTACTTGTTGAATCATCGTAAGAATATGGATTCCGAATAACAGAGTTCACACATGAGATAGAACTGTTGTAGCCTAAAGACAATCTCCCCGAGATTCTGCAATGTATAAAACTTGCATCTTTTAATACAGTTGATGAACTGTAGTTTCTAAATACGTTCAGCCTACATTTCAAGAACAGAGGGTTTACAACATTGTTATAAATAATCGTATGATTACTGTAAATACCCTCCAAAGTCAGACGATTGGCGACGGAGTCAGCAATATCGATAGTAAAATCACCGGAAATTACAGTCGGATCCACTACGGCTGTTGTGTCAATGCCCATACCGGCACCGCGAACCGTTATGGCCTTGGTGATATTAACCGCAACAAAAGTACCGGAAGAAAGAGTTATCACATCACCATTCACTGCTGCATCATGGGCATTCTTCCATGCCTGAGCACCATAATAAGTACTTATTGTACCCTCATGGTTAAGTGTTGCCAACAATGAACCCTGTGCAAAAGCGTTGTTTGTGAGCACTGTGGCTACAAACAGCATCATCAAACTAAATAATTTTTTCATTTTCTCAAAGATTTAAATTGTTAGTAAATTGGCTTTTCCCGATGGCAAGCCATTACTAAATCTTTGAAAAAAAGATAGCGCAGACCTACCATACTCTGACACGGGGCTACCACACCCCCCAACAACCCTATGGATGAAGCCTGCGCTATTAGGCGCACGCTCCAACGAGTTGTTGAATGTCTTTTTGCTGTTATTTCTCTTTTCGAGGTGGTAGTTCGTGTCAGAGATTGAGCAAAATAAATCTTTGTGCCGACATACCCTTTTTAGGGAAACTATCGACTTTCGATGGCAAATGTAATAAAAAAGAATTGAATTATATGCTTCCTTTGATTATTTTTTTTGACGATAATGGTCAATTTTGCAAGTTGTGTTTAGTAACTATTCAAAAAACGTCCCGAAAAAACGCAGATACCTGCGATGGTCACTGCAGGTACCTGCGTTGGCTTACGAAGGTATTTGCGTTGGCTCATGCAGGTATCTGCGTTTTTTTGACGATGTTTTTCGACAAAAAAAACGCTGTCTTATTCACTTGTCAACTGGCTTTCTTATTCACTTTCCAACTGAATGCCCTGTTCACTTGTCAACTGTTTTTCTCTGTGTTGTCCGTGCCAAAAAGGTTAGTGGAAGAGGAGTAGAAATTGCTGAAAGTCAGTTGCGGCTTTCAGAAGGACCTGACTCTTCTGATACAGCAGCTTTCAGGATGATGCTGGTGGCACCGATAGTGAACAGGGTGCCGTCTTCAATGACGCGCTTCTCGTTGTTGCCAAGTATGTCGTTATCCACAAAGGTGCCGGTGTAGCTGGGGCCGTCGCGTAGCACATACTTGATTTTTCTGTTCTTGTCCCTGCTCACGTTGATGACGCAGTGGTTGATGTCTATGCTGGGGTCATTGGTCTCAATGGGCGTGTTCGTCTTACTGCCCTTTGAGTATCTCCCTATTACATTGTCTCCAAGGCGGAGGGGAATGACTTGCTTGTAATGGAACACGTTTTCAATGACAACGATACAGCCATAGTCACCTGTCATGGTTGAGGAGTCCGGATGGTCTTCCTTCTGCAAGGGTTTCAACTTTGAAACCCCGATACGTATGCCAAACTGTTTGCCGCAATGTGCACACTCGAACACCAGCGACTGTCCATCTTGGTATCTTGTCTCGTCGAATGTGGTGAAATTGTCACACTTAGGGCATTTTACTCTTTTCATCCTTTTTTCCTATATACCCACGATTGTTTGAACACATCCATATTCCGCAATGCTCTGAGGGCGGATTGGGCGGAAACCTCGCTGTCATAACTTCCATACACCACTCTTGTGATGTTGTTGTTGCGATATATCTCTACGGAATCAATGCCCTGACGCTTGAGCTGACTGACAAAAAACTCGGCATTCTTCATGGAAACCTTGCTGGCAAGGACAATGCAGTATGGCTTTTCTATGGGTGCGGGCTTTACTGTTTTGTTGTCAGACAGGGGGGCGGCTTCCATCTGTTCCTGCTTGGGTGCGGGTACGCTCTCTGTAACGGCTTTCCTGTTTGCCTTCAGCTCGTTGTTGGCATTTGAAATGAGGTGCATCATGGTCTCATTGGGTGACTGGCTGACGTACACTTTGCCGGAGCTGTTGGAAATGGGGTCGGTCATAAAGACAAACAGGACGAGAGAAAGCGCTACCGCAGCAGCATAGCCCACCCATGTCTTCTTGATGGAAACAGAGTCGCTGTCGCGGGTATCTGTATCCTGCGGAACAGCCTCAATCTGTTCCTCCCGAAAGGTTTCCTGCTGCAGGGATTCCTGTGGGTCAGGACGGTTTGCCGACAATCGTATGGAGGCAATATCTATAACGGGCAGGGCATAGAGGGATGGTGAAAAGATGCCGTACTCGTCCGGATAAAACTCCACCCTGCCTTCCTGATTGACCTTCAGCTCTCCTACAGACGCAAGTTTAAAGCTTCCTTCTGCGTACAGGGATGCCTTCAGCTGGGACACCTCGTCCTCAATCATTTTCAGTGCCTCTGGATAACTCACGTCAAATGTGTCTATGTAGGATTGTGCCAGCAGAGAGTCATTGATGGAGGTCAATGATGGATTGAAGCCCAAAATACGCATCGGTGGTATGAACAAGCCGTCCTGCTCATCGTATTTTGCAACCACATGATGCGCTATGAATCCGCCGAAGCCGGGGACGATAACACAATCATGGTGAAGAAGAAGAATCTCCAAATGTTTCTCTAATCCATTCATATCCTCTGCAAAGATACTTATTATTTTCTTTGCTTCAAATAATTTTCGACAATAGTTCGTTAAGTGATGAAAAAAAAATAACTTGGTACGATTTGTAATTTGCCAAAAATCTGAGCTAAATCCTACCAAGTTGTTTTTTTCACCATCACTGAAATTATCAAAGCCTGTCTTGTAGAAACGGATTGTGGCGCACCTCATCTTCCAGGGTGGTGTGACCGCCATGTCCGGGATAGATGACCGTGTTCATGGGGAGTGTGCGTTTAAGCATGTCCAGACTCCTTTGGATATCAGCGAAGGAGCCGAAATCCAAATCTGTTCTTCCGATGCTCATCTTGAACAATGTGTCTCCGGAAAAAGCGATGTTCTCTTCTTTGCAGTACAGGAATACAGAACCGGGCGTATGTCCCGGGGTAGGGATGACGCTGAACTGGTGTGAGCCAAAGGAGATGACGGTGTTCTCGTCAAAGAATGAACCTACAGGAGGCATCTCCTCTTTCAGTCTGATGTTGCACAGCATTTCCGACTGTCTTGCCAGATGGTTCATCAGCACTTCATCCTTGGCAGATACCATCGGCCTGACACCAAACTCCGTAAAGATGGCGGGATTGCCAAAATTGTGGTCTATATGTGCATGGGTAGCCAGCAGGTACTTTAGCGTCAACGAGTTGTTGCGGATATAATCCACCACCGCACTCTTCTCTTCCTCGTAGTATGCCCCACAGTCAATGATTACACACTGCTTTGTTTCATCGCTTACCACGTAGCAATTCTCCTGAAAGAAATTGCATACAAATCCTTTTATATTCAGCATTATCGGTTGGATTAGTACTTTAAAATGTTCTGTGAATATTCGAAATGGGTTGTATCTCTTGAGCGAGAAACAACCCATGATTCGACTATGCAGTACGACCGTATGGTCCTGCGAGAGGTGTAACGCAAGGCGGATTATACAAGCCCCTTGCCATGACAATTCTTGAACTTCTTGCCGCTTCCGCAAGGACATGGGTCATTTCTTCCCGGCAACTTGTCCTTCACAATCGGAGTCTGAGGCTGGCGGGCGCGCGTGTCCTGTCGGGATGCTGCCACCTGATTCTGGTCGGTCAGGCGCTCCTCGTCAAGATTCTGCTTCGACTCGACGTAAGACGGCTTCTGAGGACGCCTTTCCGGTTCAGCCTCTTGTACAGACTGGTTTTGTGGCTGTTCGGGTATTCCCGCACGCATCAGGATAGAAGTGATACGGTTGTTCATGTTGTTCACCATAGCGTCAAACAGTTTCACGCTTTCGAGTTTGAATATCAGAAGCGGATCCTTCTGCTCATACGAAGCATTCTGCACGCTGTGCTTCAATTCATCCAGTTCGCGCAGGTTCTCTTTCCAGCAGTCGTCGATGATGTGCAGTATCAGCACCTTCTCGAACTGCTTGATGATGCTCTTGCATTGGGTGTCGTAAGCCTCTTTCAGGTTGCATGGAATGTTGTATATGCGCTGTCCGTCTGTGATGGGCACCATGATTCTGTCATAATTTGCGCCGTTCTGCTCATATACCTGCTGGATAATCGGCATGGCAACGGCCTGGATGCGCTCTGACTTTCTCTTGAAGGTGTCCAAAGCCACCTGGAAGGCTTCCTCACATAGCTTCTCGTGCTTTTCGTTGGCAAATTGCTCTTCGGTGAAGGGTACTTCCATAGAAAAGATGTGTATGAACTCTTCCTTGCATCCCTCGTAATCGTTGTTCTCGACAATGTTCACGATACGGTCCCAGAGCGTATTGGAAATATCCATGCCCAGTCTCTCTCCCATGAGCGCATGGCGTCTCTTTTCGTAGATGACTGTTCGCTGCTTGTTCATCACGTCGTCGTACTCCAGCAGGCGCTTTCGGATGCCGAAGTTGTTCTCTTCCACCTTTCGCTGTGCCCTCTCAATGCTTTTGGTGACGATGCTGTGCTCAATGACTTCTCCTTCCTTCAGTCCTATCCTGTCCATGAGGCGGGCGATACGTTCCGAGGCGAAGAGTCGCATGAGTTTGTCTTCCAGTGATACATAGAAGATGGAAGAACCTGGATCGCCCTGACGACCGGAGCGTCCGCGCAACTGTCTGTCCACACGACGGCTTTCGTGGCGTTCGGTTCCGATGATGGCAAGTCCGCCGGCAGCTTTCACCTCTGGAGATAGCTTGATGTCGGTTCCACGTCCTGCCATGTTGGTGGCGATGGTTACGGCACCCAGCCCGTTGGTGCTCTGTCCTGCAAGAGCCACGATATCCGCCTCCTTCTGGTGCAGTTTGGCATTGAGCACCTGATGAGGTATCTTCCGCATGTTCAGCATCTTCGACAGAAGTTCTGAAATCTCTACCGAAGTAGTGCCGACGAGGGTGGGGCGTCCGCTTTCGCGCATCTTCTGTACCTCGTCGATAACGGCATTGTATTTCTCCCTGGCCGTCTTATACACCCTGTCATTCATGTCGATACGCTTGACAGGACGGTTTGTGGGAATCTCGACCACATCCAGCTTGTAGATATCCCAGAATTCTCCTGCCTCGGTCGATGCGGTACCCGTCATACCCGACAGTTTGTGGTACATACGGAAATAGTTCTGCAGCGTGATGGTTGCGAAGGTCTGGGTGGCTGCCTCCACTTTTACATGCTCCTTGGCTTCTACAGCCTGATGCAAGCCGTCGCTCCATCTGCGGCCCTCCATGATACGTCCGGTCTGCTCGTCAACGATTTTCACTTCACCGTCGATAATCACGTACTCCTCGTCCTTATTGAACATGGTGTAGGCTTTAAGCAGCTGCTGAAGCGTGTGGACACGTTCGCTCTGAATGGCATAGTGGTTGAGCAGTTCGTCCTTTCTGTTCAATCGTTCCTCGTCAGAGAGGTCTTTGATTGCCTCAAGCGCCGACAGTTCCGAAACGATGTCGGGCAACACAAACAAAGCCTTGTCGTTTACTTGCTTTGCCAGCCACTCTGTACCTTTGTCCGTGAGATCGCATGAATTCAGTTTCTCGTCAACAACGAAATACAAGGGCTTTACGGCCTCCGGCATTTTGCGGTTGTTGTTTTCCATGTATATCTCTTCGGTCTTCAGCATGCCGGCCTTGATGCCTTCTTCCGACAGGTACTTGATCAGAGGCTTGTTCTTGGGTAGGGCCTTGTGGGAGCGGAACAGTGAGAGGAATCCCTCTTCCTGCAGCTTCTGGTCGTTTTTCTCCCTTCCCTCAGTGATTTTCTGCTTGGCTTCTGCCAGATACTGTGTTGCCAGTCTCTTCTGCACGTCGAACAGTTGTTCCACCAGAGGCTGGTATTCTTCGAACATCTGGACATCGCCTTTGGGAACGGGACCGGAAATGATGAGTGGAGTACGGGCATCGTCGATAAGTACGGAGTCCACCTCGTCAACGATGGCGTAGTTGTGTGCACGCTGCACCAGGTCATCGGGAGATACTGCCATATTGTCGCGCAGGTAGTCGAAGCCAAACTCGTTGTTTGTTCCAAAAGTGATGTCTGCCTGATATGCCCTTCTTCTTCTGTCAGAGTTTGGCTGATGCTTGTCGATACAGTCAACCGACAACCCGTGGAACATGTAGAGCGGTCCCATCCATTCGGAGTCACGTTTTGCCAGATAGTCGTTCACGGTAACTACATGCACACCGTTTCCTGTCAGTGCATTCAGGAATACAGGCAGGGTGGCAACGAGGGTCTTACCTTCACCGGTAGCCATTTCCGCGATTTTTCCCTGATGAAGCACGATACCGCCAAACAGCTGCACGTCATAATGCACCATTTCCCATTTCAGGTCATTGCCTCCGGCTGTCCAGTGGTTGTGGTAAATGGCCTTGTCTCCGTCTATGGTGATGAAGTCGTTTTGAGGATTGGCTGCCAACTCCCGGTCAAAGTCATTTGCCGTGACAACGGTTTCCTCGTTCTGTGCGAAGCGGCGTGCCGTTTCCTTGACGATGGCAAATGCTGTGGGCATCGCCTCATTCAGGGCATCCTCGTACAGGTCGAGCACCTCTTTTTCCAGTTTGTCAATCTGGGCGAAAAGAGGACCTCTTTCGTCGATGTCCGTATCTTCTATTTTAAGTTTAAGGTCGTTTATCTTTGCCTTGTGTTCCTTTACTTTATCCTGTATGTTGCTCTTCAGTTCTGCTGTCTTTGCACGTAAATCATCGTTGGACAGTTTTTCTATCTCGGGTGATACGGCCTTGACCTTTTCCACCAAAGGTTGAATCAGCTTCATGTCTTTCGAAGACTTGTCACCGAATAGCGCTTTAAGAAATTTGTTGAAATCCATTGTATGTCTGTTTTTTTTATTGTTACTGAATTGATAGTTAGAATAAGGGTTGCAGAGAACAGGCGTTCGGAGCCCTTATCCTGATGATTTTGGATATTGTGGGTGCAATCTGCTCGACGCTTACGGCATCGGTTATCTTCTGTGCTTCGTAGTTCAGGCCGTAGATGATAATCGGGAACGGTATAAACGAGGAACGGTATGTCTTGTTTTGGTTGTAGTCAGGATTCAGCAGGTTCCACCCGGGAGATATTTCTATGATGACGTCACCGCAGCGTTCGGGATGAAATCCCTTGCGAATCTTTTCATTCTGCCGGTTGGTGTCTGTCAGAAGTTGCTGAGCCGTATAGGTGTTCCGTATTCCCGACAGTTGGCATAAGAACTCCTGTGCCCTGTCAGTGGCCTCTTTCAGGCTGATGCGCTTCTGTTCTAACAGTTGATGGTTCAGGAATATCTGATTGTTGTAGGTGGTCTCTATGTATTTGTCACTGCCCCACAGTGCGCCATAATACATGTTCAGCAGATTGGCTGTACGCGACATATCCACGTTTCCCGTGGGTACATTGTACCTGGAATAGTTCAGGGATTCTTCATCGCAGCAGCCTGTACTTGTCAGAACGAAAACCACATTGTTTCTGCCTACGGTTTTTTCCAGTTCCGAAATCAGCTTGCCAATCTCTGTGTCCAGACGCACGTATGTGTCCTGCAGTTCCATCTGGCAGTATGACACAGGCTCGTGGTTGAAAGTACCTGCATAATAGGTAACCGAAACAATGTCGGTAATGGCGTCTCCTCCCATCGCATTGCCTCTGATACATTGCAATGCGAGTTGTGTTACCTGCTCATTGACAAGGGCGCTTGTCTTGAATTCATGGTAGCCGTCGGAAGTGTCAAACTTATGCTTGAATGGCAGTTGGTTGTCACCCGACAGGAAAAAGTTGAAGTTGGCAGACAAGGGAGAGGAAGCCTCCCATATTGTGCTGGTGGCAACAACGGCAGGCGCCAGCAGCGCATTGATGGCTTTGAGCCATGAAGAGCTGTTTTGGGTATAGAAGGTGGATGTGCACCATTTGCCGTTCTTGTCATCAATCCAGAGTGCCCCATTGGCAGCATGGCCGCCCGCCAAAACAGAGGCATCCATAAAAGGAGATACGGAGAATACTATCCCCTTGCCCTTGGTAGCCAGCTTGAGTTCGTCAAGAAACGTAGATGTGGCTACATTGTGTGGAGATACCCTGTCAGAGGTGAAGATACCCTCACATTGCTGGTCTTCTATGCAGAGAACAGGCCTTAATGTGGTCTTGTCCAGCCACCTTTCTCCAGTGATGCTGTGGTAGTATGGTTGTGTGCCTGTAACCAGGGAGGTAATGGCAGAAGCCCTGTCTATCGGAGAAAAAGAGTAGGAGGCATTGCTGTACACCATGCCTTGCTGTAACAGCTTCTTGAACCCGTCTTCACCGTATAATGGAGCAAATGCCTCCAGGTAATCTGAACGCAGCTGATCGACAATGACGGTTACCAGCAGCTTGGGTTGCGTCAACAGCGGCTGTGCCTTGACATTGACAGATGTCAGGAGCGTTGCTATAAGGGCTATTGATATTTGCCTGTAAATCATTGCCGGGTTGCCAGTTTAATAAGTTTTCCGTCACTCATGTTATATACACACCTTGTCAGCAAACATAGTGCCAACAGATGCATTCCCTCAGCATATTTTTGGAAAAAAGAGCCGATAAGGAACAAAATTACCGCCGCAAGTTCATATTTCCAGAACCTTGTGGCTCTCCTGCGTATGATTTTGCGGAGAAAGAAAAAAGGAACCGGATTCAGAATCAGTATTTGCAGATTGGTACTTGTGGTGGGATGTTTTGAAACGAACAGTATGCAAATCATGATTCCTGCAATGGATATTACAGAAAACAGGCACACGTCAAACCATGGCAGGCGTATTTTCTTCGTGGCTTCTGCCCACGTCAGCAGAACGGTCAGCAGCAGCAGTAAAGCGAACACCAGCCGAGGTGTGATGACATCCGCTGTCTCTTGACGGGCATCCGTATGCCTGAGCAGGATGTTCTCGCGTGTCACCAACCCGCTTTCTCTGCCATCCCTTGCAATCGTGGCGTCATGGAAATCTTGCATGAGATTTTCGGGGATGAACTGCTGCTCGCGGTCGGTGATGGGCATATCGGCAGCCAGTCCTAAGCAGATGTTGTCGCCGAACTGTGCCCAAGGGTGGGCGGCGGTATATCGGTCGATGATGCTTCGGTAGGATGTTTTCGGCGTGCTTGTGTGAGCATAATGAACTGTTCCTTCAATGCAACTCTCAATCATGTCTCTTGCCTTGGTGGTGCAGTTGTTGTTGAAGAAATCGTATCTGTATTCCCTGTTTTGCGGTTCCAGATTGATGACCAGTGCCTTGAACAGACTGGTTTTTTCTTCCTCTGTAAGGTTCAGTACCTGCTCTGTTACAGTGCGGTTCTGGCGTTTGTATTCTTCTATAAAGAGGGCGAATGGCAACACGCCCAGCTCATAGTCGGTGTGTCCCAGGGCGAAACGGGCGACAAAAAAAGGCTTCTTGAAATTGAATACACCATAGTTGAAAACCCAGTCTTGGTTACACCTCAAATCCTTGTAGCGGATGGCTGTATGACCATACAGACTATAAATCTCTTTCTCGTAGGGTGAACAGGTTATCAAACTGCAAATAACGGAATCCTCTTCAGGCAAAGTTTCGGTGGCGTGCGTGAACACAGCGTTCACTAAGAAGTACCCGATAATGAAGACTCTGAAAGTGTATTTATTTATTGATATTTGTTTCACAATGCAAAAATACTTCCTTTTTCTATTTTTTCGGTGCTTTATATCATTTTTTTTCAATAATTTTGCAGTCTAAAGTGAAAAAACAAGATGAATCTCGTTATTGATATCGGTAACACTTGCGTGAAATTGGTGGCATTTGATGGCATGACACCGATAGAGGAAGTTCGTATGGAGCATGGCGAGACTGGCCCGTTATCCCAGATGTGCCGGAGATATGCGTTCCATCGCGGCATATATTCATCTGTTGTTTCCTTGGACGAAAAGATGCACGGCTTCATCAGTGCCCTGGACTTTCCCATGCTGTCTTTCCAACCTGACCGGACTCCCATTCCTATCCGGAACAAGTATCTTACTCCCGGCACGTTGGGCGGTGACAGACTGGCAGCTGCCATAGGCGCTTACGGGGAATATCCCGGTCATAATATATTGGTAGTGGATGTGGGCACGTGTATTACCTATGACTTTGTTTCCTCCGGTGGAGACTACATGGGCGGCAATATATCCCCTGGTCCAACCATCCGACTGAAGGCATTGCATCAATACACGGACTCGTTGCCTCTTGTGGTAAGAAAAGGGGATGTCTTGTTTCACGGCAATTCCACAGAGACTGCCGTCAGGAGTGGTGTCATGTTGGGTGTCAAGTATGAAGTGGAAGGCTATGTGTCGGAGTGCTTCAGGCGTGTTCCGGATTTGAAAGTGTTCCTGACAGGTGGTGTGCAGATTGACTTGCAACTACCTGAAAACATACAAATTATAAAGGATGGCTATATTGTTCCTAAAGGTTTGAACAGAGTGCTTATTTATAATAATGAGAAGTTATCAAAGCAATGAAAAAGAAGATTTCCATATTCATTCTACAGCTTGTTTTCTGTAGTGTAACCGTTTGTTCGCAAACCGCCACCAATTCCCCATACAGCCAGTATGGACTGGGCGTATTGTCTGATCAGTCATTGGGCTTCAACAAGGCGATGTCGGGATTGTCGTATGGTGTCAGAGATTCCAGGCAGGTCAATTTTGCCAATCCTGCTTCCTATTCCTCTGTGGACTCATTGACGATGCTGCTGGATGTGGGATTCTCTGGACAAATCACCTCATTCAAGGAAGGTGACACGAGAATCAAGGCAAACAATGCGGATTTCGACTATGTCGTTGCCTCGTTCCGCCTTAGGCCCCGTATGGGCATTTGTGTAGGTTTCGTGCCGTTCTCTGCCATTGGCTACAATTACAAGAATAGCAACAAAATCGGCAATTCAACCTCTTCTTCGACGGATGTATATAGTGGCACAGGTGGCATAAACCAGGCCTTTTTAGGCATCGGCTGGAGTCCGCTGAAGAATTTTTCCGTAGGTTTCAACTTCTCCTATCTTTGGGGAAATTATGAGAAAAGCGTGTCCATACCAGGCAAAGACAGTTATACGAATACCATCACCAGACAATATGCCGCAAACATCAATAGTTACAAACTGGATTTTGGAGTACAGTATCAGCATGAAATAGCGGCAGGCGAAACACTTACCTATGGTCTGACCTATGGATTGGGGCACAGGTTGAGAGGTGACGCTACATTGAATGTCATCAACGCAAGTTCTTCCAGCGGAACTTCTACCTCGACTCCCATGACCATCACAGACGCCTACAGTATGCCGCACAGTTTTGGTGCCGGCGTTTCTTGGAAGCATGGCACCAAATGGATGGTAGGTGCAGACTATACGTTGCAGAAATGGGGGAACCTGAGTATTCCTGACAACAACGTCAAGGATGCATACAGTTATACCTCTGCCGACGGACTTCTGAAAGACAGGCATAAGGTTGTCTTAGGTACAGAGTGGGTGCCTAATGAAAGCAGCACCAGATATTTGCGTCGTGTACATTATAAAATGGGTGTGTCTTATGCCACTCCGTATATTACAGTGAATGGGCAGGACGGACCTAAGGAATATGGTGTGAGTGCCGGTTTCGGCTTCCCCCTCCTGAAGAGCGGCAAGTCGATATTGAATATCAGTGGGCAGTGGATTCGCTCTCATTCCTCCTCCATGATTACGGAAGACTATTACAGACTCAACATCGGAATCACTTTCAACGAACGTTGGTTTATGAAGTGGAAGGTACAATAATCTATGCGACGTTTCCTATACATTCTTGTTCTTCCTCTGAGTCTGTTCCTGTCATGTTCCAAGACAAGTGAGCATACGGCTCCGGCTATTCACGACAGGGATTCCGTTTCCATGATGGTAAGTTATGGAGTGAATACCTTGGTGTCTGACTCGGGGGTGATAAAATACAGGATAGTATCGGAATGCTGGGACGTGAATACCGTCAAAGAACCCTCCAGATGGACGTTCCTGAAAGGAATTTTCGTAGAACAGTTTGATGAGAAATTCAATGTCCAGTTGTATGTCCAGGCAGATACCGCCTGGTATTATGACAAGAAGAAGTTGTGGGAACTGCGGGGCAGGGTATCTGTCAGGAATGTGGAAGGACTTATATTCCGCAGCGAGGAGCTGTTTTGGGATGGTATGGTACACGAACTGTATTCCCATAAACCGTCTATTGTCATTACGCCTGAAAGGGTGCTTTCAGGCACCTACTTCAGAAGCGACGAGAGGATGACCCGTTATACGATATCGAATTCTGTGGGCTCTTTTGTACAGGATACGGCAGAAAAAGACACCACTGCCAGTACACCGAATACCCCCCAGGACAGCGTGGAAACCATACAGAAAAGGCAGGTGGCATTGCCTAAGGCTGCCACCAGGCGATAACTCTGCGGTTTTGGTGAATAATCCGTACGATTCCTTGATTACAAACCTATTGACAGATATTTTTTTACCAAAAGTAGAGTGATTGATTATTTTTTTTGTAAATTTGCACGCTAATTGGATGAAGAACAGAAAATAAAAACATAACAATCAATTAACAATGGCAGTATTAGGAACAATTAGAAAAAGAGGCACTCTTTTGATAATCATCATCGGTTTGGGCCTCTTCGCGTTCATTGCTGAAGAGATGTTCCGTTCTTGTGAGGCTACAAGCAACGAACGACGTCAGCAAGTGGGAGAAGTTTGCGGACAGCGCATTTCGGTACAGGAATTCCAGGAGATGGTTGATGAGTATCAGAATGCACAAAAGCTTACGCAAGGCGTTGACAACCTGACTGATGAGCAACTGAATGCGTTGAAAGACCAAGTATGGAATGCGTATGTTACCAACACCATTCTCAAGACTGAGGCAGAGAAACTGGGATTGACGGTTACTGATGAAGAACTGCAGAATGTGTTGAAGGAAGGTACTGAACCTTTGCTGTTGCAGTCGCCTTTCGTAAATCAGCAGACAAGGCGTTTTGATGTTACCATGTTGACCAAGTTCTTGGCCGAGGTCAAGAAAATCGATGTCCAGCAGAACGCACAGATGGCTGAGTATTACCAGAGTATTCAAAACTACTGGAGATTTATCGAGAAAACACTTCGTCAGGAGTTGCTGTCCAGAAAGTATCAGGTGCTGTTGAAGAACTGTCTTCTGACAAATCCCCAGTCTGTACAGGCTGCCATGGATGGTCAGAACATTGAAAGTACTGTTCTTCTGGCGATAGCACCCTACAGCAATATCAACGATAAGGATGTGCAGGTGACTGATGCGGAACTGAAGTCAAAGTACAACGAGGACAAGGAAAAGTACAAGCAGTTTGAGGAAAGTCGTGACATCAAGTATGTGGAGTTCCATGTTTCTGCTTCTGCTGCAGACCACAAGGCTTTGATGGATGCCATGAACACCGCTTACAACAACCTGCAGAACGGAGGCGATGCTGAAAGCATTGTACGCAAGGCACAGTCATCTGTTTCTTATACAGGTCTTCCTGTTACCAAGAAGGCGTTCTCTGCAGATATTGCTGCAAAACTCGACTCCATGCAGGTAGGACAGACTATCAAGCCTTTTGAAAACAAGGCAGACAATACTCTGAATCTGGTTAAACTTATTTCCAAAGTTTCTTTGCCCGACTCTGTTGAGTACCGTCAAATCCAGGTGGGAGGTGCATCTGTTGAGGAAGCAAGAAAGACTGCCGACAGTATTTACAACGCACTCAAGGGTGGTGCCGATTTTGAAGCACTCGCCAAGAAGTACGGACAGGAAGGCAAGTCCCAGTGGCTTACCAGTGCCATGTACGAGCGTTCTTCTTCTGTAGATAGTGACACCAAGGCATTCTTGGAAGCACTGAACAACACTCCGGTCAATGAGGTTAAGAATCTTGCGTTTGCGCAGGGCAATGTAGTCATTCAGATTGTGAACCGCAAGGCGTTTGTTGACAAGTATGTCACTGCCGTCATCAAGCATACCATTGATTTCTCGAAAGATACCTATTCGGCAGCATACAATAAGTTCAGCCAGTATGTCAGCGAGTGCTCTACAATCGAGGATTTGGAGAAGAAGGCTGCAAACTATGGCTTTAAGGTGAGCGAGCGCAAGAACCTGTTCAACAACGAGCACTATGTGGCTGGAATACGTGGCACAAGAGATGCGCTGAAGTGGGTTTTCGAAACCAAGGAGGGTACTATTTCCCCTCTGTATGAATGTGGCAATAATGACTGCCTGTTGGTAGTTGCCATGAATAAGATCCATGCAAAAGGCTATGCTGATTTGGAGGATGTGAAAGCTGATTTGGAGGCTGAGCTGAAATTGGACAAGAAGTATGATGTCCTCAAAGGCAAGTATGCTTCCCTGAAATCTGTGGCAGAGGCCAAGTCAAAGGGAATGATTGTTGACACCGTGAAGCAAATCACCTTTGGTGCTCCAGCCTATGTGAAGGCTATCGGAGCAAGCGAACCTGCACTGAGTGGTGCTGTCGCATCTGCCAAGCAAGGCTCTTTCAGCGACCATCTGGTGAAGGGAAAGCAGGCAGCCTACCTGTTCCAGGTGCTGAAGAAAGGCGAGAAGGAGAATGCCTATAAGGATGCCAAGGCAATTGACAGGCAACTGCAAATGCAAAACTCACAGATGGTATTCAATCGTTTGATGTACAATTTGTATCAGAACGCTAAGGTAGTGGATAACCGTTACCTGTTCTTCTAAAAAGAGAATAATCCATTTAAATATGTGTGAGGCGGTTGGATGGTGTGCATCTGACCGCCTTTTTGTTCAAACTATTATGAAATTATCTGAGCTTAAGACAGGCGAAAAAGCCGTTATTGTCAAAGTATTGGGACATGGCGGCTTCAGGAAACGGATTGTTGAAATGGGATTTATCAAGGGCAAAGTAATTGAAGTGCTGCTCAATGCTCCCCTGCAGGATCCCATCAAATACCAATTGATGGGTTATGAGGTTTCCCTAAGGCGCGTTGAAGCTCAAATGATTGAAATAGTCTCTTTGGAAGAGGCGAAGAATCTGAAACTGTCGGAGAGTGTGATGCCCGTCTATAACGAAATGAGTTATTCTGGCAGCAAAACTGTCCGTGAAGACAATATATCCGACAACCAGTTGCGTGAAATCGCGATGCATAAGCGCAGAACGATCAATGTGGCACTCATTGGAAATCCGAATTGCGGAAAAACGTCGCTGTTCAATTTTGTTTCAGGAGCCCATGAAAGAGTAGGCAATTATTCCGGAGTCACAGTAGATGCCTGTGACGGATATATGGAATTTGAGGGCTACCGGTTTCATATCGTTGATTTGCCCGGCACATACTCCCTGTCTGCATACAGTCCTGAAGAACTGTATGTAAGAAAACAGATTATCGAGAACACCCCGGATGTTGTCATCAATGTACTTGATTCAAGCAATATCGAGCGCAACCTGTATCTTACCATGCAACTGATAGATATGAACCTGCGTATGGTGTGTGCCTTGAACATGTATGACGAATTGCTCTCCAGAGGCGACACCCTTGACCACAACAAGCTGGGACAACTGTTTGGTGTTCCAATGATTCCTACGGTGTTCAAGACCGGCAAGGGAGTGGATTTGCTTTTCCATATCATCATCAATCTGTACGAGGGCATTGACTTTCTGGACAAGGAAGGAAACCTGAATCCTGAGGTGGCAGCGCAATTGAGTGCATGGCACCAGAATTATGAGCGGCATCACGGAGGAAATCACGGTGAGGATTTTGCACATGGCATCAAACCCAATAACAGTGTTTCAAGGCACATCCACCTGTATCATGGTGCAGCTCTTGAAAAAAGCATAGAGGCTGTCAAGGCTGAACTCCAGAACAACGAGCAGATACGTTACAAATATTCCATACGCTATCTTGCCATCAAACTGCTGGAGATGGACAAGGATGTGCTTTCGGTAGTCAACACCTTGCCTAATGCCAAGGAGATTCTCCAAGTGCGCGACGATGAGGTGAAACATATCCTGCAGGAAACCGGCGAGGATTCCGAGACAGCCTTCATGGATGCCAAATATGGCATCATCCATGGGGCATTGCAGGAAGCCGGCTATAGTCAGGGCACATCTCGTGACACCTACCAGCTGACGCATGTGATTGACAAGATAATCACCAATAAATATGCTGGTTTTCCCATGTTTATCCTGCTGCTGTTGGTCATGTTCCAAACAACCTTTGTGTTGGGACAATATCCGATGGACTTGATTTCTCTGGGCATTGATACGCTAAGGGAATGGCTGTCGGCAGTCCTTCCGTCGGGAGTATTTAACGACCTGCTGGTCGATGGTGTCTTGGGTGGTGCCGGTGCCGTAGTCGTTTTCCTGCCGCAAATACTTATTCTATATGCGTTCATCTCTTTTATGGAAGACTCCGGATATATGGCGCGTGCCGCTTTTATCATGGATAAGTTGATGCATAAAATGGGACTTCATGGCAAATCGTTTATCCCGTTACTGATGGGGTTTGGATGTAATGTGCCTGCCGTATTGGCCACCAGGACTGTGGAGAGCAGGCGTTCGCGCTTGATTACCATGCTCATTATTCCCATGATGAGCTGTTCCGCACGCCTTCCCATTTATGTGATTGTGATTGGCATGTTCTTTCCCGAACATCTTCAGAGCCTTATTATGATTGGGCTATATTTGCTTGGCATCCTTATGGCTGTAATATTCAGCAAGGTGTTCAACAAATATCTCATCAAAGGCAATGATGTGCCCTTTGTCATGGAATTGCCTCCCTACCGTTTTCCCACTGTCAAGTCGATATTAAGACATTCATGGGAGAAGGGGAAGCACTACCTTAAAAAGATGGGTGGAGTGATTCTGATAGCCAGTATCATTGTATGGTCATTAGGCTATTTCCCACATGATGATTCCCTGACAGAACTTGAACAGCAGGAACAGAGCTATTTGGGTGTCATCGGCAAAACCATAGAACCCTTGTTCGCCCCTCAGGGCTTTAACTGGAAACTTGATGTTGCACTGATATCCGGTATCGGAGCCAAGGAGATTGTTGCCTCTTCCTTGGGGGTGCTGTATGACAATAACGTGGAGTCCATGCGTGCCGACGGCATAACGCCTGTTGTGGCATTGAGCTTTTTGGTGTTTGTATTGTTCTATTTCCCGTGTATCGCCACCATCTCTGCCATCAAGGAAGAGAGCGGTTCTTGGAAATGGACGGTATTCACCGCAGTTTACACCACGGTGCTTGCATGGTTTCTTTCCGTCTTGGTGTATCAGCTGGGCAATCTGATTTCGCTTGAATTTCTGTAACCCTGTATAGGCATGTGTGGGGCGTTTCCCGTACCATTATGTACTGCCAGTGAAAAGGCTCTTGAAAAATTGTGAAAATTACACTATCCTTTTTGCCATTTCTATGAAAATCATTAACTTTGCATTCCAAATAGAGAATTGAATGAAAAGTATTATAATCCCTCTTTTATCTGTATGCCTGTGCTTTTGTGGGTGTGCTACGGAGTTTAACAGAGTGTATAAGACTACGGATTATGCCTACAAATACGAATACGCCAAAGAATGTTTTGCCCGTGGACAGTACAACAGGGCTGTGGTTCTGCTGCAGGATCTTGTGACCATACAGAAGGGCTCTGACAATGCAGAGGAATGTCTGTATATGCTGGGCATGGCACTGTATGGCGACAAGGACTATGAGAATGCGGCAAGTACTTTCAGGAAGTATTGCTCCTCTTATCCAAAGGGCGTATATGCTGAACAGGCTTCGTTCTACGTAGGACAGTCACTCTATCAGAGCACTCCGGAACCAAGGCTTGACCAGACGGCAACGGTAGGTGCCATAGCTGCTTATCAGCAGTTCCTGGATTATTATCCGGAGTCAAAACAGAGGAGCTTGGCGCAATCACGTCTGTTTGAGCTTCAGGATAAACTGGTTATGAAGGAGTTGCTCTCTGCGAGACTATACTACAATCTGGGTGGTTACTTCAGTAATTGCATCGGTGGAGGTTCTAACTACGAGGCATGTATTGTTACTTCGCAGAACGCGCTGAAGACCTACCCGTTCACTAATTTGCGTGAGGAGTTTGCCGTACTGATAATGAAGAGCAAGTTCGAACTGGCTCAGCAGAGTGTGGAAGAAAAGAAAATGGATCGTTATCGTGATGCCGAGGATGAGTGCTATGGTTTCCTGAATGAATATCCGGAAAGCAATAGTGCCTCACTGGCAAACCAATACATCAAGAAGTGCAAGAAGATTATCGGAAAGAACTGACAAAGCATTTTGAATAACATAAATATTTTGAATAACATAAATAATTGAATAATAAAATGGACTACAAAAAATCAAAAGCCCCCGTTAACACTGTGACCCGTAACATCATGGATTTAAGTGAAGAGACGGGAAATATTTATGAAAGCGTTGCTATCATTGGGAAAAGAGCAAACCAGATTTCTGCGCAAATCAAGGATGATTTGAGCAAGAAACTGGCAGAGTTTGCTTCTTATAATGATTCTTTGGAGGAAGTTTTTGAGAATCGTGAACAGATAGAGATATCCCGTTACTACGAGAAACTGCCCAAGCCCGTACTGTTGGCAACACAGGAGTTTGTAGAGGGCAAGGTGTATTGGAGAGACACTCAGCGTGAGCAGGCAAACAATCAGATGGAACTGTAAATCTGCTGAAGAAGATGATTCAACGCATCCAATCTGCTTATCTTGCCATTTCAATTCTGCTTTTGATTGTCTCATCGTGTTTCCCGTGGGGCTACATCAGCAACCAAGGTAACGGTGATCTCATGGAGGTATATAACCTGTATGTAAATATCGGAAAGTCGTACAGTCTTATCACATTGCCGCTCTTTCTGATACAGTTGGCCGCCGTCCTATTATCCGCTTACACCATCAGCAGTTATGGAAATCGCAGGAACCAGATGAGACTTTGTACCTTTATCCTTGTTCTTTTGGTAGGATGGCATCTGCTGGCAACGGTTTTTTTCCTTGTACTGCCAGACGCGGCTAACCTGGAAGTCTTCAGACTGCATTGGTTTTCAGTTCTGCCGTTGGTATCTGTTCTGTTAACCTACTTGGCAAGGAGAGCAATACATGCAGATGAAGAGTTGGTGAGGTCTGCTGACAGAATTAGGTAGTCGGATGAACATTCTGAGAATTTATATCAAGGCGATAGCGTTATGGCTGTTTAGAAAACTCGATATTCGAAGAGACATTTATCGCCGGAACTCACAAAAACAATACAAGGCATTCTTTACGATATGCTTTGTATCGTTTGTTTTTGCCATGTTTATTGTCAAACGGGTAAGGCATATAGATTCTCCGGATCCTGTCGGTATTGCAGATAATGGAGCTTCCCTGAAGAAGGACACACTCAGCCGTTTTGAACCGGATGTTTGTGATGAGCCTGTACTGAACAGCGTTAGCTTGAAAGACAGGTCACATAAAATATACAGCGTACCTTCCTTCAAAAACACTTTTCCCGACAATAACGATGTTCAGATTGTCAGTGCCAAGAAGAATGGTGTAAGTCCCGTAGAAGACAGGAATGATGCGGAGCAAAGAATGAAGGAGCTTGTCTTTATTGGCTGCAATCCGTACTTCCATGTGGACAACCTGAAGAGCAGCATCCCTTATCTGGTTCCGAAAGCATCCAATCTTTTGCAGGATATTGGCAAGTCTTTTTTCGATAGTCTGTACGTGAAGGGGATTCCTTTCCATAAGATTATCGTAACAAGCGTGTTGCGGACGAAAAAGGATATCCGGAATCTGAAAAAGAGCAATTTTAACGCTACGGAAAACAGTTGCCATTTGTATGGTACAACGGTAGATATATGCTATAACCGCTATAAAACGGTAGAAATGCCCGACGGACCTCATCGGCGTGTGGTAAGCAATGATACTCTGAAATGGGTATTGAGTGAGGTGTTGAGAGATTTTAGAAACAATGGGCGCTGCTACATCAAATATGAGGTGAAGCAGGGGTGTTTCCATCTGACTGTAAAATAAGTATCTTTCTATACCATGAGAATCCTTTTTTATGCAGACACGGTTTTTGATTTCGGGGGCGTGCAGCGAGTCCTGTCTGTCATCGCAACAGCCTTGTCAAAGAAGCATGAGGTGGTGATTCTCAGTACCGACAAGGCTGCCGACAAAGAGATGTATGGCTACGACAAAACCTCCATCTCGTTCAGGAGTATTGACTACCGTTCTCAGCGTAATGTCAGTTATCTGTGGTGTAAGTTCCTGAGCCTGCTATATAAAAAATGCCTTCCTCACAATCGTTTCACAAGCAGGCTCTATTCCTACAGCTTCTTTTTGCCGAAATACAAGAGGGAACTGCAGCGGGCTATAGAACAGGAGAATGCTGATGTGGTAATAGCGGTACATGCCTTTTGTGCCTTGCATCTTGCTTCTATTCGGCGCAGACTGGGTGTGAAGAAATCCATCGCTTGGATTCACAACTGTTATGATGCGTTGTTTGAAAAGAATCATCCGTATCTGCCTCATTTGAAATCGTTCTTCTCTTTTCAAATGCGTGATATGGATGCGATTGTCGTACTGTCTGAGTCTGATTTACGGCTGTTTCAGAACAACCTTCGTCTGAATACCAAAGTCATATACAATCCACTCACCTTGCCACCCGCGGGGAAAGGAAAGTATGAATACAAGAAGTTCCTTTCCGTGGGACGCTTCTCGCACGGACACAAGGGGTTTGACGTGTTGATCAACGCGTTTGCGCTGTTTGCCGCAAATAACAGGGAATGGACCCTTGAGATAGTCGGCGAAGGCGAGGAAGAGCCCTTATACAGAAAGCTGATACAAGCGCATCATCTGGAAGGCAGGGTACGGCTAATGCCTTTCACCCCTATGATTCAGCAGCATTATGCGCACGCTTCCGTGTATGTATTGTCCTCCAGATGGGAGGGGATGCCGCTGGTGCTTTTGGAATCAATGAGCCATGGGCTTCCTGTTATTTCCTCCGACCTTCCAGTAGCACGTGAGTTGATGGAAAGGAGTGGTACCTGTTGTTTTTTCAAGAGTGAGAATGTGCAGCAACTTGCCGCATGTATGGAGCAACTGACGAACGAGACGCTATGGATGGAAAAATCCGGCAAGTCTTTGTCAAGAGTGAGAGATTTTTCTGTTGATGCTATTATGAAAGAGTGGGAGAGGGTATTCCTTGCCTGATAGCCTTCGTATTATTCGTGTCATTCAAACCATTAAAATATTGTCGCTATGCAGTTTCTGAGAATCGTTCTGAAGTGGTTTCGCACCATGTGCCTGCATTTGGCAAGTGTTCTGAAACTTACTGTCAGTCTCTTCATTTCCAAACAGTTGACGAAAGAGACGGCGGCATTGTCCTATTCCACCCTGTTGGCAATCGTCCCGATATTTTCAGTGATATTTGCCATAGCAAGAGGTTTTGGCTATAACAAATACATTGAGTATTGGTTCAAGCAGGCTTTTGAGTCTCAGCCGCAAGTGGCGGAAGTCATCGTCAGTTTTGTAAACAGTTATCTGGTACATACCAAGAGCGGAATACTGTTGGGTTTCGGTCTGGTGTTCATGCTATGTACAGTGCTGCTCCTGCTGACAAATATAGAACGCGTGTTAAATCTGATTTGGCAGGTAAACAAAAGCAGGAGTATCTTCAGAACCTGTACGGATTATCTCTCGTTGTTCTTGCTCCTGCCGGTTATCCTTGTGCTTTCCACAGGAATCTCCCTCTATGTGGCTACCATTGCAGACGGTGTACGCTCCCAGGCTATAGTCGCGTCAGCATTGCTGTTGCTGATAGACTCCCTGCCGTATGTCATCATGTCCTTGTTCTTTATCGGTCTGTTTGTCTTTGTGCCCAATACCCATGTCAAGGTGCGTCACTGTATCTTGCCTGGCATCATTGCAGGTATAGCGATGCAATCGCTGCAGTATGCCTATATCCATTCTCAGATTTGGGTGTCCAGTTACAATGCCATATACGGTTCTTTCGCAGCGCTTCCGTTATTCATCTTATGGATACAGTTGTCTTGGACCATCTGCCTGTTCGGCTCTGTCATGAGTTTTGCCAGTCAGAACATTTCACTTTTTGACTTTACATACGATAAAGGCGACATCAGCCATGGCAACAAAATCGCATTAAGTCTCAGTATCATGGCAGTAGTCAGCAGACAGTTTGAAAAGGGACTTCCGCCGTTTTCAACAACCGACATCGCAAGGGAAACGAAGATTCCAATCAGAGTGCTGAACAGCTTGCTGTGCGAATTGGTCAATACCCGATTGTTGGTTGAGATTGTGAGTGACGAAAAGAGTGAGTCTGTCAGATACATGCCGGGGATGACAGTCGAAACACTGACCGTTGGTGTTATCGTCGGCAGGTTAGAATCTTATGGTCAAATCTCCATCCCATTGCCGGAGAGTGTCCAGAGCAATGGAGAATGGGATAATGTCCAGACAAAGCATCAGCAATACCTGAAATCAATGAATGACATTCCGGTAAGGAATCTGTAATGCGCCGGAAGTCAATGTTTATTCCGTTCAATTTGGGGGCGGGGCTTGTGTATATTGCCGTGTTGCTTTTGCGGTAGCACTCCGGGCAGAGTACTGCTGTAATAATGGTATGAGTACCGGTGTTATCATGACCAAAGGACATCCACAAATCTTTTTCACGGAATTATAGGAAAATCTCCAAATATTTCAGTATATTAACGTTCGATGAATTCCGTATAAGGTGATGTTTATCAGGTAGAGGCAGGAGATATTGTTGCGTTGCCAATGACAGTTAGCTTCATTGGCGATAAGGTTATTAATCTTACGGCGATAAGGTTATTAATCTTGCGGCGATAAGGTTATTAATCTTACAGCCAACAAAGATATATTCATCTTTTCGATGAGCTAATTTTGTTATTTCTTTCCAGTGATTCCATCAGAAGTATCAAATAAAGTCAGAGTGATAGTCAGCATTTCGTTGACACAAATAACAAGAGGCTTGTCAAGTTTTCACATGACAAGCCTCTTGTTTGGAAAGAAAGCAAAGGATGCTTATGATTTCAGTCTTGCGAGAGAAGCCTTGATGGCTGCAATCTTCTCTTTGCTGTCACTTTGCTTCTTGCGCTCCATTTCTACCACATTGGCCGGTGCGTTGGCAACAAATCTCTCGTTGGACAATTTCTTTTCTATACCGCACAGGAATTGCTCCAAGTGCTTGAGTTGCGCTTCCAGTTTCTCAATTTCCGCATCCTTGTCTATCAGGTTGCCCAAAGGAATGGCAAATTCATCGGTGCCGACCATAAAGGCAGAGGCATCGGCATCCTTGACCGTGATGTAATCCACGGAAGACAGATTAGCCATCTTGGTGATGACAGACAGATATTTGTCATAAGCATGGGTATTGAGAATCTGCAATACCAGTGCGTTCTTGGGTGCGATGTTCTTTTGGTTGCGGATGGTCCTGACACCGCTGATTATCTGCTTCACCTTTTCCATCTCATCCAGCATGATACGCTGTTCCTCTGCAACTGAAGGCGTGGCAACGGGAGAGAACATGATTGACTCACCCTCTTTCCTTTCATAGAGATGTTGCCACAACTCTTCTGTGATAAAGGGCATGAAGGGATGCAGCAATTTCAACAGTTGTTCAAACTGCTGCAATGCGGTTGCGTAGGTCGCACCGTCGATGGGCGAACCGTATTCCGGCTTGATCATTTCCAGATACCATGACGAGAATTCGTCCCAGAACAGTTTATAGACACACATCAGTGCTTCGCTGATACGATACTTGCTGAACAGAGAGTCTATTTCTTCACTGACCTCGTTTATCTTTGCCTGCATCCAGTTTCCTGCCAGCTTGCATACTTCAGGTTGTTCAATGGAGTCGTTCACTTCAAAATTGCTCACCAACCTGAAGGCGTTCCAGATTTTATTGTTGAAGTTCCTGCCTTGTTCGCACAGAGACTCGTCAAACAGGATATCGTTTCCGGCAGGAGCCGACAGCATCATTCCCATGCGCACGCCGTCGGCACCATATTTCTCGATGAGCTCAATGGGGTCGGGCGAGTTGCCAAGAGATTTCGACATCTTTCGTCCCAACTTGTCACGGACGATACCTGTGAAATACACATTCCTGAACGGTACCTGATGCATGTATTCTTCACCAGCCATAATCATTCTGGCTACCCAGAAGAAGATAATGTCAGGGGCAGTGACGAGGTCGGCAGTAGGGTAGTAGTAGGATATTTCCTCGTTGCCAGGCTTGTTGATGCCATCAAACAGGGAAATAGGCCACAGCCAGGAAGAGAACCACGTATCCAAAGCATCATCATCTTGTGTCAGACCGTCGAGGGTCAGGTTGCTGTTGCCACTCTCCTGCTTGGCAAGGGTCAATGCTTCCTCGATGGTTTCAGCCACGACGAACTTATCGGTATCGTAGTAAAAGGCAGGAATCCTGTGTCCCCACCACAGTTGACGTGAGATACACCAGTCCTGTATATTCTCCAGCCAGTTCTTGTAGGTAGCCTTGTATTTTTCAGGATGGAATACAATCTCTCCGTCCATGACAGGCTTCAGCGCAATTTCTGCCAGATGGGTCATTTTCAAGAACCACTGCAAGGAAAGACGAGGCTCAATGACAGTGTCGGGATTGCGTTCCGAATAACCCACCTTGTTAGTATAGTCTTCCACCCGTTCCATCAATCCTGCTTCTGCAAGGTCAATCACGATTTGTTTCCTGCATTCAAACCTGTCCATCCCCACGTATAATGGCGACTGGGCTGATATGGTGGCATCGGGGTTGAATATGTCGATGGTTTCAAGATGGTGGGTCTTGCCCAGCATATTGTCATTGGTATCGTGTGCGGGAGTCACCTTCAGACATCCCGTACCGAACTCGATATCCACATACCTGTCCTCTATCACAGGAATCACCCTGTCCACCAGAGGAACGATAACCTTTTTCCCTTTCAGCCACTGGTTTTTGGGGTCTTTGGGATTGATACACATGGCGGTATCGCCCATGATGGTTTCCGGGCGGGTGGTAGCCACTACTGCATAGTAGCCTTTCTCATCTTTGTGGATGACGTTCGTGTCAGTCTTCAGAAACTCATCCTCCACTACGCAGTCAGATGCCAGATAATACTTGAGATGATAGAGCTTTGATTGCTCTTCGCGATACACCACTTCCTCGTTGCTCAATGCCGTTTGTGCCTTCGGGTCCCAGTTGACCATGCGCAGTCCTCTGTATATGTAGCCCTTGCGATACAGGTCAACGAACACCTTGTTGACGCTTTCCGAACGCTTCTCGTCCATGGTGAATGCTGTCCTGTCCCAGTCGCAGGAGGCTCCCAGACGGCGCAGCTGTTTCAGAATGATTCCTCCATGCTCATGAGTCCAGTCCCATGCATGGTTCAAAAACTCATCACGTGACAAGTCATGCTTCTTGATGCCCTGGTTGGCCAGTTTCTTGACCACCTTTGCCTCTGTGGCAATGGAAGCATGGTCGGTACCTGGCACCCAACATGCGTTCTTTCCCTCCATGCGGGCTCTGCGAACGAGGATGTCTTGTATAGTGTTGTTGAGCATGTGCCCCATGTGCAGCACACCGGTAACGTTAGGTGGAGGTATCACCACCGTGTAGGGTTTTCTGCCATCCGGCTTACTGCTAAACAGTTTGTTGTCTATCCAGTACTGATACCATTTGTTTTCTACAACTTTTGGATCGTATTTTGTCGCTAATTCCATCGAAATACTGTATTAACTTACCTATTTATATATGTTAGAAAAATGCTTTCTTCAAGAACGCATGATGAGGACTTAATAACTTCTTGCGATAATCACCCTGTGTTTTGCAGGCTTTCCGCTCACCATGTCTGTGCCTTCAGTCTGTTCATATCCAAAAGGCACGCATCTTATTGTGGCTTGTGTCTCTTCTTTGATTCTTGCTTCCGTCTCTTCTGTACCATCCCAGTGGCACAGGAAGAAGCCGCCACCCTTAATCTTTTCCTTGAACTCTTCATAGTTGTCACACTCATAGATGTGTGCATCCCTGAAGGCAAGTGCTTTCTTAAAGATGTTTTGCTGTATATCGTCGAGGAGAGACTGCACATGTTCCACTATAGTGTCGATGGCGACCGTGTATTTCTCCAGGGTGTCACGTCTCATCACTTCAATGGTGCCGTTCTCAAGATCCTTGCCACCCAGTACCAATCTCACAGGCACACCCTTCAGTTCGTAGTCGGCAAACTTGAATCCCGGACGCTTGTTGTCAGAATCATCATATTTGACGCTGATGCCGAGTGAACGGAGCTTTGACTTGATGGGGGCTACTTTTTCTGAAATCTGTGCCAGTTGCTCCGCACCCTTCGAAATGGGAATAATGACCACTTGAATGGGAGCCAACCGGGGAGGAAGCACCAGTCCGTTATCATCGGAATGTGTCATAATCAAGGCTCCAATCAGTCGGGTAGAAACTCCCCATGATGTTGCCCAAACATATTCCTGCTGGTTTTCCTTGTTCAGGAAGGTTACTTCAAATGCTTTGGCAAAGTTCTGTCCCAGGAAATGGCTGGTACCGCTCTGCAGGGCTTTTCCATCCTGCATCATGGCTTCGATGGTGTATGTATCCAGCGCACCGGCAAAGCGCTCCGTCGCGCTCTTCACGCCTTGCACAACAGGAACAGCCATCCATTGTTCGGCAAAGTCGGCATAAACCTTGAGCATCTGCTGTGCCTTTTGTTCTGCTTCTTCACGGGTGGCATGGGCTGTGTGACCTTCTTGCCACAGGAACTCGCTGGTGCGCAGGAAAGGACGGGTACGCATCTCCCAGCGCATCACGTTGCACCACTGGTTGCACAGCAAGGGCAGGTCGCGCCATGAATGAATCCAGTTCTTGTATGTGTTCCAGATGATGGTTTCAGAGGTAGGACGTACAATCAGTTCCTCTTCCAGTTTTGCCTCCGGGTCAACAACCACTCCACTCTTGTCGCTGTTGGCTTTCAAACGGTAATGGGTCACTACGGCACATTCTTTGGCAAATCCCTCCACATGCTCTGCCTCTCTGGACAAGAACGACTTGGGGATAAGCAAGGGGAAATAAGCATTCTGTACGCCTGTGGCTTTGAACATATCGTCCAACTGGCGCTGCATTTTCTCCCATATAGCATATCCGTATGGCTTAATCACCATACAGCCCCTTACGGCAGATTGCTCCGCCAAGTCAGCCTTAGTTACCAAATCATTATACCATTGGCTGTAATTGTCAGCCCTTTTCGCTACATCTTTTAATTCCTTTGCCATGGTTGCAAATCTCTGTTAATTTTTGAATTTTGCTTGCAAAAGTACAAAAAAAAGTTTGAAACGCTACACAACATTTAAATAATTAGATTATCTTTGCATGCTGAAAATAAACTTTTAACTAACATCACAAATGAAAAAAGTAAGATTATTTACACTCATTCTCTGTCTGGGTGTTATTTTTGCAGGGTGTAACAATACTCAGAAAGGTGCTGCAATAGGTACAGGCGGCGGTGCATTAGTAGGTGCTATCATTGGTAAGATGGCCGGTAATACTGCGGTAGGCGCAGCCCTGGGTGGTGCCATTGGTGCAGGTGCAGGTGCCATCATCGGTAACAGAATGGACAAGGCAAAGAAGCAGGCAGAACAGGTGCAGAATGCACAGGTGGAGTCAGTAACCGACAACAACGGTCTTGCTGCCGTCAAGGTAACCTTTGATTCCGGCATTCTGTTTGCGACCAACAAGGCCGACCTGAATGCAAGTGCCAAGAACTCTTTGGCTCAGTTTGCCACAGTGTTGAACAGTAACAAGGACTGTGACGTGGCCATCATCGGTCATACAGACAACACCGGTTCTGATGCCATCAACCAGCCTCTGTCCGTAAGCCGCGCCAACAGCGTGTCTAATTACCTGAAGAGTTGCGGTGTACAGGCTTCACAAATCAAATCGGTAGAGGGACAGGGTTCTTCCAACCCCGTTGCTGACAACTCTACGGCAGCAGGTCGCCAGCAGAACCGTCGCGTAGAGGTATATATGTACGCAAGCCAGGCAATGATACAGGCTGCTCAGTCTCAGAATTGATACTTGCAGTAGCAGACAATGTTTGTCTTGAATTTTTTCATCAAAACAATCAAGTGGATGGTGGTTGCCTTTCTGGCATCCACCATTCTTTCTGTTGTGCTGTTGCGCTTTGTTCCTGTCTATTTTACTCCGCTGATGTTCATTCGAATGGTGCAGCAGATAAAAGACGGCAAGAGCATTACGTGTCATCACCATTGGGTGCCTTTGGAACAGATGTCCGAACACATGCCGTTGGCAGTCATGGCAAGTGAGGACCAGCGGTTTTACCAGCATCACGGGTTTGACTTCACCGCCATAGAAAAAGCCATAGCACACAATCAGAAAAAGGGAAAAAACAAGCATGGTGCCAGTACCATCTCACAGCAAACGGCAAAGAACGTATTCCTATGGCCTGACAGATCCTGGTTGCGCAAGGGACTTGAATTCTATTTTACCGTCCTGATAGAGTTGATGTGGAGCAAAGACAGGATTATGGAGGTGTATCTGAATTCCATAGAAATGGGAGATGGGATCTATGGTGTAGATGCCGTGGCCGAGTGGCATTTCCAATGCACTGCCAAGGACTTGGCAAAAGGTCAGTGCGCCTTGATAGCGGCAACATTGCCCAACCCCATCCGCTACAATTCATCACGCCCATCCCCTTACATTGTCAAGCGGAAAGAACATATACTCAAGGAAATGAAGTATATACAGATGCATATTAAAGAAAAGAAAGAGTAGCAGATTCTTCATAATCTTGCCGATAAAGGGTGAAATGCTTTCTGTGAAAAACAACATTTAATTTGGCAGTGTATGTGAATATTAGTATCTTTGCAACGTTTTTTCATTTACATAGGTAAACAATAATCGTATAATATGGCCAAGTTTGCTGAACACAAACAATTTGATTTGACGAGAGTCAACAATGAGATATTGGAGCAATGGAACAGTGAGGATATCTTCCACAAATCCATTGACGAGAAGGACGGTTGTCCACAGTTTATCTTTTTCGAAGGTCCTCCCTCTGCCAACGGTCATCCGGGTATTCATCATGTCTTGGCGCGTTCCATCAAAGACACGTTCAACAGATACATGACCATGAAAGGTTATCAGGTGCGTAGAAAGGCTGGTTGGGATACCCATGGCCTTCCGGTAGAGCTGAGTGTCGAAAAAGAGTTGGGTATCACCAAGGCAGACATAGACAATAAGGACAGCAAGCGGTATATTTCCACGGCAGATTACAACCGGAAATGTAGGGAGAATGTGATGAAGTTTACTGCCGAATGGCGCAAACTGACAGAGCAGATGGGCTATTTTGTGGATTTGGATCATCCCTACATCACTTACGACAACAAATACATCGAAACTTTATGGTGGCTTCTGAAGCAGTTGTACGACAAAGGGTTACTGTACAAGGGCTACACCATTCAACCCTATTCTCCCGGTGCCGGTACGGGATTGTCTTCGCACGAACTGAACCAGCCTGGTTGCTACAGGGACGTCAAGGACACTACATGTACTGCATTGTTTGAAATCAAGTCAGACGATTCCATGTGGAACGAGTGGGGCAAGCCCTATTTTGCCGCATGGACCACCACGCCCTGGACACTGCCCTCAAACACAGCCCTCTGTGTAGGTCCCAAGATAACATACGCCGTGGTGCAGACCTACAATCCATATACAGGAGCCAGGATTACCGTAGTAGTGGCAGAATCTCGTCTGTCTGCCTATTTCAATGAAAAGGGCAGTGAACTGGCACTGGACAGCTACAAACCTGGCGACAAGATAGTACCTTACAGGGTAGTAAAGGTGATGACGGGTACCGAACTTTGCGGCATGCAATACCGGCAGTTGATGCCCTGGGTGAAGCCCTGTCAGAAGATGGATGCCAACGCTCCCGCTTATGTACAGCAATACGCCGAGGGTCATGCAGACAAGGTGTTTACATCCGAAAGCGGCAAAGACCGTTTCGTTGAAATGTCAGAATGTGCTTTCCGTGTGATTCCCGGCGACTACGTTACTACAGAAGACGGTACAGGTATCGTGCATATTGCCCCGACCTTTGGTGCTGATGACGCCAAAGTGGCAAAGGATGCGCATATACCCCCACTTTTCCTCATCAACAAGAAAGGTGAGACAAGACCGATGGTTGACCTGGAGGGTAAGTATTACAAGATTGAAGAACTGGACAGCCATTTTGTCTCTTCGTGTGTGGCATGCGACCTATATTCCCAGTATGCAGGAGAATACGTGAAGAATGCCTACAAGCCGGAATTCAATGTCAACGGAAAATATGACGAGGCGGCTGCCGCCAAGGCAGAAGACCTGAACATAGTGCTTTGCATGGCCCTCAAACAGGCAGGCGAAGTGCTCAGAATAGAAAAGCATGTGCACAACTATCCGCACTGCTGGCGCACGGACAAGCCTGTGCTGTATTATCCCCTTGACTCATGGTTTATCCGTTCCACAGCGAAAAAAGACAGAATGGTGGAACTGAACAAGACCATCAACTGGAAACCTGAGAGTACCGGAAGCGGAAGATTCGGCAACTGGCTGGAGAACCTGAACGACTGGAACCTCTCGCGTTCGCGCTTCTGGGGAACACCCTTGCCCATTTGGCGTGACGAAGAGGGCGAAGAGATATGTATCGGTAGTCTGCAGGAACTTTATACAGAGATAGAAAAGGCTGTCAGTGCCGGTATCATGTCTTCCAACCCATTGAAGGATAAAGGTTTTGTTCCCGGCGACTATTCACAGGAGAACTACGACCTGATTGACCTGCACAGACCTTTTGTGGACGACATTTGTTTGGTGAGTTCCAAGGGTAAGCTGATGAAGAGGGAGAGCGATTTGATAGACGTGTGGTTTGATTCAGGTTCCATGCCCTATGCCCAGATTCATTATCCTTTTGAAAACAAGGAACTCATAGATGACAGGATTGCTTTCCCCGCAGACTTTATCAACGAGGGTGTCGATCAGACGCGAGGCTGGTTCTTTACGCTTCATGCCATCGCCACTATGGTGTTTGACAGTGTAGCTTTCAAGAACGTTATTTCCACCGGTCTTGTTTTGGATGCCAAGGGCAATAAGATGTCGAAGCATGTGGGCAATGTGGTCAATCCGTTCGAGATGATGGACAAGTATGGAGCCGACCCCGTACGATTCTACATGATGACCAATTCCGAACCGTGGGACAATCTGAAGTTCGACCCGGAAGGTGTGGATGAGGTGAAGCGCAAGTTCTTTGGTACCCTGTTCAACACCTATTCATTCTTCAGCTTGTATGCCAATGTGGATGGGTTTGATTACAAGGAAGAGGATGTGCCACTGAGCGAGCGTCCGGAAATTGACCGCTGGATATTGTCTGTATTGCATACCCTGGTTCAGAACGTGGACAAGGAGATGCAGGATTACGACCCGACCCGTGCGGGACGTCTGATAGAAGCGTTTGTGAACGATGATTTGAGCAACTGGTATGTGCGACTCAACAGGAAACGTTTCTGGGGTAAGGAGATGAGCACAGACAAGTTGTCGGCGTTCCAGACCTTATACACCTGTCTGGAAACCGTGGCAAAACTGCTTGCACCATTCGCGCCGTTCTATGCCGACCGCCTGTATCTTGACTTGCAGGGCGCATCCCACAGGGAGTCGTACGCCTCTGTGCATTTGGCTGCCTATCCGCAGGCAGACGCAGCCTTCATCGACGAGGAACTGGAAATGAAAATGTGCATGGCACAGAAAATCACTTCCATGGTTCTTGCCCTTCGCAGAAAGGTCAACATCAAGGTAAGACAACCGTTACACGAAATTATGATTCCCGCTGTTGACAGCAGGCAGAAGTATTATATCTCTGCCGTCAAGGATTTGGTTCTCAATGAGGTCAATGTCAAGGAACTGAAGTTCGTGGAAGGCAGTGGCATTTTGGTGAAGCGCGTGAAATGCAACTTCCGCACGATGGGCAAGAAGTACGGCAAACTGATGAAGGCTGTGTCCCAACAACTGAATGAGCTGTCACAGGAAGATATCAGTTCGTTTGAGACCAATAAGATGATACAGTTGCAGGTTGAGGGAAACAGTGTGTCTGTGGATATCGAAGATGTGGAAATCATCAATGAGGACATTCCCGGGTGGCTGGTAAGCAACGAGGGCAATCTTACTGTAGCTCTCGACGTCACCATCACGGATGAACTCAGAAACGAAGGTATCGCCCGTGAAATCATCAACAGGATACAGAACATCAGAAAGGATTCCGGCTTGGAGATAACCGACAGAATCCATGTGGTTCTTCAAGCTGTTGATGCGGTGAAGAATGCGGTGGCAGCCTATGAAGGTTATATCAAGTCACAGATTCTTGCCGACAGCATCACGTATGCGGAGAATGCCGGTCAGACGGTGGAAATTGACGAATTTACTATAAATATCCAAATTAGCAAAGTGTAACCATTCAATCTCAACTACTATGACAGAAAAAGTTAGGTATTCGGATGAAGAACTCCAGGAGTTCAAAACCATTATACACGAGAAGCTCTCTCTTGCAAAGAGAGACTATGACCAGATGATGCGTGTTTTGATGAACCAAGACGGCAACGATGTGGATGACACGTCACCCACGTATAAGATTTTGGAGGAGGGCAGTGCTACACAGACCAAGGAGGAACTGATTCAGTTGGCAAGCCGACAGCAGAAGTTTATACAGGGGTT
>JBJEKQ010000060.1:0-2629 GCA_051878715.1 Prevotella sp.
ACTGGGGAGGTATCATCATCTGCGGTAAGGCAAAGAACAACCAGACCGAGATGCAGATTGAAGGAGGTCCCCGCACAAAGCACGGCGGCAACGACGATGCCGATAATTCTGGTGTACTGAGCTACGTGCGTATTGAGTTTGCCGGTTATCCCTTCCAAACCGACCAGGAAATCAACGGCTTGACCCTTGGCTCTGTAGGTAGCGGCACACAGATCGACCACGTTCAGGTGTCTTACTCAAATGACGACTCTTTCGAGTGGTTTGGCGGTACGGTTAACTGCAAGTATCTCGTAGCCTTCCACGGATGGGACGATGACTTCGACACCGACAACGGTTTCTCAGGTGCTGTTCAGTATGGTCTTGCCGTACGCGATGCCAAGATTGCCGACAAGTCACAGAGCAACGGATTCGAGAGCGACAACAATGCCAGCGGTTCGGATGTATCTCCCTACACCACTGCCACCTTCTCAAACATCACCTTCATCGGTCCTAAACTCCAGACAGGCGTGAAGTTCGAGAACACCACCGACTTCATCACTGGCGGACAGATGAACCCCAACAACGGTTCTGCCCTCGGCAAGTTCCAGTCGGCTATGCAGATTCGCCGCAGCTCACGCCTCAACGTCATCAACTCCGTAGCTGCCGGATGGCCTATCGGTTTGATTATCGATGGTGAGAAGGGTGATACCCCCGCTCAGGCAAAGGCAGGCACCATCCGCTTCCACAACAACGTGTTCGCAGGTATGGACATCATCGGCTCGGATGCCAACAAGGTGTATGAGGATGTTCTCTACGACGCAGTAGGTAAGGCAGTAATCGACGCCAATCAGAAGTCATATTCCAACACCTTCTTCTTCCAGGAGGCTTTGAAGAACAAGGCTTACGACGATGCCGCTGTTCTCGACCTCAAGGATGCCTCTAACGTGGGTTCTCCCTTCATGCCGTCAGCAGCAAGCCCACTGCTCACCCTTGCCTCATTCGACGGCGAGACATCAGCATGGTTCGACAAGGTGGCATACGTAGGTGCATTCAACGCCACCGACAACTGGCTGACAGGTTGGACAAACTTCGATCCTCAGAACACTAAGTACTAAAATTTATCCTACTTAGCACTAAATATCATTTGGATTAGGTTTTTCTCTTAAAATGTCAATCCCCTTCAGCACGTGATGTGCGGAAGGGGATTTTTATGCTATGCACTATGTGCAAGTGCGAAATTACTTACAGCATGTGCAGGGTTTGAGCTGCTTGAAGAAGTCGTTGCCCTTGTCATCCACGAGGATGAATGCGGGGAAGTCCTCAACGGTGATCTTCCAGATGGCCTCCATGCCAAGTTCGGGATACTCAACGCACTCGATGCTCTTGATGGAACTCTGCGACAGAACCGCTGCCACACCGCCGATGGTGCCGAGATAGAATCCGCCGTGCTTCTTGCAAGCCTCGGTGACGCAGTCGCCACGGTTACCCTTGGCTATCATCACAAGCGAAGCACCGTTGGCCTGGAACTCATCCACGTAGGGGTCCATACGGTTGGCTGTGGTCGGACCCATAGATCCACAAGGATAACCCTCGGGAGTCTTGGCAGGACCGGCATAGAGAATCGGGTGGTTTTTGAAGTAGTCGGGCATACCCTCACCGGCATCCAGACGAGCCTTGAGTTTGGCATGGGCGATGTCGCGTGCCACGATGATAGTGCCCTTGAGGTTGACACGTGTGCTGACGGGATACTTCGACAGTTCGGCGCGCACAGCGTCGATACCCTTGTCGAGGTCGATCTCGATACCCTTAGGACCCTCGCCAGGATTGCGCATCTCGGCAGGTATCAGCTCTGTGGGGTTGTCGTCCATCTTCTCAAGCCATATACCATCCTTGTTGATCTTAGCCTTGATGTTGCGGTCGGCAGAGCAGCTCACACCCATACCGATGGGGCAGCTTGCACCATGGCGAGGCAGACGAATGACGCGGATGTCGTGGGCGAGATACTTGCCTCCAAACTGTGCACCAAGACCAATCTTGTGAGCCTCCTTCAGGAGTTCCTCCTCAAGGTCGATGTCGCGGAATGCACGACCTGTCTCGTCGCCTGTGGTGGGCAATGAGTCGTAATACTTGATTGAGGCGAGTTTGACGGTAAGAAGGTTCTTCTCAGCAGATGTACCGCCGATGACGAACGCAATGTGATAGGGAGGACAGGCGGCAGTGCCAAGGTGCTTCATCTCCTCAACGAGGAACGGCAGCAGTGTACCCTCGTTCTGGATAGTGGCCTTGGTCATGGGATAGAAATAGGTCTTGTTGGCCGAACCGCCACCCTTGGCCACCATCACGAAGCGATACTCGTCGCCCTCCACTGCTTCGATGTCAATCTGTGCAGGCAGGTTGCAACGGGTGTTCACCTCGTCGTACATGTTGAGCGGAGCGTTCTGCGAATAGCGCAGGTTGTCCTGTGTGTAGGTTTTATACACACCGAGCGAGAGAGCCTCCTCGTCCTCAAAGTCGGTCCACACGCGCTGTCCCTTCTCTCCGTGGATGATGGCGGTGCCGGTGTCCTGGCAGAAGGGCAGGATGCCTTTGCAGGCAGTCTCGGCATTGCGCAGGAACTGCAGTGCCACATACTTGTCGTTCTCCGAAGCCT
>JBJEKQ010000061.1:0-11341 GCA_051878715.1 Prevotella sp.
CATACGCTTTCGCAGGCGCGACTTTCACCGACAATTATACACAGACAGTACCCGCTCTCGGACACAATATGACTGCCATAACATTCAACAATGTCGAGAAAATATACAGCAACCACTGCCAGAGAGAGGGCTGCGGATATATAGGACATTATGCCACAAGCGACGGAATGGTGGAAGCAACCTACGAGGACGAGGTGTATAAAGTGGCTTCCTATACATTGCAGGATGCCACGAAGTATGACAATCAGGCAGTGTTCACAGCCACCAACTTCACATACACCCGCACGTTTAGCAATACCAATTGGACTACATGGTATGTGCCATTCGACTTGACGCTGACCCAAGAGATTTGCGCAAAATATGACTTCTCACGCATCAACAATGTGCATCAGTATGACACCGACAACGACGGCACGGCAGACAAGACTGTGGTGGAGAGCTTCCGCCAAATCGAAGGCGTGACACTACAAGCCAACTATCCATATTTGGTGAGGGCAAAGAGCGATGCAGACTATGAGATGTCCCTGACTTTGACAACCGTTGTTCCTGCATTGGCAGAAGCGAACAGCATCGACTGCCAGAGCGTGGATTTCTTATACACCTTCACGGGTACATACACCGTCATGGACGAGGGCGGATCCAGCTATTATGATCCTTATACGCTGTGGACAGACGGCACATGGCAACACTTCCGCAGTCTTGATCCTATGCGTCACTATCTTACCGTCACACAGCGCAACTCGTCCTATGCGTCAGCAGCTTCTTTACGCAGCATCATGCTCTCCGTGATAGGCGACGAGGGCACAACGGGCATCGTGAACATGTACAGCGATGAGCGCAAGGCTGCAGAGACCTACGACCTCGGTGGCCGCCGCTTGCCGGCAGGAGCATCGCAGAAGGGCGTGATGATTGAGAATGGTAAGGTGATTTACAAAAAATAAAAAGTTGAAGATTATGAAGAAAAAGTATATCAAACCAGCAATGGAGGTTTACGAAGTGAATCCTACACAGTTGCTTAGTACGTCAGGAGTTGACGAAACGGAAGTGAAATTAGGAGAAGGCTATCCAGACGAATAAGGATAGCATAAACCTATTTATTCACCCGCACTTCACGGGAACAGCAAGGGTCTATACGCCACGATGGTGGGTGTATAGGCCTTTTGCTATATAGTGCTGTTCGGTGGATAATACGCCTGTATAGTGGCATCATTGTGCTCATTCTCACGGTTTATAGTACCTTTGCGGTGTCTCGTGAGGTGCATAAACAATTTTTATTATGCAAAACAAAAATGAGAAAAGTACATGTAATCAGAATTACCCCGAAGTGGTGTTCCTGAACAGCTGCGGTCAAGGCAGCAAAAGTATTGTCGTCAAGGACATTGTCTATATAGAGGCAATGAAAGACAACTGTAGAGTACGTGCGTTCGACATAAGCTTTATGGGATGAGTTTTCTTTTGCCTAACTCACGTTAATTTATAGAACCCGCCTTAGATTGTCATGACAGTGTCAATGCAGCTATTTGCATATTTGGAGAATAGCTGTCTTATATGTATCTTTATAAGGCTATTGTTTTCTGTTCCGCGTCGAGGAACGTCTGTTCAGCGACGCTGAACGGCCGTTCGCCACTGCTGAATGTCCGTTCCGCGACGCGGAACGGAAAACGAAGCCGGCTTCTTGCTGATTGTAAGCATAGCTTCATGAGAAATAGAATACGGGTAAGGTGAGAAACTAAGAACGGTACTAATAACAACGCATGTCCAGCATGACCGCAGTGTCAACAAAAACAGTATGGTGACAAAAATACTATTTGGACTTCTCCTTGCTTGCCTGTGTAGAAGGCAAATCTTCCAGTTCCTGCCAGGTGGGCTTGATGCTGTATTTGGGGATGGTGTTCTCGAAATCGAGTTCGGGCAGCCCAAGGTTTTCCATCGGTTTGAAAGGCACAATGGTGGTATCTACAGGCTCTACAATCACCATCGCCACTCCCTGTGACAGGATGCCAAGTTCCTTGGCAGCACGCCATGAGAGGTCGATAATGCGCCCACGCTTGAAAGGACCACGGTCGGTGACCCTCACCACCACCCACTTCTTGGTGTTGGGGTCGGTCACCTTGAGTTTGGTGCCAAAGGGGAACGTGCGGTGCGCACAGGTAAGACTGTCGTGGTGCAGCCTCTCTCCGCTACTGGTTCTGCTGCCCGTGGCACGTTTGGAGTAATAGGTGGCTTTGCCCATCTGTGGCACCTGTGCCACGCTGTCGGTGGCTGCATGACCAGAAAAAAGAAGCGAGAAGACAAATACCGCCTTCAGAAAAAAACAAAGAACAGACGGCATGCCGCCATGTGCTTCATGGCCACACTGACAGCCCCCTGTTCCTTGTACGTATATCATATAATTTCTACCCTGTCGTTTTTAAACCACTCCTTGTGCCATCATGGCATTAGCCACTTTCATGAAACCGGCAATATTGGCACCCTTCACATAGTCGATATAGCCGTCGGGCTGCTTGCCGTACTTGACACACTGCTCATGGATATTACCCATGATGCCATGGAGTTTGGCATCCACCTCCTCTGAACTCCAGGTGAGGCGCATGGCATTCTGAGTCATCTCCAAACCTGAGGTAGCCACTCCGCCTGCGTTGACAGCCTTGCCCGGAGCAAACAACTGGCGGGCTGCCACAAATTTCTCGGCGGCCTCGGCGGTACATCCCATATTGGACACCTCAGCCACGCACAACGGCTTGTTTGCCAACAGCATATCAGCATCCTCTCCGTTGAGTTCGTTCTGAGTAGCACAAGGCAGGGCAATGTCACACTTCACCTCCCACGGCTTTCGGCCAGGTATAAACTTCGCCTCGGGGAACTCCTCGGCATAGGGTGCGCAGACATCGTTGCCCGTGGCACGCAACTCAAGCATGTATTCTATCTTCTCGTCGTCGAGTCCTGCCTCATCGTAGATATATCCGTCGGGACCCGAGATGGTAATCACCTTGGCACCCAGCTCGGTAGCCTTCTTGGCTGCGCCCCAAGCCACATTGCCGAAACCGCTGACAGCCACCGTCTTGCCCTTGATATCCAGTCCGTGGGTCTGCAACATGTGATTCACGAAATACAGTGCCCCATAACCCGTAGCTTCCGGACGGATGCGCGAACCGCCCCACTCCAGTCCCTTGCCTGTCATCATGCCGCTCCACTGGTGGGTGAGTTTCTTGTACATGCCGAAGAGATAGCCTATCTCACGCGCTCCCACACCTATGTCGCCTGCGGGTATATCCTCGTCGGGACCTATGACGCGGTAGAGTTCTGTCATGAACGACTGGCAGAAACGCATGACCTCGTTGTCTGACTTGCCGCGGATGGAGAAGTCTGAACCGCCCTTGCCGCCTCCCATAGGCAATGTGGTAAGCGCGTTCTTGAACGTCTGTTCAAATCCCAGAAACTTCAGGATGCTGAGGTTTACCGAGGGATGGAAGCGCAAACCTCCCTTGTAGGGACCAATGGCGCTGTTGAACTGTACGCGATAGCCTATATTGACCTGCACTTCGCCTTTGTCGTCCACCCATGGCACTCTGAAGGTGATGACACGTTCGGGTTCTACGATACGCTCTATGATTTTTGCCTTCTCGAACTCCGGATGGCTGTTATAGACATCCTTTACTGATACCAATACTTCTCTCACGGCCTGCAGATACTCAAGTTCACCCAGATGCTTGTGCTCCAACTGCTGCATGATTTTCTCTACTTCCATAGTCTCGTTGTTTTAAGGTCAGTTTATTCAGGCGGGAGCCCATGAAAACGCTCCCTTGACTATATCATTCTGTAATGATGACAAGACAAATATAGGGAATATATTGATTACCTCCAAGAGATTCGGCAAAAAAGTAACATGGAAAAGTTACATATTGTTAATCTCAGAGTTTTTCCAGAGCCTGCCTGATATCGTCGAGAATATCCTCCACATCCTCGATACCCACCGAAAGGCGTATCAGGTCGGGAGCCACGCCCGCCTGCCGCAACTGTTCGTCGCTCAACTGGCGATGGGTATGACTGGCAGGATGGAGCACGCAGGTACGCGAGTCTGCCACATGGGTCACGATGTTTATCATCTGCAGCGAGTCCATCCACTTAATGGCGGTTTCACGGTCGCCCTTCAGTCCGAAGCTCAGCACACCGCAGGTACCCTTGGGCATGTACTTCTGTGCCAGCGCATGGCAGGGGTCGTCGTCCAGTCCGGCATAGTGTACCCATGCCACCCTCTCATCGGCATGCAGGAACTGCGCCACCCTGAGGGCATTGCTGCAATGCTGCCTCATGCGCAGGTGCAGGGTTTCCAGTCCTAAATTGAGCAGGAAGGAATTCTGCGGAGCAGGTATCGATCCCAGGTCGCGCATCAGCTGCGCCACCAGCTTGGTGAGATAGCCCATTTTGCCGAATGCCTTGGTATAGGTGAGTCCGTGATAAGAGTCATCGGGGGTACATAGTCCGGGATATTTGTCGGCATACTGCTCCCAGCAGAAATTGCCGCTGTCCACCACGCACCCTCCCACCTGTGTGGCATGTCCGTCCATGTACTTGGTTGTGGAGTGCGTGACGATGTCGGCTCCCCACTCGAAAGGACGGCAGTTTACCGGAGTGGCAAAGGTATTGTCTATCACCAGGGGCACGCCATTACCGTGGGCAATACGGGCGAAACGCTCTATGTCGAGCACCTTGCAACCGGGGTTGGAGATGGTTTCGCCGAACAGCAGTTTGGTATTGGGGCGAAAGGCAGCCTGAATTTCCTCGTCAGAAGCCTCGGGAGAGACGAATGTGCAGGCGATACCCAACTTCTTCATGGTAACGCCGAAGAGGTTGAAGGTGCCGCCGTAAATCTCATTGGACGCCACAATATGGTCGCCTGCCTCGCAGATATTAAACACGGTATAGAAATTGGCTGCCTGTCCGCTGGAGGTAAGCATAGCACCGATACCACCTTCCAGTTGGGCTATCTTCCTTGCCACAGCATCGTTGGTAGGATTGGCCAGACGGGTATAGAAATATCCCTCCTTTTTCAGGTCGAAGAGCATGGCCATCTCTTCGCTGTTATCATATTTATAGGTTGTACATTGGATGATGGGGAGTTCTACGGGTTCTCCATTCTTGGGAGTCCACCCCCCTCTCACGCAGAGTGAGTCTGTTCTTAATTTGCTGCACATAATTTTTGTCTTTGTTTGTTCAATGCCACAAAGTTACCTAAAATTCCGCAGTTCCTTCAATGCCGGGTGCACTTTTCCTGTAGAATTGTCGAACAGCGAAGTATTGTTCCATCCGTTGGTCACACGGTTGGTGTTCCAGTCAAGTCCGTATTCGTTGGCTTCGGGCCACCAGTACCACAGCGCCATCACCGAGGCATGGCTGTTCAGTTTGGTCACCAGGTCGGCAATAAAACTCTGCTGTCCTGCCGGTGTAGCCGGATAGGTGGACGTGTAGTCATAATCGGCATCAGAGGGATACCAAGCATAATAATAACCTACCTCTACGATGGCTATCTTCTTGTCGGGATAGTTTTTCTCCAGATTCTGCAGTGTTGATTCCAGGGTGAGCAGATTGTTATGCCATATAGGATAGTAACTCAGTCCGATGATGTCGTAATCCACTCCGCCGTCTTTCATCTTCTTGTAGAAGTTGTCGAGCACATTCCACTGACCCGTCCGCTCGGTGTGCAGTATAATCTTCGCCTTGGGGCACACCTCCCTGCAAGCCCTGCCAGCATTCTTCAGCAGGGATATGAAGCGGTCCCAGTTGGCAGAACTGCCCATGAAGCATTTCTTCAGGTCGCTGCTGCCCTCCTTGCCCCACAGCATGCCGTAGGATATCTCATTACCCGTCTGGATAAAGTCGGGAGTGGCTCCGGCGGCGTTGAGATGCTCCAGCACCCCCTGGGTATAGGTATAGACGGCATCCTGCAGTTGGGCATCGCCCATCTCCGCCCAGGCTGCGGGGGTGTATTGCTTGTTGGGGTCAGCCCAGGAGTCGGAATAATGGAAGTCGAGACAGAAGCGGAGGCCTGCCTGCTTGATGCGTTGTCCCAATGCCGTGACATACGCCAAGTCTTGGCAAACACCGTCGTCCTTGTCCTTATCCGAGGCATTGGCAGGATTGTGGAACAGACGCACACGCATGGTGTTCCAGCCGTTGTCGGAAAAATACGTGAGCATGTTGCCCAGCCTCACTCCATTCTCGTCCATATAAATTGCACCATGTCTCTCGTACTGGGGCAGCAATGAGATGTCGCCACCCACCGACTTGAAATCGGCAGGCAGGTCTTCACCGGGAGTTTCCGGGGTCTGCGGCTCTTCGGTATTGCCTTCGTCACCGCCACTGTTGCCACCGCCATTGCCGTTGTCGCCACCGGCTGCGGGAGGAGACGTTGTCTCTGCGGGACTGTCATCAGAACCTCCACACGAAACGAGAGTCAGGGCGCACAGCATCCATACTCCCAACAATAGTCTTATCTGAAATTTCTTCATATTGCTTGAATTTTAGGTTTTTCTCATTATCACTGCCCGACATTCCACTCCAGCACCAACACCTGTCTGGGCTTCAGCGCGATATTCTCCGCCAGGTTGTAGTATCTGCCTGTAGGCACGTCTTTTACCCTGCCCGCCTTGCCTATCACCTCGGCATAGCGATTCACATCCATGACAGCCTCCTTGGAGGTGCCGTTAAGCACGGTGAGCACATGCTGCCCCTGATGGCGGCGCGCTATTACATAAACGCCTTTGTAGGGAATAAATTGTGTCTGTGAACCGTTGATAACCGCCTGACAGCCCTTTCTCCAGTGGAGCAGACGGCTAAGCCAAGTGAACATGCTGTTCTCTGCCCGGGTGCGCCCCTCAGCGGTAAAGGCGTTGCGGGTGTCACCGGGAAAACCTCCGGGGAAGTCTCTGCGCACGTGTCCGTCGGTCACCTTCTTGGTGCCGTTCATCAGTATCTCGGTACCATAATAGAGTTGCGGCGTGCGGTTGATGGTGAGCAGCAGCGCCAGAGCCTGCTTCAACGCCAGAGTGTCTCTGCCCTCGCCCAGGAAGCGGTCAGTATCATGGTTTTCGATAAACGCCATCACGTTCTTGGGATTGGGGTAGAGATAGTCATATACCATGCTGTTGTAGATGCGGTTCAGTCCGTTCCACCAGTCATCTGTTTCCTCGTTCTTTGCCTGATTGATGCGGTCGAAGAAGGCAAAATCCATCACGCTGTTAAGGTAACTGTTGGACGCCGCCACCCTGCTGTCTTTCTGCCATGCGGCGGTATAGGCAGGTTCCGTGACCCAGGTCTCGCCCACCACGTTGAAGTGGGGATATTCACTGTTGAGCCGCTTCATCCACTCTGCCATGCCGGGAGCCCAGGCGTAAGGGTAGGTATCCATGCGTATGCCGTCGATACCCACGGTTTCTATCCACCAGATGCTGTTCTGTATCAGATAGGTCATCACATGAGGATTGCGCTGGTTCAGGTCGGGCATGGTGGGCACAAACCATCCGTCTTCGGTCTCCCTTTTGTCTATCCTGCTGGCATAGGGGTCAAGGATGGGCGTCAGTTTGTAGCTGGTCTGCAGGTACTTGTCGTTCACCTTGGGACCTGTCCACGTGTTGTCTTTACTCTTCTTCCCCGCCTGTTCGTCGGCTTTGGCCTCCACCAGCCACTCAGGGGTGTTGAGCCAGTCGGCAGAGGGTAAATCATCAATCCACGGGTGGAAATATCCGCAATGGTTGAATATCATGTCCATCACCACTTTCAGTCCCTTGGCATGTGCCTCGTCGATGAGCCGCCTGTAGTCTTCGTTGGTTCCGAAACGCGGATCAACCTTGTAGTAGTCGGTGGTGGCATATCCGTGGTAGGTGCTCTGTCCGTCGGCGTCAGGCTGACTGTTTTCCAGCACGGGGGTGAACCAAAGGGCCGTGACACCGAGCGAGGTGAAATAGTCCAGATGGCGGCGTATGCCTTCAAGATTGCCCCCGTGGCGCAGACTTGGCTGGGTGCGGTCGTTCTGATAGGGCAACAGCCCCTTGACAGGATGCTTCACATTGCCCCCGTCGGCAAAACGGTCGGGCATCAGCATATACAGCACGTCGGCATTGGAAAAGCCCTGTCTTTCCTCTCCCCGCATCTCGCGCTGGCAGAGGGTGTATTCCACCTTGGTACCCGAGAAGTCAAGTACCATGGTACCCGGTTTGGCATCACGCACATCAAGATAGACCAGCAGGTAGTTGGGACTATCCAGACGCACCACGCTATCTACCGCCACACCGGGATAACGGGTGGTGACCTGTGCCTGCGCCACATTCTTGCCATACACCATCAGCTGTAGCGACGGATTCTTCATGCCCACATACCAGCAGGTGGGGTCTATTCTGCTTATCTTCACGGCTGCATTACTCATCATGGCTGCTGCTAACAATAGGGTTAGTAAAAAGGTTCTTGTCTTCATCATATCATCTGAAGGTTATTGTTTCTTCCGGTTATTCTTCTTTATGTAGGGGCTGCGGGTGGATGTGCTGGGCAGGGCATGCCCGTATTCTGATACGGCAAGAGAAATACTACTCCTGGTACATGATAAGTGCCTGTTGCGGTCCCACCTCTACGGTATTGCCGCTTACGGTGCCCAATCCCCTCTCGTCAATCACTCCGTCGCGGCACACCACGGTGTAGGTACCCTGCGGTACCGCTACCGTCTGGGCAGTAGTGTTGGCGTTGAGCACCACGAGAATATTGCGCCAGTCGTCGCGCCCGGCATAGTCTTTCAGGCGATAGGCCACCACGCATCCAGGCGCATCAAGGAATTCCAGATGCTTCCTCACCAAGGAGGCATCACCCAAGCGGAAGGCTGGATGGTTCTTCCTCATCTGTATCAGTGCCTTGTAGTAGGCAAAGGCATCAGCACTCCGCTGCAGACAGGTCCAGTCCAGACGGTTAACGCTGTCGGGCGAGTTGTAACTGTTGTGTACCCCTTTCTTGTCGCGCAGCATCTCTTCGCCGCTCAGCATGAAGGGCACTCCCTGCGAAGTGAACACGGCGGTCTGCGCCAGCATCGAAAGACGTTCCACCTGTCGGGGCGTAATGCCGGGAATACTGGCACGGAGACGATCGGTGAGGCACATGTCATCGTGACAACTCACATAGGCTATCATCTGCGTGGGTTCCTGTGCCCATGGCTTTTTGCTGTAGTTCACCTTGCCGCAATCTACCTGCGGATGGATGACGGCTCCGGCGATGCCAAACTTGATGCTCTCTTCCTCGCCAGGAATGCCTGCAAGGAAGCTACCCTTGGCGTCGTCGCTGAACGGACCGCGCAGGGCATCGCGCATCTCGTCGCTGAAGGCTGCCACACCGGGCATCCTATATACATTGGCTTTCATCGCCAACTGATCTTGCGGATAGGCACAACTGCCGGCGCTCCATCCCTCGCCGTAGATGAACACAGAAGGGTTGATGCGACGCGCCTCCTGCTGTATGGCATTCATCGTCTCAATGTCATGGATGCCCATCAGGTCAAAACGGAAGCCGTCGATATGGTACTCCTGCAACCAGTAAGCCACACTCTGCAGCATGAACCGGCGCATCATCGGACGGTCAGAAGCGGTCTCATTGCCGCAACCCGAACCATTGGAATAGGTTCCGTCTGCAGTCTTGCGATAATAATAGTCTGGATAGGTACGCTGGAAATTGCTGCCATCAATGTCGAAGGTGTGGTTATACACCACATCAAGAATCACACGGATGCCTGCCTTGTGGAGTGCCTGCACCATCTTCTTGAACTCCAGGATGCGCACCTTGGGGTTGTCTGGGTTGGTGGAATACGACCCTTCGGGCACATTGTAGTTCACTGGGTCATAGCCCCAGTTGTATTGCGGACGTTCCAACTGCTGTTCGTTGACCGACGCATAGTCAAACGACGGGAGAATATGCACGGCATTCACCCCCAGACGGGTGAGGTAGTCTATCGCCCAAGGCTCGGTGAGTGCAAGAAACTTGCCGGGATAGCGCGCCGCCGGCTCTCCGCCGCTGCCGTTGCGCCCCACAGAGAAATCGCGGTGGTGCATCTCATATATCACCAGGTCGGCAGGCGATTTAAGCACCAGAGGCTTGTCGTTCTCCCATCCCTCGGGGTTGGTTTCCTTCATGCTGATGATGGCTCCGCGCTTGCCGTTGACACCTACAGCCTTGGCAAACACACCGGCACACTCCCCCCTACCCACGTCAAAAGTATAGAAGAGACCGCCGCAGTCGCCCTTGGCTGTTGCACTCCACGTATCTTCTGAGGTGAGTTTCATGCGGAGCGTCTTCAGACACTTGCCCCCCACTCCGTCTTGGTACAGGCGCACCTTCACCTGCTTGGCATCGCTGGGTGCGAAGAGCGTAAAGGTGGTGGCTTGGGGAGTGTAGCTCACCTCGTTGAAATGCTGTGCCTGGGCTGTAACGCCCGCCACGGTCATCAGGGCTACGATGAGTCCTTTCTTACAGGGATGTAGTTTCATCTGCGTATTTTTGGATAGTAATGTCTGAAATGTCGGTTCTGTCGTCTCGGGGCTGATGTCTTATTTCCTGACGATACTCATGGCAAATCCGCCGCCTGGTGCTTCGTGTACTCTTATCCTGTCGCCCTGCTTCACGGTGCGCTTGCTGATGACATAAGCCTTGGGGTTGTGCTCGTAGTGGGCATCCTTGCCGTCGGCATAGAGGGTGAGTTCGTATTTAGCCCCCTTGTCCAGGAAGTGGAGTTGCACCACGGCATCATGACCGTCCTGGTTGCACTTGCCTCCCACAAACCAGTTGTCGGTGCCCTTTGCCTTGCGCGCCACAGTAATATAGCGTGCCGGTTCGGCTTCAAGGTATTCTGACTGGTCCCAATCTACCGCCACATCACGGATAAACTGGAAGGCATCGTCATACTTCTGATAGTGTTCGGGCAGGTCTGCCGCCATCTGCAGCGGACTGTACATCACCAGGTAGAGCGACAGCTGTCCGCACAGGGTGGTATGCACAAACGAGGTGTTGTCGCTCCAGTCGCTCAGACGTGTCTCGAAGATGCCAGGGGTATAGTCCATCGGTCCGCCCTGCAGTCGGGTGAAGGGAAGTATCACGGTATGGTAGGGGGCACTGCCGCCAAAAGCCTCATATTCGGTGCCGCGGGCACTCTCGTTGCCTACCAGGTTGGGCCATGTGCGACACAGTCCGGTGGGGCGTGTAGCCTCATGGGCGTTGACCATGATATGGTGTTTGGCAGCCTCCTCCACACAGTGCAGATAGTGGTTGTTCATCAACTGGCTGTAGTGGTGTTCACCCCTTGGAATGATGTCAC
>JBJEKQ010000062.1:0-11259 GCA_051878715.1 Prevotella sp.
TCTCCTGGCCCTTGTCAAAACCTGTGAGGCTCTCCTGAGTCTCCTCTTCAAACAACACCTCGTATGAAGGGTTGTAAATTACCTCTGTAGTACCTGTAATTCCGTACTTCTCTAAAACTGACTTATCAAACTTTGCCATTGTTTTATTGTGTTAAGTGTAAAATAAATGTCTTCTTATACTTCGGATTTGGAACTGTGTGGGCACACAACAGCCGTGCACAATACCCCCCTTAAGCACCGCAAAGGTAGCAAAATTCTCAATAATGCAAAAGCAAACACTCTTACAAAATGACGGTTTTTTTGTTTTTTTATTAACTCTCTGCGGGTTATGACTGCCCCATCGCCCGTTTTGCAAGCCGTAGTTTGCATTTGGCTGTGACCTGACCTGTTCAGTACTTGAACGAACTGCCTCCAAGAAACTCCCTGAGCAGCGAGGTGGAGGGCACCTGTGCGTAGGAGATGGGCTTGATGTAGCGCAGGAACTTGAGCAGGCGGTAGGCTTCGCTGTGCTCGGGCACGTTCTCGGGCACCTGTTCCAGCAGAGGCTCTGCCTGCTGCTTGATGGCGCAAAGCTCGAAGAGCATGGCACTGTTGAACATGGCGTCTGCATTCTCCTGGAAGGGGAATATCCATTTGTTTTCTCCTGCCCTTACCGAGGGCCACCGCCTGATGGTTTCGGCGGCACTCACCCCACGGTATTTATGGTCGCGGATGATGCGCCTCAGCAGTCGGTTGTCGGTAGTGGGAATATAGTTGTGTTCGTCGAGCAGTATGGTGGTGAGTGCCGAGGCATACACCCTGTATTTCTGTTCATCGGGGATATCGGCAGTCAGTTCGGGGTTCAGTGCGTGTATGCCTTCCACCACCAGCACCTCGTTGCCCCTCAGTTTCAGTCTTTTCTCGCTCATCTCGCTTCGCCCGGTTTGGAAGTTGTAGCGTGGCAGCTGCACCTCCTCTCCGGCAAAGAGCGCCTTCATCTGCCGGTTCAGCAGCGGTATGTTCAGCGCATACAGGCTTTCGTAGTCGTACTCGCCCTTGTTGTCCTTGGGTGTTTTCTCACGATCCACGAAATAGTCATCGAGCGATATGCCCACAGGCCTCAATCCACATGCCAGCAGCTGGATGGAGAGGCGTTTGCAGGTGGTGGTCTTTCCGCTGGAAGAGGGACCTGCGATGAGCACCATCTTCACCCCCTTGCGGTTGTATATGTCTTCGGCAATGCGCACTATCTTGTTTTCCTGCAATGCCTCCGACACGTTGATGAGCGGTCTCACCATATCCTTGTCGATGGCATCGTTGAGGTCGCCGATGGTTCTCAGTCCTATGATATCCTGCCATTTGTGGTGTTCCTTGAATATCTCGAACATCTTGTCCTGCCTGATCATCTCTCCCAGCTGGTCGGGGTGTGCGGTGGTAGGCAGCCTCAGCAGCAGTCCGTCGTAGTATTTCTCCACACCGAAGAGGTGCAGTTTCCCCGTATTGGTGAGCAAGGTGCCGTAGAAATAGTCGTAATAGCCGTCGATTTCGTAGTAGGCGGTATAGAGGCGTCCCAGACTTTTCATCAGTTTTATCTTGCTCTTCTCTCCACTCTCAGCAAAGCGTTCTATCGCCTCCTCGGTGGTGCTTTCGTGCCTTACCACCGGTATGCAGGCGTTGACAATCTCCTGCATCTTCTTCCTGATATGGTCGATATCGAATGCTGACAGGGGCCGCCCGATGTCCAGGTCGCAGTAGTAGCCGTTGCTCACGGGGATGTCTATCACCACCTTGCCGTCGGGAAACAGTTCGTTGACTGCCCTGCACAGCACGAAGAACAGGGTGCGCGTGTATGCCCTCATGCCCGAGGAGGAGTGCAGGTCCAGAAATTCCACATCCTTGGCATGATACACATGGTAACCCATGCCCTCCACCTTGTTGTTCACCTTGGCACTCACCGGACCGAAGTCCATCTGTAGTTGTGCCCTTTCATAGATTTCTTCGAGTGTGCTTCCTGCCGGTACCTGCAGTGTCTTGCCGTTGTTCTTGCAACGGATACTCACCATGTGTCCCATCATAGCGTTGAGTGTTTTTTTGTTATCGATGCTAAAGTTATACAATCTTTTCCAAATCTGCACCGCTGTAATCCTTTTTTAACGAAAAAATAATATCGTGATGAATTTTGCATAAGGCAAGATGTATCAGACAGAGGCAGGACATATTGCTGCATTGCCAATGCCAGTCAGCTTCATTGGCGATAAGGTTATTAACCTTACGGCGATAAGGTTATTAACCTTGCAGCGATAAGGTTATTAACCTTACAGCCGACAAAGATATATTCGTCTTTTCGATGAGCTGATTTTGTTGCCTCTTTCCAGTGATTCAGATTCATCGAACGCGTTAACCCAAATCGGTCATTAGGCTGCTATGCGCAACAAAAAAAAAGACCGTGCCTGATTCCGACACGGTCTATCCTCCTTTGGTTTACTAACTTTACTTGTACATAGGACCGAAGTTGGCGCAGGCACGGTAGTCGGCACCCTCTTTGTCCATTCCGAAGGCATTCCATGCGGCAGGACGGAATATCTTGTCTTCCTCCACATTGTGCATGCACACGGGGATGCGGAGCATGGAAGCCAGGGTAATCAGGTCGGCACCGATATGTCCGTAACTGATGGCACCGTGGTTGGCACCCCAGTTGTTCATCACCGAATACACGTCCTTGAATGCAGGCTTGTCGCAGAGGCGCGGCACAAACCAGGTGGTGGGCCAGGTGGGGTCGGTACGCTGGTTGAGAATATCGTGAATCTCGGGATCAACATCAGCTGTCCATCCCTCTGCAATCTGCAACACAGGACCAAGTCCCTTGACCAGATTGAGGCGTGCCATGGTGACTGGCATGCCACCCTTGGTGAGGAAGTTGGAAGAATAGCCGCCTCCACGGAAATAGTCTCTGTCGGCAGGGCACCAGTGGGTGGCTTTCAGACAGGCTTCCACATCCTGCTGAGTCATCTCCCAGAAAGGCTTCATCACGGCATGTCCCTCCTTGTCGCTGCTGTAGCCGGTACCGTCGAGGGTAGTGGAACCCGAGTTGATAAGGTGTATCATACCACCCGCAGCCACTCCCGTAAGCTCCTTACCGGTGATACGCTTCACAGCCTCAGGGCTCCAGTAGGTGCGCACATCAGAGAAGATGGAGGCACGGTTGGTAAGCAGATGCTCGAACAGCATGGCAAGACCGTTGCAGCAGTCGTTCTCGGTGGCAAAGACATACGCCTCGCGGATGCCATTCCAGTCGAACGAGGTGTTGAGGATAGTTTCGCTGAAGTCGCCGTTGGGCATGAAGTCGGTCCACTGGCGCTGTCCCTGGAATCCTCCGGCGATGGCATTGTGGCCCAGTGCCTCCTCCTTGAATCCGGCTTCCAGCAGTCTGGGGTTGCCCTGCAACAAGTCGCGCAGGATGATGGTCATCTTCACCACAAACTCCCAGTCGGCATCCTTCTCGGCACGACTCTTCTGCTTCTCGGGGCGGTTCTTGTCGAAGCCCTCGTTGACCACGCAGTATTTCTTTGTCCATGCCAGTGCCTTCTCGTATTCCTCCTTATCGTAGATCTCTTCCTTCACGCGGCGCATCACCTCGCTCATATCCACCTGTTCAGCCCTGATGCCAAGATACTCCTGCAGGAAATCGGCATTGACGATACTGCCAGCGATACCCATGGACACATTGCCCACAGAGAGGTATGACTTGCCCCTCATGGTGGCCACTGCCTGCGCTGCCTTTGCCCAGCGCAGTATCTTCTCAGCCACATCGGCGGGGATGGTGTTGTCTTCCACGTCCTGCACATCATGTCCGTAGATGCCGAAAGCGGGCAATCCCTTCTGAGCATGGGCGGCGAGCACGGCAGCCAGATACACCGCTCCGGGTCGCTCTGTGCCGTTGAATCCCCACACTGCCTTGGGCCAGGAGGGGTGCATGTCCATGGTTTCGGAACCGTAGCACCAGCAGGAGGTGACAGAGATGGTAGAGCCTACACCGCAACGCTCGAACTTTTCGGCACAGGCGGCAGCCTCAGCCACACGTCCGATGGTGCCGTCGGCAATGACGCACTCCACAGGCGAGCCGTCACCGTTGCGCAAATTGGAAGAAATGAGTTGTGCCACGGCATTGGCAAGGTTCATTGTCTTGTCTTCAAGACTCTCGCGTATTCCCCCCTGTCTGCCGTCGATAATGGGACGAATACCAATTTTAGGATAGTTTTTCATGCGTTTGTTATTGGTTTGGGGGCACAGCATCCGTGCCATGCCTCATAATTTATCTAATATGCAAAGATAATCAATTGGATAGAAAAAACAAAGAAAAGATTACTATTAAGAAAAAAAACCGTTAATTCAGAGAGAATTTACCATAAAATGGTACGGTAATCTCGACAAAAAAACTTACTTTTGTACACGACTAACAAATCAAAGAAAAATGAGAAAACTGAACAAGTACCACGGAGTGGTTGTACCTATGGTCACTCCTGTCACTGCAGAAGGCGACATTGACGTGGCTGCAGTGGCTCGCATCATCGAAAATTTTGCACAGAACAATGTGTCTGCCCTCATCATGGGCACCACTGGCGAGGGCAACTCCGTATCGGTGGAAGGCGGTGTGAAAATGATAGAGGCTGCCGCACGCACCGCCAACGGACGCATCACCATCTATGCCGGATTGGCGGGCAACTGCATCAGCGAACAGAAGGCTGCCGCCGAGAAGTTTATCGCTGCCGGCGCTGACGTGATTGCCGCCACCCTGCCCTGCTACTATGCGCTGACCCCCGAACAGATGTATGGCTATTACAAGGAGATGGCAGACTTCCTTACCGTGCCCCTGATGCTGTACAATATCACCATCACTACCCACATGAGCATTCCACTCGACGTGATAGAGCGGTTGAGCCACCACCCCAACATCGTGGGACTGAAAGACTCTGAAAACAACCTGCCAAGACTGGAAGAGGCACTGCAACTCTTTGCCGACCGCGATGACTTTGCCTATTTCTGCGGATGCGCAGCCAACTCAGCCAAGGCCTTGGAACTGGGTGCCGACGGCATTGTGCCCAGCGTGGGCAACTACCTGCCCAAGAAATACTACGACCTGTTTGTGGCAGGCATCAACGGTGACAAAGCCACTGCCGACGCCCTGCAGCAGGAGACCATCGAGATAGGCAAGATAAACACCACCGGATTGACCCTGGGAGAATCGCTCGCCGGACTCAAGGTCATCATGCAGATGGCGGGACTCTGCGACCCCTACATGTTGCCGCCACTGACCACCCTGAACGATGATGTGGTGAAGAGAATACAGGACGAAGCCAAGAAAATACTGTAAGGGAGAGAACATCCCCTACACCCTATACTACTGACCTTTGATTAACCTGTCCAGGTGGTGACAGTGCACAGCCACCACCTGACTAATACCTTCAAAAAAAACATGATACACGCTTCACTACACTGGATAGATTACGCCATTGTCATCGTTTCCGTACTCCTTGCCGTATTTGTGGGAATATGGTTCTCCAAAAAGCAGAAATCTACCAACGCCTACTTCGCTGCCAGCGGTAACGTACCGGCATGGGCAGTGGGCATGTCAATGTTTGCCACCATCATCAGCAGTGTCACCTTTCTCGCCTATCCCGGAGCTGCCTACGGCGGCAACTGGATATTGCTGGTGCAGGGACTGATGGTGCCCGTGGTGCTGGTAGGACTCATCGGCTTTATCGTGCCCCTCTACCGCAAGGTCATCAAACTGAGCACCTACGAATACTTTGAACGACGCTTCGGCGCCTTTGCCCGTATCTACAGTTCCATCGCCTTTATCTTGGAGAACTTCTCCAAAATGGGTGCCGTGCTCTATCTCATGGGACTTGCCATGGCAATGTTCATGGGCGGCATGGACATCAATACGATTATCATTGCCATCGGTATCGTCATCATCCTGCTCACCTATCTGGGCGGCATGGAGGCCATCATCTGGATGGACGTGGCACAGGGCTTCCTGCTGATTATCGGCGGACTGCTCACCGTGGGTATGCTGTTCTACCTGACCGACGGCGGACCTGCCACCATTTTCCGGGTGGCGGGAGAGTTCGACAAGATTGACTTCGGACCCTACACCTTGGACCTGGTAAACACCACCTGCTTGGTGATGGTACTCAACGGTATCTTCTACGCCGTGCAGAAATACGGCACCGACCAAAGTATCGTGCAGCGCTACCTCACCGCCCGTGACGACAAGAGTGCCAAGAAGGCGTCCTACCTGGGTGTGCTGATGAGCGTGCCGGCATGGGCACTGTTCATGTTCGTGGGCACCTGTCTGTTCGTTTATTACCACATCAACAGCGGTATGCTGCCCCAAGGCATCAAGGACGACGAGGTGTTCCCCTTCTTTATCGCCACCGAAATGCCGGTGGGTATCACAGGCCTTATCATCGCTGCCCTTGCGGCTGGCGCCATATCGAGCATCGACAGCAGCATCAACTGCATCTCCGCCTGCGTGGTAGAGGACTATTACACACGCCTCCGCCCTCATGCCAGCGACCGCTCCAAACTGTGGGTGGGCAAGATCTCGGTGCTTGCGGTGGGCATCGGCAGCATCCTGGTGGCACTGCTCTACGTGTCGTGGGGCGGACAGGGTGTGCTTGGCTCGCTATTCGGACTCTATGCCATCATCTCGGCAGGCATCGTAGGCATCTTCCTGTTAGGACTGTTCAGCAGGCGTGCCAACTGGCAGGGGTTGTACATCGGCATTGCCGCCGCCGTACTGTTCACGGCTTATGCCGTGCTTACCTCCAAGCCCTTCGACATGGGCGGCGGAGAGAAACAACTACTCCTCGACCTGGGCGAAGAGTGGAACTTCAAGCAGTCAACCTACATGCTGGGCGTATATAGCCACCTCATCGTACTTGTGGTGGGTTATCTGGCAAGTCTGCTCTTCCGCACACCGCTTGCAGACAAGTCGCTCACCATCTACGGCTATCTGGAAGAGCGCAAGGAGGAGAAGAAGAAAGGCGAATAGCCGCATACCCTTACACATTATTATAATAGGCATGCCAGCAACGAAAAGCTGCCAGCATACAAAAAAAACACAAAGTTAGCATCAAGATGAAAGAAATCGTATTGTTACAACCGGGCAAGATTGTCTTTGGCACAGGATGCACAGAACAGTTTTGCAAAGACTATCAGCAACTGGGTCTGAAACGACTCTTCATTCTCACCGCCCCCGTGATACGCCCCCTGCTCACAGAGATGGAGCATACACTACAGGCGCAAGGGGTCACCATAGCCTATTACGATGCCATCCGCCAGGAGCCTTCGGTGAATGACTTCAAGCACATACTGCAAGAGGCACGGCAATTCGGTGCCGACAGCGTGCTGGGAGTGGGCGGAGGAAGCGTGCTCGACCTCGCCAAACTGGTGGCTACCCTCATAGAAAGCGAACAGCAGATAGAGCAACTCTTCGGCATAGGCTTCGTGGCTGCACGCGGCAAATGGTTTGCCTGTATGCCTACCACCGCAGGTACCGGAAGCGAGGTGTCGCCCAACGCTATCCTGCTCGATGAGACCGACAACCTAAAGAAGGGTGTGGTGAGCCCCCACCTGATGCCCGACGTGGCATACATCGACCCCAAACTCACATGGACGGTGCCTGCCAAGATTACCGCAGAGACGGGTATGGACGCCCTGACCCATTGTATAGAGGCATATACCAACAAGTTTGCCCATCCTGTGGTGGACATGTATGCCCTGCAGGGCATCCGCCTCATCGCCGCCAACCTGCTGCGCGCAGTGAAGGACGGCAAGGACGTGGAGGCACGTGAGGCACTGGCACTGGGCAGCATGTATGGAGGACTGTGCCTGGGACCGGTGAATACGGCTGCCGTACACGCCCTTTCATACCCTATCGGAGGTGAATACCACATCTCTCACGGACTTTCCAACGCCATCTTGCTGCCCTCGGTAATGCACTTCAACATGAGTGCCAACACCGCCAAATATGCACAGGTGGCACTGGCATGCGGCGCCACTCCGGGAAGCAACGACGAGGAGACGGCACTGCACGGTGTGGAACTCATCAGCCAACTGTCCAAGGACTGCGGTATTCCCACCACACTGACAGAACTGGGCATTCCGCAGGATGCCGTGCCCCGCATGGCAAAGGCTGCCATGAATGTGCAGCGACTGCTGAAAAACAACCCGCGTGAGGTGACAGAGGCAGATGCCCGCGACATATACAACAGTTTGTACTGACTCTTTCCAAAGGGAATATTTCCGACAACAAGAAACCAACAATAAAACCGCAAGCACTATGAAACCGATATTAGCCATCACCATGGGCGACCCTGCCGGCATAGGTCCGGAAATCATTGTCAAGGCACTCAACCTGCCCGAAACCTACGAGAAATGCCGACCTCTCGTTACAGGCGACGCTGCCGTGATGGAATGGGCGGTGCGCCAGATGGACACCCAGCAGAAAATCAACGTGATACACTCTGTGGGTGAGGCTCTTTTCGAGCCAGGCACCATCGACGTATATGACCTGGCGTGTGTGGATATGACTACCTTTGAACCCGGACAGGTGGCTCCGCAATGCGGACATGCCGCCTTTGTGTCCATCATCAAAGCCATAGAACTGGCAATGGCAGGAGAGGTAGATGGTACTGTGACGGCACCACTCAACAAGGAGGCACTGCACAAGGGCGGGCACAACTTTGACGGTCATACCGAAATCTACGCCCACTTCACCGGAACCAAGAAATATGCCATGCTGCTGGCAGACAAGTTCATGCGTGTAATCCACGTATCGACCCACGTATCCCTGCGCGAGGCCTGCGACAGGGTGAAGAAAGACCGCATCATAGAAGTGACCGAACTCATCCACGACGCATGCAGGCAGTTTGGCTTTGAGCAACCCAAGATAGGCATTGCCGGTCTCAATCCCCATGCCAGTGACAACGGACTCTTTGGCTGGGAGGAGGAGAAGGAGATTATCCCTGCTGTGAATGCCTTGAAAGAGCGCGGCTTCGACGTGGAGGGTCCCGTGCCCCCCGACACCCTCTTTGCCAAGGCACGCTGCGGCAAATACGACGGATGTGTAGCGATGTACCACGACCAGGGACACATTCCCTTCAAGGTGGTGGGCTTCAGCTGGAACAAGGAAACGGGCAAGATGGAGAGTGCACAGGGAGTGAACATCACCCTGGGATTGCCTATCATCCGTGTCTCTGTAGATCACGGCACCGCCTTCGACGTGGCAGGCAAGGGCGTGGCAAGTCCTGATGCCATGCTGCTGTCCATCGACTACGCCACCCGTATGGCCATCAACCGTAAAAAACAGCAACAGGCATGATTGTTATCATTTCCGACGATATTACAGGTGCCGCAGAGATAGCGGGCATAGCACACGGCTACGGAATGACCACCGTGCTCACCACAGGAGAGCAGTGTCCCAAGACGGGCAATGCCGAAGTGGTGGTTTTTGCCGCTGACACCCGTTCGATGAGCGAGGAGGAGGCATGTGACACCATGAGGCGCATAGCCACTCCACTGAAAGAGATTGAAGACCTGCATGTGTTCAAGAAGATTGACTCGGTGCTGCGCGGTCATGTGATTGCAGAAATGCAGGCACTGATGGACGCACTGCAATGCCCGCGCGCCCTGTTGGTGCCGCAGAATCCATCGAAACAGCGCATCATCCGCAACGGAGAATACCTGATAGAGAATATCCCCTTGCACCAGACTCCCTTCCGTGACGACCCGGAATATCCTGCCATCACCTCACAGGTGGAGGAACTGCTGCAACACCGTGCACAGGTGTTGCAGGTAGAAGAGGTGCTGCCGGCTGCCGGTATCTGCGTAGCCAACGCCGAGAGTATAGGGCAGGTGGCAGTACAAACGCAAAAATGTACGGGCATGGGAGCCGCCCTGCCTACAGGCATGGGAGGAATACTGATAGGAGGAGCCGCCGATGCCTTCGGCACATGGCTGAAACAATGGTATGCGGATATCGAGAACAGGGAGAAACCCTCTGCCCTGCCCCCTGTGAAAGAGGTGAATCGCGCACTGATAGTGTGTGGCAGCACCCAGAGCAAAAGCATCGTGCAGTTGCCCTATCTGCGTGCCATCGACGCCACGGAAGTAATGATGCCGGAAAATGTGTTCCACGGCAACGACGAGCAGATGTGGTTCCGCTTGCTACAGGAGGAATACGAACAGTCGCCTGTGATGGTGATGGGCATTGGTGACTATGGCAACTTTGGCGCCGCCTATGCCCTGCGCTTGAAGAAGGTGATGGCACAAGCCGTATATACCCTGATTATGCAACATCCTTCACAGTTGCTGCTCATCGAAGGAGGCGCCACCGCCTTTGCCATACTGAGCAAACTGCGTTGGACCACCTTCAGTGTGGAAGGACAGTATGCACCCGGTGTGGTAGGCATCAGACATGGACACACACACATCATACTGAAACCCGGCAGTTATCCCTGGGGTGCCATCTTTGGCAACTATAAATGAGGGAACAGATAGAAAGAGCGTGAAGGCTGGAAGTCAATCATCCACTGATCCACCACGATATGGGGATTCAACGCCTTGATGGTAAGCCTGTGAATGCCTTTGGAAAGATGGGGAAGGCGAAGTGTCTTCACAGCCTGTCCGCGCAGCACATTCTGCTTCCATCCTTCACTGCGGAACTTCTCTTTGAGCGAGAATACCACGGGTTCGGCATCATCTACCGCCACGCTGAAGCACAGGTCGCCCTTGTCATTGGGCTGTGTGGGGATAAGAGCGGTATGCAACACGGCTTTCCCCTCGCGTGTGGTAGTGAACTCATAGGTGAGCGACTCGTTGCAGGGCAGCGAAACTGCCGCCATGCTGTGTCCCAACATGCTTACCACGCGGGCACCCTCGTCGGCGCTTGTCCATTGACAAGCATCCACTGCCAAAGCTTCATGGCACACCAACTCCGTCTTATCCGTTGACTCCCTACACCTGTCATTATCGGCACTGGCAACAGAGGGGGCACGCCACCCCAAGGTATCGGTAGCCAGGTACTGCTTCACCTCCTGTTCGCTGAGCAGCACGGGCAGCACGGGCGCGCCAAAGACAGGAAGGTCGCGGGGTGACATGCACATGGAATGGTTCCACTTGCCGCCACTCATCGTTTCATTGGAATAGGCTGTCAGTTGTCGGATGCGTTGGTAGGCGTCCATGCTTCTTGCCACGCTGACATAGAGCAAGGCA
>JBJEKQ010000063.1:0-10876 GCA_051878715.1 Prevotella sp.
ACACCGCCTCCACGGACATGTTCACGGCAAAGAGCGACTATACCGACGGTTCCAAACACGACCAGTATTTCGAGGTGTCGATGCCCACCGTCTCCCTGAGCAACATCAAAGTGAACTTCTCCATCGGTGACGGCAGCAGTTCCGCCACCAAGTTCGGTGTGGTATATTCGACAGACAACGGACAGACATGGAAGGTGCTCGGCGACTACACTTCGGGCTCGCACTGGAACACTTACGTAGATGCCAATTACGACCTGGATGCCGACAACAAAGAGATGCTCATCGTGCGCATGCTGATACAGTCTGCCACAAAGACCAGCAACTACAACCTGAAATACCTGAACATTCTGGCAGAAGACACACAGGCTCCTGCACTTGTCAGCACCACGCCTGCTGATGGCGCCACCGGCGTGCTGCCTACCGGCAAGGTAACCCTGCTGTTCAACGAGGGCGTGAAGATAACGGGAGATAACAAGGCAACGCTCAAGAACAATGCCACCAGTGAGATGCAGAAAATCACCCCCGTAGTCAACGGCAACAAAGTGTCGTTCCCCTATGCCGACCTTGACCTCACCACCTCCTACACGCTCACACTGCCTGCCAAGGCATTTTCCGATTTGGCTGGCAACCCGTTTGCCGATGCTCTCAGCATAACGTTCACCACAGGCGACACCCGTCCGGTGCCTCCCCCTGTGCTCGACAGCCACAACCGCCTGTGGTACCACCGACCCGCCAGTTACTGGGAAGAGGCGCTGCCGCTGGGCAACGGCAGGTTAGGTGCAATGGTAAGCGGCAGCGTAAACAAGGACACCCTGCAACTGAACGAGGACACCTTCTGGGGACAGTCGCCCAACCGCAACCACAATGCAAAGGCAAAAGACGTGTTGCAGCAGGTGCAGCAATACATTTTCAACAAGGATTATGCAGCCGGTCAGAAACTGGCGATACCCAACTGGATGTCAGAAGGTTCACACGGCGCACAGTACCAGGCTGCCGGCTGTGTGCTTGTAGGCTTCCCCGGTCACCGCTACGATGACGAAGAACACGGAAACGGAATGGATGCCTCCGCAGTGGATGCACAAGGGTATGTACGCTCGCTCGACATGAACAATGCCACTGCCGTGACCACCTATGTCATCAACGGTGTTACATACACCCGCACCGTCTTCACCTCGTTTGAGGACAATGTGACCATCATGCGGATAGAAGCATCGGAACCGGGCAAACTGAATTTCAATGTCTGCTATGCCGCCCCCAACAAGACGGGAATGGAGAAACTGGGCATCAACAAGATAACCTCCGACGGCATGATTGAAGCATCGCTCGTTCCCGGAAAAGAACTGACCGAGAATGTGCCCAACAAACTGCAATGCTATACCTTTATCAAGGTAATCAACGAGGACGGCACGCAGCGCAACACCTCCACGCAGAACATCATGGAATGGGGAGTCGTGGCATCCAACACCAGTGCGCCCACCATAGAAGTGAGCGACGCCACCATAGCCACCATCATCATCTCTTCCGCCACCAATTTCGTAAACTATGATGATGTCAGTGCCGATGCCGAAGCCAAGGCGCTGGGCTATATGACCTCTTACCTGAACAAGCAGAAGAGCTACGAAACCACGCTGGCAGACCACACCGCACGCTACCAGCAGCAGTTCAACCGCGTGAATCTTGAACTGGGCAGCAATGCCGAACAGGAGCAGAAAGACACCGAGACGCGCATCAAGGAGTTCCGCTCTGTCAACGGCGACGACCCCAGTCTGGTTGCCAACTATTTCCAGTTCGGCCGCTATCTGCTCATCTCTTCATCGCAGCCGGGCACACAGCCTGCCAACCTGCAGGGCATCTGGAACCCCAATGCCCGCCAATATCCGGCATGGGACTCCAAATATACCGCCAACATCAACGTGGAGATGAACTACTGGCCGGCAGAGGTGTGCAACTTGTCAGAGTGCCACCGCCCCTTCATCGACATGGTAAAGGACGTGAGCGTGACAGGTGCCGAGACCGCAGAGAAGATGTACGGTGCCCGCGGATGGACGCTGCACCACAACACCGACCTGTGGCGCACCACCGGTGCTGTCGATAACGGCTCTGTGGGCGTATGGCCCACCTGCAACGCATGGTTCTGTTCGCATCTTTGGGAAAAGTATCTTTTCACCGGCGACAAGCAGTATCTCTCCGAAATATATCCCGTACTGAAGGGATGCGCACAGTTCTACCAGGATTTCCTTGTGAAAGACCCCAACACGGGATACATGGTGGTGTGCCCCTCCAACTCACCTGAGAACAGTCCGGGAATCGGCTCCTATGTTGACGACAACGGCAAGAGCATGAACTATGCCCTCTTCGGCGGAGTGAGCATGGACAACCAGATGGTATATGACGTGCTGAAGAACACGGCAGAGGCAGCCCGCCTGTTTGATGAGGGGGACTTTGCCGACGAACTGGATGCACTGCGCGCCCGGTTGACACCCTACAAGATAGGCAAGTACGGACAGGTACAGGAATGGCAGGAAGACTGGGACCGCGAGTCCAGTTCCCACCGTCACCTGTCGCATATCTGGGGAGCCTATCCCGGCAATCAGGTATCTCCTTATACCAATCCCAACATCTACCAGGGTGTGCACAAGTCGCTCGTTGGGCGTGGCGATGCAGCCCGTGGCTGGTCGATGGGATGGAAGGTGTGCCTCTGGGCACGTATGCTCGACGGCGACCACGCCTTCAATATCATCAAGAACCAGCTGCGCCTGATGGACCCCAATGCCACCATGAGCGATGCCAACGGCGGCACCTATGCCAACATGTTCGATGCGCACGCCCCGTTCCAGATTGACGGCAACTTCGGCTGCTGCGCAGGTATTGCAGAGATGCTTCTCCAAAGCCACGCCGGTTTCGTGCATCTGCTCCCCGCCCTGCCTGCGTCATGGAAAGACGGCAGGGTGAAAGGACTACGCGCCCGCGGCGGCTTTGAAGTCACTGACATGCAATGGAAAGACGGAAAGATTGTCTCCGTAAAGATAAAATCATCCCTGGGCGGCAACCTGCGCCTGCGCTCAGCGTCGGCACTGAAACATGCAGACGGGAAGTCGCTGCAGACAGCCTCTGGCGACAATACCAATCCGCTGACGCAGCCCTATAAGATGCCCGACCCCCTTGTCGTTGACGCATCAAAGATTCCCGCCACCGTCCTGCCCCAGACCTATGTCTATGACATACCCACCACAGAGGGACAGGAGATAGAGCTCATGGACATTGACAGTCCCACTGGCATAGAGGCGGTGTCACACCAGAACCTCCGTCCGACAGATGCGGATGCCAAAGCCTACTCCACAAGCGGTATGCGTTTAAACAACTCCTACCACGGCATCGCCATCATGAAGGGCGGCAAGTACGTAAGGAAATAAGTATTTCCTCAGTGAATCTGCGCAGGGCAAGACGATTGTTTTGCCCTGCGTTTTCTTGTTGGCAATGCTCCTCTCCTGGTCTTCGCCTTCATTGTTGTTTGTTTCAGATGAGCCGCAACATCGCATCCATTGCATCTGCTGTCATTGCACAATCCACTTGAATTTATTCCTTTTTCCGAAAAATTGGTAATAATCTCCGAAATTCGTATAACGCGGGTATCGGGGATTATCTTTTACTTTGCACCATCAGAGGAATGAAGAATCTTAAAATCGAGAGTGAAGAATGAAGCAAGCTATGTATCGGAAAACAAGAATCACCCTTGCCGTGCTCTTCTTTGCAGCAGTCACGGCACTCTTCCTTGACTTCACAGGCACCGTCCACGCTTATCTCGGTTGGACAGCCAAGTGGCAACTGCTGCCCGCCCTCATGGCTTTGAATGCAGGCGTCGTGCTGCTGCTCCTGCTGCTTACTTTGGTAGCGGGCAGAGTGTATTGCTCTGTCATCTGTCCGCTGGGAGTGATGCAAGACATCGTGACGTGGCTGGGAGGACTGCGCAGGAAGAAGAAATACCGTTTCTCCTATTCAAAGGAAATGCGGTGGCTGAGATACGGCACCTTTGTGGTGTTCGCTCTATGTATGCTGACGGGCATCCATGCCGTGGTAGCACTGCTCGCCCCCTACAGTTCCTACGGACGCATCGCCTCCAATCTCTTTGCTCCGCTGTATCGCCGGGGCAATAACCTGCTGGCTTTCTTTGCCGAAAGAGCAGACAGCTATGCCTTTTACGAGACAGAGGTATGGATCAGAAGTCTGTCTGCCTTTGCCATCGCTGCCATCACCTTTATTATAATTGGTATATTGGCATGGCGCAGCGGCCGCACTTACTGCAACACCGTATGCCCTGTGGGCACTCTGCTTGGCTTCTTCTCCCGTTTTTCCCTGTTCCATCCCGTGATAGACACATCGAAATGCAAGAACTGCAGTCTCTGTTCACGCCGATGTAAGGCATCCTGCATCGATTTCGAGCACCATCAGATTGACCTCAGCAGGTGTGTGGCTTGTATGGACTGTATCGACACCTGCAAGCATGGAGCGATAAAACTGAGGAGAAGAGAGTATTCAGCAACTCCTGATAAACAGGACTCCCGAAACAACCCTTCCGCGGCATCTTCCATTGAAGAAAAGCAGATAGACAGTGCACGCCGCAGTTTCCTGTCCGCTACCGCTTTGCTTGCCGTCACCTCTGCAGTCAGGGCACAGCAGAAGAAGGTGGACGGTGGATTGGCGGTCATCGAAGACAAGCAGCGTCCGCAGCGTGCCACCCCCATAGTGCCGGCAGGCTCGTTGTCCGCCCTGCATTTTGCCAGGCATTGCACAGCCTGCCAGTTGTGCGTCTCGGCATGTCCCAATGGCGTATTAACTCCCTCCACCAACCTGCGGACGCTGATGCAGCCCGAACTGACCTACGAGCGTGGCTATTGCCGCCCGGAGTGCAACCGCTGCTCGGAGGTATGTCCTGCGGGTGCCATCACACCAATTACCATAGCAGAGAAGTCTGCCACGCGCATCGGTCATGCCGTATGGCTTGGCAAGAACTGCATTCCGCTTACCGATGGCGTGTCGTGCGATAACTGTGCCCGTCATTGTCCGTCAGGAGCCATACTGATGGTGCCTTCTGACACTGAAGACCCCGACTCCGTGAAGATTCCGGTGGTCAATACAGAGAAGTGCATCGGCTGTGGAGCGTGCGAGCATCTGTGTCCTGCCCGACCGTTCAGTGCCATCTATGTGGAAGGACATGAGCTGCACAGTACTGAGTGAAGAATGAAGAATGAGGATTTTTTTTAAATGAAGGATGAAACACAATATATCAAGAAGAGACTTTCTTAAGACGATGGGACTTGCCACTGCCGCCACAGCAGGCATAGCCTCCTGCAGAGAGGTTGGCAAGCAATCTACAGGCAACATTGAGGAGGGCGCGATGACCTGTCGCACCAATCCCAAGACAGGTGAAAAGGTGTCGCTGCTTGGCTTCGGCATGATGCGCCTGCCCTCCAAGAGCGGACGCAGCGCACGTGAAGGCATGGACGAGGAGATAGACCAGGATATGGTGAACCGCCTGGTGGATTATGCCATAGCGCACGGAGTGAACTATTTCGACACATCGCCTGCCTACTGCAAAGGCATGTCGGAACGTGCCACAGGCATTGCCCTCAGCAGTCATCCACGCAACAAGTGGTTCATCGCCACCAAGCTTTCCAACTTTGCCCCTGCTACATGGTCGAGGGAAGCCTCCATCGCCATGTACCAGAACTCCATGAAGGAACTGCAAGTGGATTATATCGACTATATGCTCCTTCATGGTATTGGCATGGGCAACGGCATGGAGGAGTTTGAGGCACGCTACATCCATAACGGCATCCTCGACTATCTCGTCGAAGAGCGACAGGAAGGGCGCATCCGCAACCTCGGTTTCTCCTATCACGGCGACATCCGTGTGTTCGACCATCTGCTCTCACAGCACGACAAGTACCATTGGGACTTTGTGCAGATACAGCTCAACTATCTCGACTGGAAATATGCCAGTAAGATAAAGGACTTCAACACCAATGCCGAATATCTCTACGGAGAACTGGAGAAGCGCAATATTCCTGCCATCATCATGGAACCGCTGCTTGGCGGACGGCTCTCGAATGTGCCCGACAACATCCTTACAAGACTGAAACAGCGTGACCCTGAGAGGAGCGTGGCATCGTGGGCTTTCCGCTTTGCGGGCAGTATGCCGAACGTGCTCACCGTGCTCAGTGGCATGACGCTCATGGAGCACCTGCAGGACAACCTTCGTTCGCTCGCTCCGCTCAAGCCATTGAGCAAGGACGACTTCGCCTTCCTCCTGCAGACGGCTGAGATGATGATGGCAATGGACACCATCCCCTGCAACAACTGCAAGTACTGCATGCCCTGTCCCTATGGCATCGACATCCCGTCAATCCTTGTTCACTACAACAAATGCGTTGGGGAGGGAAATATCATACACGATACCGGCAACGACCGCTATCGCCAAGCCCGGCGTGCGTTCCTTGTAGGCTATGACCGCAGCGTGCCCCGTCTGCGACAGGCAAGCTATTGCATCGGCTGCAACCAGTGCAGTCCCCACTGTCCGCAACGCATCGACATACCCAAGGAGCTGCATCGCATTGACGCTTTTGTAGAACGGCTGAAACAAGGAGGATAGTTATGGAAGAAGTCATGAACATACCCTTGCCATGCGGGATTTCCGCAAAGGTCATATCCTTCATTCTTCACTCTTCATTTGAAATTCATCATAATATACTTTCATCAAATATTTACCCGACAAATAAAATCAAGACACATGACAACATTATTATTCATCGGTGGCATCGGTATGCAAGAGGTGCTGCTCATCGCATTGGTGGTGCTGCTGTTCTTTGGCGGCAAGAAGATTCCAGAACTCATGAAGGGACTTGGCAAGGGGGTCAAGTCGTTCAGGGAAGGAATGAAGAGTGAAGAATGAAGGATATGACCTTTTGGGAACATCTCGACCAACTGAGAACTACCATCATTAAGGTTGTCTGCATGGCAGTGGCAACAGGGAGCATTGCCTTCTTTTTCAAGGACAGACTCTTCGACCTGCTCCTTGCGCCCCGCACATCCGGCTTCATCACATATCGTATGCTTGAGTCCATGTGCTCATGGATGGGGGTGAGTGTTCCTGACATGTTTGAGGTGACACTTATCAATACCGGACTGGCAGAACAGTTCGTGATACACGTCAAGACAGCCATGTGCATGGGCGTGCTGTGCGCCTCGCCTTATATTGTCTGCGAACTGTTCCGCTTCGTCTCCCCCGCACTCTACGAGAACGAACGACGATATGCCGTGGCGATAGTGGGTAGCGGTTACTTGATGTTCATGCTCGGTGTCGCAGTGTCCTATCTGCTTGTCTTTCCGCTTACCTTCCGTTTTCTCGGCACCTATCAGGTGAGTGCGGATGTGGCAAACATGGTGACTCTCCAGTCATATATGGGCACGCTCATCATGATGAGTCTTTCCATGGGACTTGTATTCGAAACGCCTGTAGTCATCTGGCTGCTCTCACGCATGGGCATCGTTTCGTCATCCTTTCTGAAGAGATACCGATGCCATGCCATAGTCATCATACTTGTCGTGGCAGCAGTCATCACACCCACCTCCGACGTGTTCACGCTGCTGGTGGTATCACTGCCGATGTATGCACTCTACGAAGCAAGTATCTTGATATGCAGATAGGTCGTGACAGGATACGCGGCACACTGGACCACAGGACTGATGACGGCAGCAACTCCGACAAGCTCGCCTTCTTCTGTCCCGACTCGCGACAGAAGAAGGCATGGCAAAAAAGAGACAGAAAGCCAACGGCTGGGACAAAACACATAAAACTGAAAACACAATGAAAGAGGAAACCATCAGAATACTGAAAAGAGGGAATTATTCGCTGGTAGTGCGGTCGTCTGACGGAAACATACATGCTTTTTTCGGCAAGGGGATAGCCGACCTTTTCCAACTGTACTGCTACAATCCCCAAATACTCCAGGGTGCATCCATTGCCGACAAGGTGGTGGGCAAAGGGGCTGCCGCCTTGATGATACAGGGGGGAGTGAAACATCTGCATGCCATCGTCATCAGTACGCCTGCCCTGCAGCTGCTGAAGGAAACAGACATCAAGGTGGAATACCAGATGGAAGTAGGTCATATCATCAACTACCAGGGTAATGACATCTGCCCTATAGAACGCCTCTGCGCTCCGTGGGGCACTGCTGACAAATGCGTAGAATTTATCAGGTTATTCATCCATCAAAAATCAAACAAACATGAATAAAGAATCTGTCACACTTTATCAATTGGGCTACAGAGACCTCAGATGTTATCTCGTAGCAGCACTCTTTGTAGCGGGCAACATCCTCTTGCCACAACTCTTCCATCTCATACCCGACGGCGGAAAGACATGGCTTCCTATATACTTCTTCACGCTTGTAGGAGCCTGCAAATTTGGCTGGAGAGTGGGGCTGCTCACTGCTTGCGCGTCACCCGTTGTCAATGCACTGCTTTTCGGCATGCCCATGCCGGCAGTTCTTCCTGCCATTCTGCTCAAATCAGTCCTTTTAGCCTTGGCGGCAGGCTATTTGTCTTATAAACACAAAAAAGTGTCCATAGGCATGCTGCTTTGCGTGGTGCTCCTTTATCAGGGCATCGGGACAATGGGAGAATGGCTGATGACTGGCAATCTGTTTCTTGCCCTGCAGGATTTCCGCCTGGGCATACCCGGTATGACTTTTCAGGTAATAGGAGGCTATGGCATCATCAGGTATGTAATGTTTAAATGAAGAATGAAGAATGAAGAATCTTAAATGAAGAATGAACAAGATGGAATACGTAAAACTGAATAACGGGGTCGTGATGCCCCAAATGGGATACGGTGTCTATCAGATAGCACCGGATGTGTGTGAACGTCATGTGGCTGAGGCTTTGAGCGTAGGCTACAGAATGATTGACACAGCACAGGCATACCGTAACGAGGATGGTGTGGGAAGAGCTGTGGCGAACAGTGGCATATCGCGTGACGAAATCTTCCTTGTCAGCAAGGTATGGATCTCAAACTACGGTTATGACAAGGCGAAAACATCCATAGAGGACAGTCTTCGCCGACTGCACACCGACTACATCGACCTCATGCTCCTTCACCAGCCCTTCTGCGACCGTTACGGTGCCTACCGTGCCTTGCAGGATGCCTGTCGCGAAGGCAAGGTGAGGGCCATTGGCGTGTCCAATTTCTATCCCGACCACTTCATCGACCTTGCCGAGAACATGGACATCATTCCTGCCGTCAACCAGGTGGAGACGCATGTGTTCTGCCAGCAGCAGGAGGCGCAGGCCATCATGCAGGGCTACGGCACTCGGATTATGTCGTGGGGACCATTTGCCGAGGGGCGAAACAATCTTTTCAGCAATCCCATACTGAAAGAGGTGGCAGGGCGTTACGGCAAGACCGTTGCGCAAGTAGCCCTTCGCTGGCTGCTGCAACGCGGCGTTGTCATCATACCCAAAACAACCCACATAGAACGCATGAAGGAAAACATTGACCTCCTCGACTTCAATCTGTCTGATGACGATATGGCAACAATCGCCTCCCTCGACACAGGCAAGAGTCTCTTCTTTGACCATCACTCGGCAGAGGCGGCAAGGATTTTTATGGGTTGGAGATAACACAACTAATATTATTACGATGAAAACAATGAAGAAACTATTTCTTTTGATGTTTGGACTGTTGACTATCATCAGCAGTCAGGCATGCACGAGTGACAACTCGGAAATTGAGAATATAAACGAGGAGACTACAAACGGTGATGGCACTTATTTTGTCGGCAAGAAAGTGCTCATAGCCTATTTCTCATGGGGCGGCACTACACGCCGTATGGCGCAGGAGATACAACGAGTGACGGGAGGCGACCTCTTTGAGATTGTTCCTGTTAATCCATATCCAACGGAATACACTCCCTGTACGGAGGTGGCGTTGGAAGAGAGAGAGATAACGATGCCCGTCCGCCTGTCAAGGACATGGTGGAGGACTGGGACAACCATGATGTGGTTTTCATAGGGTGTCCTGTGTGGTGGCATACGGCACCAATGATTATCTCCACCTTTGCCGAGAGCTATGACTTCAAAGGAAAGACTGTGGTGCCGTTCTGCACATATGCCGCCACTTATCGTGACGTGACCCTGCAAAAGATTGTTGACCTCACACCCGATGCCGAACATCTGACAGGAGAGGGACTTACGGGCGGACGCATCAATGCCCAGACTATCCAGACATGGATTGACCTCGTCAATGAGGAATGGGACAACAACCATTCTGGCGGCATCGGAGATGCGCCGATGAGCGGAAAGGTCAACCTGTGGGAAAAGGGCAATATCCCTACTGTGACGCAGAACGCCAACAACTCTGACGGCCCCGACTTTATACCAAACATGGAGGTCTTGAAGACAAGACTGTAATACTGGTAAGGGGATGCCATGGCTCTGCAAAACGCGATGGATGTCGTGACGACATCACCAGTGCTTTGACAGTGTATGGCATCCTCTTCTTGCAATATGGCGGATGAGGCCCGACTGCATAAGTTTGACTCATCGGGGAAGGTCGGTGCCTTGTATAATACAGGAGGAATCTCGATGTATCTGAACATAAGGTATGAGAGGATGTACAACCGCCTTATGTATTCGACTACTCGGTAGGCAAGCGCAGCCGACGGCGCAGTTCCCTGGGCGAACAGCCGAAGCAGCGGCGGCAGTATTTGCCGAAGAAGGAAATGTTGGGGAAGTCGAGAGTTTCGGCTATTTCCTTCACCGACTTGTCGGTATCTTTCAAGAGGTGGCGTATGTCTTTCATCATGTATTCGTTAATCCA
>JBJEKQ010000064.1:0-41504 GCA_051878715.1 Prevotella sp.
TTTGTGTAAGCCACACGGTATCTTTCTCCAACTTCACTTCAAGTTGGGTATTGCCGTCATCTGCCGTATAGAGCACGATAGATGAGCCGTTGTTTGCAACAATTCTATTCTCTTTCATTCCTGTTCTTCCTTATTGTATTTATTCCACATCCTTTTTATCTTCCCTGCTATCTCATCGCGAAGCCACAGCGGTTCGAGCACTTCCATGTCCTCTCCATTCCACAGTATCTCCTGCTGGAAATCGAACGTAGGGCGAAGGCGATACTCGAAGATGCTGTAGTCATTGTTTTTTTCTGTCTCATGCTGCGATTCATGCAAAGGTAAGTCACGAAGGTAGTTGGCTTGTCCTGTACTCAACTTTAATCTTACCTTTTGTATGTCGCAGTCGCCTCCTGCAATTATGCCAAAACATCCTTCGAAGTATTCCTGCGGACAGAACTCCTTCGGATATTCAAACGTATGACTTGACAGGCGTAAGTCGCGGATGCGGTCAAGACAAAAGATTATATCCATATTAGCAGGCCATTTGCGAGCCACCATGTACCATCGTTGGCGAAAGAGTTTTACACACAAGGGCATGACATAATGGTCACGGATGTCCTCTCGCCAATAGTTATAATAGGCAATATGGATGAAGCGGTTTTTTTTCATGGCTTCAAGAACCGGATCCAAATATTCCCGTCCGCTCGGCACATCCTCCAATAGAATCCTGTCCTTGAGGGATTTATTCTCTGCGAGAGAATTGCTGACGGAATAGGTGCTGAGAAGCCAGCTCTCGATGCTACCTTTTCTCATATCATCTACGTTGTCTATGTAATATCGGTATGGTGTTGCCTTTTCGCATTCAATCGAAAGACCGAATGTGTCGAAGATGTTCCACTTCCACTTGTGGAAAGTGCGCTTCAGCAATTCCTCACCGCCACTCAGGTCAACATTGTCCATCCATTGACGGTTGAGTTCCTCAAATGTTATCTTACGAGCCTTGCAGATGGTATCCACTATCCACACCAGCTTGTTGGTTTGATTCAGTGCCATATATAATCCATTTTATATATTTATACGAATTTGATGCAAAATTATTGAGCTGGTATGCCTTTTTCGTTCACACCAAGCCGCAAGATAGTATTTTTTATAATAAATTGAGGATAACTTGCTTCAAAATTGATTCAACAAGAGGGAAAAGAAGTGTTCCAAGCACGAACCCTTATTGTGGCTCGCACATCAAACATACAGACCACGAAAATCAATGATAGGCTTTACCATAAATCCCATTTCTGGTCTTTCTCCCCCAGCGGTTCTTACCTTTTCCACTGTCATTGAAGGTGGTATTTCATTTATCAACGAGAGAGGAATTATTAGCGTGTAAAAGGCGCGACTTCAGGCTCCTGGCAGGTATCAGTCCACGTAGTTGTGGGTGATATGATGGCGGATATAGGCATGGTGCCCATAGAGAGTCACCACCGTAAAGCAGATAACGGGAATGAGAAACGAGAGATTGGTGGAAGGGAGACCGAAGATCTCCACACCGCTGTCGATAATGGAGGCCTGCAAGGGCGGGAAGACAGAACCACCGAGGATGGACATAATCAAACCTGCACCGCCCACTTTCACATTCTCACCAAGTCCACGCAGTGCAATGCCATAGATGGTGGGGAACATCAGTGACATGCAGGCACTGACACCCACCAGACAATACACGCCGTAACGGTTGGTGAAGATCAACACACCACTCGTTGCCACTATTGCCAGCACACCAAGAATGGACAGCAGTCTGCCTGGCTGCACGAACTTGAGAAACCAGGTACAGATAAAACGACCCACAGAGAACAGTATCATGGCAAAGATGTTGAACTTCTGCGAAAGGATTTCGGCACCACGCTCATCAAGCCCCTCTTCCATGAACACACGGGTACCATACTGAATGATGAAGGTCCAGCATGTGACCTGAGCACCCACATAGAAGAACTGTGCGATAACACCCTCACGGTAGTTAGCCACGCGGACAAGTTCCCTGAGACTGGTCAGCAAAGGCTTGCTCTGGTGAGTATCAGCATGTTTGGGCATCTTCACCACTCTGACCAGTACGAAAAGCAGCACTATCACTGCACCGATAAACACGTAGGGCTGTATCAGCACACTGAGATCATGGTCCTTGAGCAGTTCAAACTGCAACTCAGAGAGCATCTTGCGAGATTCAGAATCCATGGGGTTCATACGTGCCTGCACAAAGTGCATCGCCACAAACATACCCATCAGAGCACCGAAAGGATTGAATGCCTGGGCAAGATTGAGACGCTGCGTGGCAGTATCTTCACTGCCCATGCAATAGATATAGGGATTGCAGCTGGTTTCAAGGAACGACAGTCCGCAGGTCATCACGAAATAGGCCAACAGAAAAGGAAGATAGACACCTATCGCCTTGGCGGGCAGAAAAAGGAGCGCGCCACAGGCATAGAGTCCCAGACCCATCAGCACACCTGCCTTGAAAGAATACTTCTGAATGAAGATGGCTGCCGGAAATGCCATGACGAAATAGCCCAGGTGGAAGGCTACATGCACCATAGCTCCCTCGGTAACTGACATACGGAAGATTTTGGAAAACGCCTTTACCATGGGAGCGGTGATATCATTGGCAAAACCCCACAAGGCAAAGCCCGAGGTGATAAGGATGAAGGGCAGCAAAAAGCTCACCCCGTCCCTGACAAGCATTCCATTGATGCTCTTGTCCTTTTCTTGTTTTTCTGTTTGCATGTTATTCTTTAGGTTAAGGAGGGAGCTTTTGCCCCCACCAAGAGTAATAGGGGCAATTTCACTCCTGCCCGAATACAAAATTAAATATAATAGGTCTGACAGCCAAAAAAAAAGGATGGTATCTTGCTGAAACCACCCTTTTATTTCATGTTTTGCCACCGACTTACTGTGCTGCAACAGGAGTTCTTCTCTCCTTGATGCGTGCTTTCTTACCAGTGAGTTTGCGCAGATAGTAAAGCTTGGCGCGACGTACCTTACCACGCTTGTTCACCTCAATGCTGTCAATATTGGGCGACTCGATGGGGAATATACGCTCCACACCTACGGTACCCGACATCTTGCGAACAGTGAAACGCTTCTTGTCTCCGTGACCGGCAATCTTGATTACCACACCACGATAAAGCTGGATACGCTCCTTGGTACCCTCGATAATTTTGTAAGCGACAGTAACAGTATCTCCAGAGCGGAACTCAGGGAACTTCTTGCCGGTTGCAAATGCTTCTTCAGCAACTTTAATTAAATCCATCTTGAATTATTATAATTAAATTTGTTTATCGTTCCAACGCAACATAACAGGCAACTCGTAACTTCCTGCCAGCGATTACGCCGAAAAGCGGTGCAAAATTACTACATTTTATTGATATACACAATTTTGTACGGCCCTTTTCTTAAAAAAAATGATTTTTTGTACTTTTGCACCCATGATAAGAATTTACCACACCACCACCGTCGCTGTCGCCATACTCACCGTTGGCGTTCTCTCTGCCTGCCGCACCACCTACCGCGTCGGCAGCGTGGAGCGTACAAGAATAGTGATAGACAACCGATATGACCCGCTCATCCCTACCTCTGCCAGCAGCACCGTGGATGCATACCGCACCAGAATTGACAGTATCACCCGAAAGGTGGTAGCCCACGCCACGCACAACATGAGCGAGAAACCGCCGGGAGGAGAACTCGCCAACCTCACAGCCGATTTCATGGTATGGGCAGCGCACGTTCTGGGAGACTCCTGCGAAATAGGCATCTACAACATGGGAGGTATCAGGGCTTCCCTGCAACGCGGACCGATAACGGTAGGTGACGCACTGCAGGTGCTGCCCTTTGCCAATACCATAAGCTGCTGCACGCTGCAGGGAAGTACGCTGATGGACCTGTTCAGACAAATGGCTGCAAGCGGCGGACAGGCCGTGAGCAAGGGCGTAAGGATGGAGATTGATGCACACGGCAAGCTGCTGTCTGCTACTTTTCGGGGACAGCGCATCGACACCACCGCCCTGTATAGAATTGCCACCATCGACTTTCTGGCACAGGGCAACGACAAGATGGAAGCACTGACAAGGCATGTGGCATACTGCAACATCGCTGACAAGCGCAACGACACACGCACCCTGTGGACTGCCTTCTTACAGGAATCGACCGACAAGGACGGGAGATTGCTCACCGATACCGTAACAAGAGTGATATGCCACACACCCATTACCACGCCATGAGAACATACATATTATATATATTGCTGTGCATCACCACACTGCTGCACGCACAAGAACGCAAGGAACTGGTGATACTGCACACCAACGACATCCACAGCACCATAGAGCCACTGAGCACAACACTGACAGATACCATGTTACAAGGCAGGGCGGGCATGGCCCGCTGCGCAGCAATGGTAGAACAGGAACGGCAACTGCATCCCGACCTGCTGCTACTGGACAGCGGAGATTTCTCACAAGGCTCACCCTATTATGTATTCTTTCAGGGCGAAGTAGAGGTTGCACTGATGAACCTGATGGATTATGATGCTGCCACACTGGGCAACCACGAGTTTGACTATGGGATGGACACGCTCGCCGCCCGACTGGCAAAGGCTCGCTACCCCATCGTATGCAGCAACGCGGACTTCAGCGACACACCCCTGAAAGACATCATAAAACCATACACCGTTGTGAAAAGGGATGGGGTAAAGATTGGAATCTTCGGACTTCTCCCCAATCCCAAGGGACTGATTTTCGCCTCCAACTACAAGGGAATGAAGTATCTGGACCCTGTGGAATGTACGCAAAAGACGGTGGACATACTGCGCAGGAAAGAGGGCTGCCACATCGTCATCTGCCTGTCACACTTAGGATGGGACATGGAGCCCGATTTCGGAGACCGCCAACTGATATCCCAATGCGAGGGAATAGACCTGCTGCTGGGCGGGCACTCACATACCTACATGCAACAAATGGAGTGGGTGGACGACAGGAAAGGAAATGCTGTGGGAGTGGACCAGAACGGCAAGCACGCCGCTTTTGTGGGGCGGATAGTCATGCAGCTGGAAAGGAAAGGGAAATCCTACTCGAAATAGAACGTGAGCACTATCATCTTGGTTTGGGCTGAAGACACGCTGTTGGTATAAGCACGCAGGTTGACATCGCGTATGTCGTCCACATGACTTTTGTCAAGACTGTTGGTAAGACTGTAGCAGAACTTCAGTTCGGGGTTGAGCTTGAAGAAAGGAAGATAGAAGTCACATCCCAAACCCACCTCAATCATTGTATCAAAACGCTTTAACTTGACATAATCCTGGTCTTTGCCCGACAGGTTGATCATAGGACTCACACCCGCGATGATATAGGGACGGTAGTTGTTGAAGCGCAGGGCACTATACTTCACATCCACAGGAAAAGAGATATAGGTGTTCTTCATATCCTGTGTGCTTTCCAAGAAATTTCCGTTTTCATCCGTTTTCGACAGGTTGCGGAAACGGAGGTGCTTGGCGCCGAAGTGCATGGTAGGAGTGACGCGCAGCGCAAAATACTTGTTGATGCGAGCTTCGGCAAGCACACCAACACTGAAGCCGGGGTTCCACCGATCTGCATCGCAAAGTATCGTCTGCATCGACTGGGTACCGTCTTCGGCTACAATCGTCTGCGGACCCACATTCTCAAACTCCACATCCTGGAGATGCAGTCCCACAAGAATGCCGAAATGCAAGGGTCGCAGGTCGATATAGGGTTTGTTCTGCTCCTTGCGTTCCTGCCCATAGACAGCAAGCACGGCAAAGAGCAACACCATGGTACATACTATGTTTCGAATGGCTTTCATCATGTTATAAACGCATGAGTACATAAGTTATTGTATCGTTTTTCCGCTTATCTTACGCTCTATACACATTTTTTATGAAATATCTTCGCAAAAAATAGGTATATATCGGATTTTATGCTTACATTTGCATACTTAATTTTGAGTATTAACTAAATAAACTACAATTATGGCTTACGTTATTGGCAACGACTGTATCGCATGTGGTACCTGTATCGACGAATGTCCCGCAGGAGCAATCTCTGAAGGCGAGAAGTATTCTATCAACCCTGAGATGTGTACTGAATGTGGCACTTGCGCTGATGTATGTCCCTCTGAGGCTATCAGCCTTCCCGCATAATTGCACGGGCAAGATACAGCAAGAGAGGTTTTCTCTCATCAAAGGAACAAGGAGATGCGGCATTAACCGCATCTCCTCTTTTTTGTGGCGGTGAAAAAATAACCTATATTTCTGACCCCCCTAAAAAAACAGCCTGCCATGCACAGGGCATAGCAGGCTAAATCACAGCGATGTATTGTTTTGCGATTGTCGCTTCAAGTCGGGATTACTTACTCAAAGCCTCCAAAGCATTCTTGGCTGCCTCGTTAGTGGGATCAAGTTCCACAATCTTCTGCCAGAAGCCAACAGATGTATCCTTGTCATTGTTCAGCAAGTGATAATAGCCCAAGTAGCGATAGCCTTCGAGCAGGCGCGCCAAATCGGAAGCACTCTTTTCGCCGCGAGGCTCGATGATGCCCACCAGTTCCTCATAATAGGGTTTGGCAAGACCTTCCTTAGTCTCAGGGTCCATATAGGTATTGACACGCGCACGCATAAAGAGAGCATACTCCTTGGCTTGGGGATATTTGCTTTCCATATCTACATACACGTTCTCAGCTTTCTTGAACAGTTCTATGCGCTCGTCACCCTGCTTGGTGTTAGCATATACAGTGTAGAGTTGTGCCAAACCCACCATATCGTTGGCATCGCTCTTGCTTACGGTCTGCAGGAACTGCTGGTAAGCCTTGATGGCATTCTCATAATCCTCTTTCTTTTCGTAAGCTTCCGACAACTGCTTCACCACACCTGCACGCTTGTCACCGTCTTCAATTTCCTGTTCCAAAGCCTTTTGGTACATGGCGATGGCCTCTTCATGCTTCTTGGCTCCGCTCAGTGCATTGCCGTAATAGGTGTAATCGAAATAAGAGAACTTGGCACTATCTGAACGGTTGAACAGCGCATCGGCATACTCCAAGGCTGCGTCAAAGTTCTTCAACTCTGTATTGCTGAAGAAAGCCAGACGGTTGTAACCGGCATCGCGGCTGTTCTTCTCCAAGCCCTTCTGTGCAATGGCGAGACACTCGTTGTACTTGCCTGTGAAATAATACGACATGGCAAAGCTGCGGATATCGCGCTCTTCCATCTTGTTCACATCAGCTGCCTTAAACGCTCCGATAGCCTGCTCGAAATCATTTGACTGGTAGTAGATACGACCTTTGAGTGCATCTACTGCAATGTCTGGACGCTGGACACGCAGGTCTTCCAGCTTGCTGATTGCCTGCGAAGGACTAATCTTACGATAAACACTGGCATACTTATAATATGCCTCAGGACTCTTGGGGTCGAAGTATATCGCCTGATCATAGAACTCGGCAGCACCGCCGCCATCCTCTGCCAAAGCCTTGATATCGCCCATCAGCACAAAGGCAGGAGCATACTTCATCTTAATGCCATAGTTGGCATACACAGCAGCAGAAGCAGTATCCTTGATGTCGAGATAAGCACGACCAATGCCTACCAGCACATCAGCATTCTTCTTGTTTTTTTTGTACACGGCCTTCACCTGATCTGGAGTATCAGCAGCCTTAGACTTAATCACACCGGCAATTTGCTCAATGACAGCCTTATTGTCTGTCTGGGCAGCCACGGGAGCACAGAATCCCATCATCATGGCTCCCACAAATAGATATTTGAATGACTTCATATTCATTATATTTTGTTTGATTCAATATTCTCTGTTTAATTGTCTCCACACACCTTGGAACGAAGAACTACTGCTTGTTGATTATAACCTCGCGCGACAGGGTGATGGCACGATAAGGCAGCAAGCCCGCACGGTGGATAATCAGCTGTCCCTTGTGGTCGGCACTCATAAAGTTGGCAAAGCCCCACGGCAGCCCATGCATAGGGTCGTTGAGCAGGATATAGAGAGTGCGTATGAGAGGGTAATTGCCGTTATACAGATAGAACTGATATGGTTTCCAACTGCTTTGCGGAGTAGCAGGGTGTATCCTGCTCACTGCCATTACCTTGATATTCCTTTTGAATGTCACGTTGGTGGTGTCACGCTTGTCGTTGAGCCAGTTGCTTCCGATGATGCCGATGGCATTAGGATGCTTCTCCACGAAGTCGATGACTTCTGCCGATTTGTTCACGGCATAGATGTTAGGACTGTTAATCGGAGTCCCGTCAAGAATAGAGTCCACGCAGTAGTGCACCGTACTGGACTGTTTGTTATCGAATGCCACTTCAATATCACCCAACGCGGACTGAGGATAAAGGGCATTCCATTCTGTCACCTTCCCCAGCAATATCTGTCTGAGGTCCTGCACAGAGATGATGCTGTCGGGATTTGAGTTGTTGACAACCAATGCCAAGCCGTCGTATGCCAAAGGGATTGCCACAGGCATGAACTTACGGTCTTTCAGGTTCTTCACTTCCTTGGGAGTGAAGTTGCGGGAGGTGATTGCCAAGTAGGTCTTTTCCTTCATCAACAGGTTCACCGCATCCAGTTCGTTGGTATAATGAGGTACCACCCTGGCTTTCCTGTAAATGCTTTGAAACACCTCTACCTCCTCGTCGATAATAGGGGCAAAACTTTCGTCAGAAACGAAATGAATCGTTCCTGACGAATAAGTATCAGTTCTTCCGTTTTTAGGTTTGTCCTTACAAGAGAAGGCCAAACCTAAAAACACTGAGAGTCCAACGATAATGTTGAAAGTTCTAAAATTCATTACTGCAATCTAAAGGTTACAGGTACGGTGTACTTCACACGTACTGCAGAGCCGTTCTGCTTACCGGGAATCCAGCGGGGCATGCCCTTCACCACGCGCTGTGCCTCCTTGTCAAGAGAGGGGTCAACAGACTTCACCACCTTTACATCGGTGATAGAACCGTCGCGCTCCACCACGAAGGTCACGATTACACGACCCTGAATACCGTTTTCCTCGGCAATGACAGGATACTTGATGTGCTTGGAAAGATACTCGAACAGAGCGGCGTTTCCACCGGGGAACTGAGGCATCTGCTCAACAACGTCGAACACCTTGGTCTCTTCTTCCTTCGGTTTCTCATCAGCAATCACTTCCTTTGCTTTCAGCACTTCACCGGCAGCCTCGTCATTACCCTTCACGTCGAACGAACCGATGGCGGTGTTGGTTTTGCTCAACTCATCCTGAGACTTCAACTCGTCCTCAGGCTTTACCTCATCGTCTTTCTTGATTTCAGGGGCGGTAAACTTCACAGAACTCTTTACTTTTTCAACGACTTTCTGTTCCATTTCCACCTTGACAGGCTCCTTGCGCTCTACCTTAGCAGGTTCTTTTTTCTGGGCAAGCTTAGACAATTCCACGTCGGTCTCGATAGCCACCTTCTTGGGCATTGCGTTCTCAATGGCAACCTTTGCCCAAGAAGCAATGAGGATGGCTGCGATAGTACCGAACACGATAAGCATAGCTTTGACATTACGCTTTCCCGTGTTCTTACGCAATTGGTAAGCACCATAAGACTTGTTCTTACTTTCAAAGACAAGATCGACCCAGCTATCGTTTATAAGATCTATTTTTGACATAACTCTTACTTTTTTAATTGTTGGTCTTTAATTACTTGATGCCTTTCAGCTCCAAGAGCTTCTCGTCATCAGTATTAACCTTATCAATGACATACTTACCAATGCTGCAGATTTGCATCTCGTCGAGAGCCTCAACCATGTTCTCGTAGGTAGCGGTATCGAGAGGCTTGATGATGATGGTCATCACGGGAATTTTCTCTCCGTTGATATTACCGCCTTTCAAGTCAGCCAACTCTTTCTGATACTGCTCATCAGTCAACTTGGAGTTGTAGGCGAGTTTTCTCTCGTCCAACTTCTGCTTTGCCTGCATGATACGAGCTACAGGATTGATACCTTCCTCTGTGGTATGGTTAATGAGCACCTTGCGGATGCCATCCTTACCCCAGGTGGTAGGTTTGATGCATTCTGGATTCTCATAATCGGGAAGACCAGCAATATAATAAATCTTGTTGTCTCCAGCCAAATAGATAGTGATGGTGTGTGACGCCTTGGTCACTGACTTATCCTCTTTTTCCAGGTTCTTGTCGTTGCTCGGCATAGTGAGCTGCATTGCCTGAGGCTTGCTCAGGGTGGTACACAACATGAAGAAAGTGATAAGAAGCATCATCATGTCCACCATCGGGGTGAAGTCCACTCTGGAACTTCTTTTCTTTTGTCTGCTTTCTTTCTTTTTTGCCATGACTAATCCTCCGATGATGTTTTAAGGTTAGTAATCAGTTGGTAGCGGTTCTCGTTCATATCCTGCAACTCAGACATCATGGTCTTTACCACCTTGTATGAAGTCTTGGAATCACACTTGATAGCAATCTTGATGTCGGGATTAGCCTCACGAGCAGCCTTTACCCACTCTTGGAATTCGCTCATACCCCCTTCGATACTGTCGGTAGGGATACCATGTTTCTGGATTTCTTCGGCCATCTTCTCAGGTTCCAGATTCAGATAGTCAGAAATGATTGACAGAGGAACGCCCACCATGGACTCTTCCTTGTAGTTCTTCAACTGCTTTCCGCTAATCTGGATGCCGAATTTATCCGTTACCGTCTGTAGCATAGCCACCATGTCGTTCTTGTTGTCTGTGCCGAGGAATATCTTTCCGTCTGAACCCACAAGGATGTTCAGCACGCTATTCTCGGGCACTTTGACTTCAGAAACCGAACTTGGCGTGTTTACCTTGATAGGCTCCGGCTGCAAGAATGTTGAGGTCAACATAAAGAAGCAGAGCAACAAGGTCATCACGTCAGACATGGGGGTCATGTCTATCCAGACATCCTTTTTCTGAATTTTTATTTTACCCATTACTCAAAGAATTAAAAGGTAAAACAATTAAGCCTCTTCAGTGTGGTTCACATCGTATGTAGCAGCGATAGTGTAACCTACTTCATCAAGTGCGTATGTAAGTTTGTCAATCTTGTTTGTGAAGAAGTTGTAGATAACCACAGCAAACCAAGAAGTCAAAATACCAGAAGCGGTGTTTACAAGAGCCTCGGAAATACCGGCAGACAGAGCCATAGAGTCAGCACCACCACCAGAAGACAGAGCCTGGAATGAGTTGATCATACCCAACACAGTTCCGAACAGAGCGGTAAGAGTACCCAGTGTAACGATGGTTGCCACGATAGGCAGGTTCATCTGCAGGGTAGGCATCTCCAGCTGGGTAGCCTCCTCGTGAGCTTGCTGAATCTTGGCAATCTTCTGTGCCTTCTTCATAGTGTTGTTGCCTTCAACGTCCTTATAAGCTGCGATTGAAGCGGAAACCACGTTGGCCACAGAACCCTTCATCTTGTCGCAGAGAGCCTGAGCACCCACAAAGTCGCCCTTCTTGATGAGATCTTTCACCTGTGCGGTGAACTTAGGCAGACTCATGGTACCGAAAGCGGTCTTCAAAGCGAAGAAGCGCTCTACACCGAGACAGATTACGGAGAGCAACAAGGTCAAGATGATACCTACCACAATACCTCCCTTATACACGGTACCCATCAAGTTAGCAGGGTGTCCAGAGCGATCGCCGCCAACGAAGTTATCGGGATTACCCAATACCAAATAGTAGAAAGAGTACGCTACAACGCAGCAGATTACAAGTATCCAGAAAGCGTTTTTAATACCTCCAAAGCCCGATTTTTTTGCTGGGGCTGCAGCTTTTGTTGTTGTTGCCATAATTTGAATTTGATTTTAGTTATTTAAAAATTAAAGAGATTTCTATCGTTTTCGCCTTGTCAACCTGCTACCGAGTACAAACATCCCACACAAGAGCCCCCTACTTTATTTTTTTGATTACTAATCGTTTAGGAACGTCCTGCATAAATTTGCTTGTTTTTCGTATTATTCTGTTAAACATTATACTCAGCAAAGATAACAATTATATACGAACTACAAATTTAATTAAAGTCTTTTAACATCAGGTTTTTCCACAGGTTCCACTTCCCAAGAGAAGGGTACTGCCCGGCACCGGCGGGTGTCACTTAAGCACTGCCAGCGCCTCTTTGATGCGCTTCATAGCCTCCCGGATATTGTCATCACTGGTGGCATAGCTCATCCTGAAGCACTCAGCATCACCAAAGGCATCTCCGCCCACTGTAGCCACATGCCCTTTCTCCAGCAGATAAAGAGCGAAATCTGTAGAGTTGCGGATGGTGGTAGTACCGTCGCTCTTGCCAAAGAAACTGCTGCACTTGGGGAAGAGATAGAAAGCACCCTCGGGCACATTGACCTCCAATCCGGGTATCTCTTTTGCCAACTGTACTATCAGGTTTCTGCGACGTTCGAAAGCCAGACGCATCTGTTCCACACACTCCTGCGAGGAAGTATAGGCAAATTCCGCCGCCTTCTGGCTCACCGAACAAGGACCGCTGGTATATTGTCCCTGCAGCTTGTTACAGCCTTTGACTATCCATTCTGGAGCCGCGATATATCCGATACGCCAGCCGGTCATGGCGTATGCTTTTGACACGCCATTGACGATAATGGTTCTTTCCTTCATACCGGGGAACTGCGCAATGCTCTCGTGCCTGCCCACATAGTTGATGTGTTCGTAGATTTCATCTGCGAGTACGAAGAGGTCTTCATGCCTCAGAATCACCTCTGACAGTCCCTTCAACTCCTCCTTGGAATATACACTTCCGGTGGGGTTGCTCGGCGAACAAAGGATAATCATCCTTGTCTTGGGAGTAATCGCATTCTCCAACTGCCGGGGAGTCATCTTGAAGTTCTGGTCAAAGCCTGCCTCCACAATCACGGGATTGCCACCGGCCAGCTTCACCATCTGTGGATAGGACACCCAATAAGGGGCGGGGATAATCACCTCGTCTCCACTGTTCACCAGTGCCATTACTGTGTTGCACACACTCTGCTTGGCACCGTTGGACACCAATATCTCTGCAGTGGAATAGTCCAGTCCGTTTTCCTGTTTCAATTTATTGGAAACAGCCACCCTCAGGTCAGCATATCCTGGAACGGGCGAATATCTGGAATAGTTGTTGTCAACGGCCTTTTTGGCTGCCTCCTTGATATGATCGGGAGTATTGAAATCGGGTTCTCCCACGCTCATGTTGATTACATCGATGCCCTGCGCCTTCATCTCGGAACTCTTTTGCGACATTGCCAGCGTGGCAGAGGGTGCAAGTCTTTGCAGGCGGTCTGATAATTGTGCCATAATGATTTTGGTGTAATATTATATTGGTGTAACGATGCCGTACCTGACAGTTTTCAATTGCTGTCACCCGCATGTTACAGATGCAAAAATAATTATTTTATTTATTATCTCGAATAAAATCCGTTCTTTTTTCGTTGTCTGCCGACAAATTGGTCAGGAAACAGACGTTTTTTCTGCCATCATATTTCTGTTTCATTTCAAATGGAGCAGGTGCCCCATTCTCTCTTGCTTGGTCTTGAGATACTTGTAGTCGTACTCATTGGGAGTTATTTCAATGGGCACATTTTCCACTATCTCCAGCCCATAGCTCTCCAGTCCAACTCTTTTGGTGGGGTTATTGGTGAGCAGGCGCATCTTGTGCACGCCAAGCTTCATCAGCATCTGCGCACCACAGCCGTAGTCGCGTTCATCCGCCTGGAAGCCCAGATGCACATTGGCATCCACCGTGTCAAGTCCCTCTTCCTGCAGCTTGTAGGCGGCAATCTTGTTCATCAGCCCGATTCCCCTGCCCTCCTGCTGCATGTATATGAGTACTCCCTTACCCTCCTGTTCTATCATGTTCATCGCCTTATGCAACTGTTCACCGCAGTCGCATCTCATGCTACCCAGTATGTCGCCGGTAGCGCATGAGGAGTGAACCCTCACCAACACAGGTTCATCGGCTTTCCATTCACCCTTAATCAGCGCAAAATGCTCCACTCCGTTGTTCTTCTGTCTGAAAGGTATCAGTTTGAAATGACCGTATTGCGTAGGCATATCCACCATACTTCCCATCTCCACCAAGGTCTCGTTTTTCAGACGATAGGCAATAAGGTCTTTGATAGACACTATCTTGAGATTGTGTTCCTTGGCAAACAGGCACAGTTCCGGCAGACGTGCCATGGTGCCGTCATCGTTCATTATCTCCATCAGGGCACCGGCTGGATAGAGTCCTGCCAGATGACAGAGGTCGATGGCAGCCTCGGTGTGTCCGCTTCTTTTCAGCACGCCATTATCCTGTGCATAAAGAGGATTGACATGTCCCGGACGCCCGAAGGTCTGCGGAGTGGAGGTAGGGTCAGCCAATGCCTTGATGGTCTCGGCACGGTCGTGTGCCGAGACACCCGTGCTGCATCCCTCCAGTTTGTCCACCGTAACAGTGAAGGGGGTGCCCAACACCGAGGTATTGTTTTCCACCTGTTTGGGCAGGTCGAGTTCTTCACTGCGGCTGATGGTGATAGGTGCACAGAGCACGCCACGAGCGTACTTCAGCATGAAGTTCACCTTTTCTGCCGTTATCAACTCTGCCGCAATAATCAGGTCGCCCTCGTTTTCCCTGTCCTCATCATCCACCACGATGACAAACTTTCCGTTTTTGAAGTCGGCAACCGCCTCATCAATGGTATTCAGTATCAGTTTTTCCATATTTTTCTGTTTTTCTTTATATCAAAGTGTTACTTGTCCTATCCGCTCCACCACATCATGGTTGGTTTGCTTCACCACACGCAGGTCTTTGAGCAGGCGCAGGCGGAAACGCCACATTCTGAAATAGAAGAACACACCCACGGGCAGGCACAATCCGGTGACGATGTTCAGCCACTTCCGTCTGAACGGACGAGTATGCGCATGGGTAGCCATCACGGGGTACCTGTTGAGCAGGCTGATGAGCACCTTGTCCTTAGTGTTCTGCAGGTCTTCTATCACCTCTTCCAGCTGCTCGTTGATATCTTGTATTCTGTGGTCATCTCCGGGATGGAAGAACACCTTGATAGGATTGGGTGCCTTGAGCAGATGGTGGTGTACGGAATATTCTTCTATATCAAGGGTCATCTGCCTCAACAGTTCTGCATCATGTGCATACTGCGGGTCATTGATAACCACCTCTTTCTTGGTAAGATGGCGCTTGGTGCGGATACCCAGCAGGGCAAAAAAGAGATTGCGGTACGTATCCATATTGAACACGGTGGAATCCTTGTTTGCCTTGTAGGTGAAGAAAATGGCAAGCGGGGCCAGCACCATAGTGGACACGAGACGGCCGAACCACACCGTCCACACGTTGCTTCGCGCCATGCGGAAACCGGAGTTGTCGAATATATAGTATATAATAAACACTATGACGGAGATGATGACGGGCACACCCAAACCTCCCTTGCGGATGATGGCACCCAAAGGGGCACCAATGAAGAAGAAGATGAGACACGACAGGGAGAGGGTGAACTTGTAGATGGATTCCATCTGATGGCTGCGCACGTCGCGGTCGATAGTCTCCGTATAGGCGCTTTTCATCTCCAGCTCGCTCTTCACCATCTTTACAGTGCTCAGAGCCCTCTTCATCGCCTCCAGCCTTGTCTCATCGTCGGCATGCGCCATCAATGTGTCATATCGGGCAGAGGAACCAGCCTTGCGTGTGACAAGCGACATGGAATCCTGCCTGTTCAGCGGCGGTATATAGAGCGACGTGCTCTTTGCCTGTCTGTAGTAGGAGTGCCCCACACTGTCACTGAAAGCATGGATTGAGTCCAGGTCGTGCAGAATCTTCGACAGTCCTTTTGAGCGGGCATCGGCAGAAATGCCTGCCACATCCGCCATATTGAACCCACCGTCAAAATCGAGCACTATGCGTTTCTTGGCAAATGTCTCCCTGCGATAGGGCACACTGGCACTGCCAGCCATATCCTGCGATTGCATATTTTCAAACCACTCTCCATCGTACAAGGTAAGAAGCAGGTGTTTCTTCTCTGCTGTAGATTGCAACATACCCGAATCTGCCAAAATAATGGCGGCATCCTCATAACTGCCGTTCATCCTGTATATCATGATGCCGTAAAGCATGCCCGTGGCAAGGTCTTTTTTCTGCACATAGAGATTGGTTCCGGGAATACCATCATAAAATATCCCCTCGGGGATTTCGAGTTCCGGGCTCTTCTGCTTCATCGAAAGCAGCAGCTGTCCGAATGATTTGTTGGCTTCGGGCCCCACCACATTCTGAAAATAGAAGGAGCAGCATGCCACCAAGGAAACAATGAGAACAATGGGGCGGAAAGCCTGCATCAGGGAGATACCGGCTGCCTTGATGGCTGTGAGTTCGGAACTCTCGCCCAGATTGCCGAAAGTAATGAGCGAAGAAAGCAGTATCGCAAGGGGAAAGGCTTGCGGCATCAGCATCAATCCCATGTACCAGAAGAACTGCACCAGCACATCCAGAGAGAGCCCCTTGCCAATCAGCTCATCCACATAACGCCACAAGAACTGCATCATCAGCACAAACTGACAGATGAAGAAAGTGCCGACAAACAGTAAGCCGAACTGCTTGACCAAAAAGATATCTAACTTTTTAATTCGCAACATCTTGAGCGTATTCTCATGCCCACGCGGGCATTTTGCGCTGCAAAATTAGCATAAAAAAATAAGAGTAGGGCTTCTTTTTCGTTTTTTTATAAAGGTGGAAGCAGCATAAGCCGCCTTTATCGGATTTCGGTATTCTGACAGACCGTAAGGAGCTGTGCCGGCAATGGTTAAAAACGCAAACCGGTCATTAGCGTTATGATGATAACTGCTTGTATTTTTGAACAGATGTTTTTTCGTTTTGAGGGCGCAATGGGGTTCCATTGTAACCGATAAACGGAAAGACAGATGACAAAAAGGAAGTATGTTTGCGCATAACAGTCTAATGACCAATTTGGGTTAAAAACCGCTCACTCTGTGCAGACGTTTCATATTATCATCCCAGCACCCACGGATGTAGTCCTCCTCTCCTTCTTCTGCAAAGTCGGTAATCTGCAGACTAAGCGCACCTGTCAAATCGCTTTTCTCAATACGTATTTCCCAAAACTGCTCCGGTTCAAACACCTCCCAGCGGAAACGCACATAACTCATCATTTTCTGTTCCACCAGTACGGAGTGGCGCACATCCATGTCGCCCCACGGCTCCCCCCAGCTAAAAGTGTACTCGCTGCCATGTACCTCCACCTTGTCTGCCATCCATTTCTGCAGACCCGATGCGGTGCCAATCATATCCCACACGATGGGCAACGACTTGCTGGATATAGGGTATTCTATCAGCAATTTTGTTCTGTTCATAGGCTTACCTGTTCAGTACATCTTGATTCTTGCGCTTTTTCACGCGTTATCCAACACTGTTTCAGTACAAACACGTCACAAAAATACGCTATTTATTTGGGTAAAACAACAAAAAGAGCCCAAAAAATTTGCGGGACAAAAAAAAAGTATTACCTTTGCACCCGCAATTAGGCAAATGGCGGGATAGCTCAGCTGGTTAGAGCGTCGGATTCATAATCCGGAGGTCGTGGGTTCGGGTCCCACCCCCGCTACTTGGAAAGCAATGGAACTGCAAGGTGATGCGGTTCCTTTTTTCTTCCCCCGTATGGAGTATGTTCTCGAGTCAGTCCGAAAAGTTGGTTGCAAGGCTCCGTTCAGGCCATAGTTCAATAAGCCTGAACCCACATATTCCTTTCCGAGGCTACCGCGTGACAACGTGACAACGGTATATATAGAAATTCCCTATAACGGGAAATTCGCTTACTACGCGTAGTAACTTAATTTCCCTTTCCACGAAAGTTTTATATTATATGTTGTCACGTTGTCACGCCCTTCCCGCCTTCAACCCTCATCGCAGATACCTGCGTTGCCCATCGCAGATACCTGCGTTGCCCGTTGCAGATACCTGCGTTTAGTGAAGACATTCAGTTGAGCGGTTTTGGAGAAACGAGCGGGCAGAAAGTTTGGCAATTGAAAAAAAATGCAGTAACTTTACGGCACACAACAAAAACCACAAATAACAGCGACAGATGACCGAAGTTTGGATCAGTGCGGCAGGACTCTGCCTCTCTACCGTCATAGGAAGCGTACTGGGATTTTTCATCAAGGAATTGCCCCACAAGTGGAACGATGCCGTGCTTGGCTATTGCGCCGGCGTAATGCTTGCCGCTTCCACGGTAGGGCTCATCGTACCCGCCTTTGAACAGGCTAACCACTGGTGGATTGTGGCAGCAGGGGTAATGGCAGGAGCCTTATTTCTCAACGTGCTCGACTTTATCACTCCCCATCTGCATCACATCACAGGACTGGACCCCGAAGAACATCACAACGGCACCAAACTGAGCCGCACGCTGTTGTTTGTCATGGCAATTGCCATCCACAAACTGCCCGAGGGCATTGCCGCCGGAGTAAGCATGAGCAACGTCACCGATACATCCTGGACAGTAACCATAGGTCTTGCACTGCAGAACGTGCCCGAGGGAATGGTCATCATCGCCCCTCTGCTGCTGGCCGGCATCAGCGCACTGCGCACCATGATGATAGCCCTTGCCATAGGTCTGCTGGAGATAGTGGGCGTATGGACAGGATTCGGCATGGGCAACATTTCCGCCGCCTTCCTTCCTGTAATGCTGGGGTTTGCAGGAGGATGCATGCTCTATGTCACCAGCGACGAGATGATTCCCGAGACCCATGCCCACGGCTATCAGAAGCAAGCCACCTACAGTCTGCTGCTGGGATTTATGACCCTGCTGCTGCTATAGATTACAGTCAGATAATTCGACTTTTTGAAAAATAAATGAAAAAAAAGTGTAATTGTACTTTTTTTTCATAACTTTGCATAATACATCCAAAACAATGTAAGGCATGGCGATGCAGGGAAAAGATGGAAAGTACCCTGTATTGACTACGGGAGAAATGATACAACGCCTTTAATTTAAAATTGGTTATATATATGAGAAAAATGAACACCAAGACCATTTGCCTTTTTGCGGCATTCAGTTGCGCTGCAATAGGCACAGTGAGTTGCACAGACAGTGATTACGACCTCAGCGATGTGGACATGACTGTAGGAATAGGCGGCGGAGAGATAAGACTGCCCATCTCTTCGTCTGATGTCATCCCACTGAAGGAGGTATTGAAATTCGATGATTCCGAGGTGGTAGATACCATCGAGGGGGGTGACTACATGTTTACCAAAGACGGCGACGCAGTAAATCCGGCCCACCCCAAGATTGACAAGATCAACATCATACAGAAAACGTCCGAGGGCTTTGACTTCGATTTGGGGAACACCCTGCACGATGCCATATCCAAACCACAGCCAAACAGCGCCAACGGAATGAAGAGGATTGCCGTAAACATCAGCGAAAGCAAGATTGTAAACACCTTTGAGTACGAGGGTCCACAACCAAAGGAGGTAGAAGAACTGGTAGAGGCATACATCACGGCAAAGATGAAACTCACCATAAAGTTCAGCGAAAGCCTGAAAAAACTGGTGGGCATTATGGGAGAGATGAGCATCACCCTGCCCACATACATGACGTTTGAAGCAGAAGGCACCAGTTGCGAGCAAAAGGGCACATCCCTCATTTTCAAGAATCTATCCACATCAGAAGACCTGAGTCTGGCGATAAGCATCAACAAACTGACCATGGGTACACAACCCGATGAGCTTGGCAAGCTGCTGATAGAAAACGACAACGTGGTGATGGACGGCAATCTGAAACTTGCCATCAATGTGACAGAAGTCAATTCAAACGTTTCAGATATTGATTACAATGATTGCAAGATTACCAGTAAACTGGAGATGGACGAGGAAGTGACACTCGACAAGGTGAAAGGACGCTTTGACCCGACCATAGACCTGAGTAACCTGGGCGAGGCAAACATCACAGGACTGCCCGACTTCCTGACCGAAGAGAATGTGGCCATCGACCTTGACAACCCGCAGATAATACTCACCTTGGAGAGCGACCTTACCGTGGGCGGCAAACTGGAAGGCGACATCAGATACTGGCGCGACGGACAGGAAAAATCTTTCCGCCTGCCTGAACCCGTCAATCTGAAAGCTGCGGCAGAAAACAGCGAAGAGAAGAGCGTGAACCGTATCTGCATCTGCCGCGACAAGAGCAAGGTAAAGGGTGATTACGACCAGGTGATAGAAACGGAAGACATCAAGGACCTGCTCTATCCCCACATCATCGACAAGATTGCTTTTGGCGGAACAGCCACCGCCGACAAAGACCAAGTGTACACCTATGAGCTTGGAAAGACATATACCGTGCAACCAGCCTACCGCATAGAAGCACCCCTGGCATTCGGAGAAGACGCAAAGATTGTCTATACCGAACAGTTTGACGACTGGAACGGAGACATCAAGGACTTTGACGTGACCGACGGCACCCGCGTCGTAATGGAGGCTGTGGTGGAGAACCGGATTCCTGCTTACTTGGACGTGGAGGCGACTCCCATAGGAATCGATGGAAACGAGCTGCCAAGCAATGTGATAAAAGTGGATATTGATGCCGACGTAAAGGCATCGCCCAATGGCACAGATGTGGCAACCAGCGACCTGCGCATTGTACTTACGCCAGCCAAACAGGGATTGAAAAAACTCAACGGAGTGAAAATCAAAGTGAGCGGCTCTGCCAAGGATGCCAACGGCAACAACACAGTCAAGGGCATCACACTGAACGCCAAGAAACACTCACTGGTGCTCAAGAACATCAGACTTTCCCTGAAGGGAAAAGCCATTGCCGATCTCAACTAAACAAAAGAGAACGGAAAAAAGAATTATTGTCAACCTTTTAAATGAACAGAACAATGATAAAGACAACATACAAGCACCTGTGCACCGCAGCATTACTGGTCTGTGCCACCGCAGCAACAGCCCAGTCACTCAACTCGGCTTACTTTACCAACGACTATAAGTTCAGACACACGATGAACCCCGCTATGGGCAATGAGCAGAACTATGTATCCATCCCCGCACTCGGCAACATCAGTGTGGATGTAAGAGGCAACTTCGGAGTGAAGGACGTGATTATGGACAACCCTCTTTATGGGCAACCGGGCGAGAAACGGCTCACCACTTTTATGAACCCCTACATTGACCCGGGCAGTGCCCTTGACGGATTCAGTTCGGGCAACAACCGTTTGGTGGAAGACCTCAACATCACCATACTCTCTGCAGGATTCAAGGCATTTGGCGGTTACAACACCATCGAACTGAACATGAAGCAGTCGCTGGGTATTTCATTGCCCTATGAACTGTTTGAGTTTGCCAAGAACACGGGCAACAACTCTTACAACATCGGCGACATCAATGCAGGAATGCAGGCCTACGCAGAACTGGCATTCGGACACTCGCGCCAACTCACGGAACAATTGCGCGTGGGTGCCAAACTGAAGTTCCTCTTCGGTGCCGGCAGAGCAGACTTAGCACTCAAGGACATGAGAGCAGACCTCTCTGCAGATGACAAGTGGACCGTATCGGGAACAGCCGAAGCCAATGTGTCGCTGAAAGGATTCCAGTATAAAACAGAGCAGAAGGAATACAAAAATCCCGATAAAGGCACCTACGAACGAGTGAACGACGTAGATGTGGACGGCGGAGGACTTGGCGGCTTCGGTATGGCTGTAGATCTCGGTGCCATCTACAAACTCAATGAAGACTGGACCTTCAGTGCCGCCCTGCTCGACCTGGGCTTCATAAGCTGGAGCAACAACGTGACTGCGGTGAACAGCGGAGAACCCTTCGAATTTGACGGATTCAATGATGTGGCCGTAAACCGCGAGAACGGCGGACACAAGTTGGGCGACATCACAGATGATTTGGCAGACCAGTTTACCGAATTCTCCAACCTGGAAGACCAAGGTGACAAGGGTGGAAGGACTACGGGTATCGGAGCCACCCTCAACCTTGGCGCGCAATATACCCTGCCTGTTTATCGCCAGGTAAAGTTCGGTTTCCTCAGCAGCACACGCATCCGTGGCAAATATTCATGGACAGAGGGCAGACTCAGTGCCAACTATGAACCGCTGAAGTGGATTGACGGAGGCGTGAATCTGGCAGTAAACAGTTTTGCCACCAGTTTCGGTTGGGTGCTCAACATACACCCCAAGGGCTACAATTTCTTCATCGGCATGGACCACCTGCTGGGTTCACTCAGCAAGGAGGGCATTCCCCTCAATTCCAATGCCAGTTTCAACATGGGAATGAGCGTGACCTGGTAAAGAAAACCGCACATTATCAATGAAATGGTTGCGCCGGCAGAGCTCAAAGATTCTCCGGCGCAATTTCTTTGACACCATCACCTGCAAACCAACAGCAAAAACCTACAGAAAAATTCCTCAATTCCGCTTTCACTTTCACATCTTTATTGTATCTTTGCAGTAATACGGAAACACGCAACCAAACAGGAAAACAATAATACATACATATTATGGAAAGAACTTGGAGATGGTTTGGCAAGAACGACAAGATTACCCTTGCCATGCTGAAACAGATTGGAGTGGAGGGCATCGTCACCGCACTGCACGATGTGCCTCTCGGTAAAGTATGGACCCGCGAGAAGATACATGACCTGCGGACCTACATTGAGTCATACGGTATGCGCTGGTCGGTGGTGGAATCGCTACCTGTAGTGGAAACCATCAAATACGGAGGTCCGGACAGGGACCATCAGATTGAAGTTTATAAGGAGTCGATGCGCAACCTGGCTGCCGAGGGAGTAAAGTGCATCTGCTACAACTTCATGCCCGTACTCGACTGGGCACGCACAGACCTGCTGCACGACAACCCGAATGGAGCAAGCAACCTGTTTTTCTCGTACGCAGAGTTTGCCTATTTCGACATATACATTCTAAAGCGTGAGGGAGCACGCGAGGAGTGGGCAGCCTTCAACCGCTTCCCCGGACGCAATGTATTGGCAGAAGCTGACGAGTTGGCAAAGGAGATGACTCCAGAGAAAGACCACCAACTGGTAGAGAACATCGTTATCAAGACACAGGGATTTGTGAGCGGAAACTTCAAGGAAGGAGACGAGCACCCCGTGGAGCTTTTCCGCCAGTTCCTGAAGCTCTACGAAGGCATCGACAAAGAGCAGCTACGTGCCAACATGAAGTATTTCCTTGAAGCCATCATGCCGGTATGCGAGGAGACGGGCATCAACATGTGCGTGCATCCTGATGATCCTCCTATTCCCGTGTTAGGACTGCCCCGTATCGTCAACTCTGATGAGGATATCGAATGGTTCCTCTCTGCTGTGGACAATCCTCACAACGGCCTCACCTTCTGTGCAGGTTCGCTGAGCGCAGGCATCCAGAACGATGTGGTGGACTTGGCTCGCAAATATGCAAAACGCACCCATTTCGTGCATCTTCGCTCATGCCATATCTTCCCCAACGGAGACTTTACAGAGGCTTCCCATTTGGGCGGACGTGCCAACATCATCGAACTGGCACATATCTTTGAAAAGGAAAATCCCTCGCTGCCCATGCGCGTGGATCACGGCATGACCATGCTCGGCGATGAAGAGCGAGGCTACAACGCCGGCTATTCCTTCCTGGGACGCATGTTCGCCTTGGGACAGGTGCAGGGCATTCTTGCTACCGTGGACAGGGAATTGGGCATTGAATACAAGCAACCGGGCTTCTTTGACTGACTACGCCACACTGCATGGAGAATCTGTATCCCCTACTCTTCCAGCCCAACCTGCACCCCGTGGTGTGGGGAGGGAAGAGATTGCGCCCTTACAAAGGGCTTGCCTCCTCTACCGACCCTATCGGTGAATCTTGGGAAGTGAGTGCCGTACCGTCGAGTACAAGCATCGTAAGCAACGGTGACTGGAGCGGCAAACCGCTGACCGAGGTGATTGCCTCCGCCCCACAGGCATGGCTGGGAAAGAGCGTGGCAGAAAAGTACAACGGCAAATTGCCGCTGCTGGTTAAGTTCATTGATGCCGAGAAGGACCTGTCGATACAAGTGCACCCCAATGACGAAATGGCGATGAGATGCCACGGAAAGATGGGGAAAACGGAGATGTGGTACGTGATAGACGCCCAACCCGGCAGTTTTCTCTACGCAGGGTTCAACAAGCAGATTAGCCCCGAGGAATATCGAAAAAGGGTGGAAGACGGCACCATCATGGAGGTACTTGCCAAACACAGCGTCAAGCCAGGCGACGTGTTTTTCCTGCCAGCAGGAAGGGTGCACGCTATCTGCGGCGGCATACTGCTGGCAGAGGTACAGCAGTCAAGCGACGTGACCTACCGCATCTACGACTACAACCGTCCCGGTATGGACGGTAAGCCACGCGAACTGCATACCGCTCTGGCTGCCGAGGCTCTCGACTACGAGGTGCTGAGCGAGTACCGCACGGTATATCGCACCCAGGCAAACCGTGCCAACCACATGATTGACTCTCCCTATTTCAGTGTGAGGGTGACCGACATATCCCGCCCGTTTCACCGCTCCCTGATGAAGTACGACAGTTTCATCATCAGCATGTGCATTGCAGGCGATTGCCACATACGAATGCGCCACACAGGGCACGACATCCTGCTGCGTCAAGGGCACACTTGCCTGATACCCGCAGCCATTGCCGACTATGACGTCATTCCTACAGGGAATCATTCGCTGATGCTGGATGCCTATCTGGACAACATGGACAGGAGCCTCACTGGCATGGTGACACGCTTCCTGCACATCACGGAGAAATAAGCACACAGGAAATGCAGGTATCTGCCCGGGGAAGTTTCAGCGCTTCAGGTTGCGGGCTGCATCTATCCTTAGGAAAATAAAAAGGAGCAGGGTGAACCCCCAAAGAGACGAACCTCCATAACTGAAGAAAGGCAGCGGGATGCCTATCACCGGGGTGAGACCCAGCACCATGCCCACATTGATGAATACATGGAAGAGGAAAATGCTGAGCACAGCATAACCGTAGATGCGCCCGAAGCGGAAGGTCTGTCGCTCTGCCAAGGCAATGAGGCGCAATATCAACGCAAGAAAGAGCAGTAACACACCGGCAGAACCCACGAAACCCTCTTCCTCACCCACAGTACAGAAGATGAAGTCGGTATCTTGTTCGGGCACAAACTTCAGCTTTGTCTGCGTGCCATTGAGGAAGCCTTTGCCCTCCAGGCCCCCAGAACCGATGGCTATCTCGCTCTGATGCACGTTGTAGCCGGCACCTGAGGGGTCTTCCTCCAATCCTAAAAGCACATTGATGCGCACACGCTGATGGGGTTCAAGCACCTCGTTGAGCATGTAATCGGCTGAATAATAGAAAGCCACCGACCCCACGGCAAAAGCGGCAATATAAAAATAGGTACGCACACGCGAGCCCAAAGCCCACCATACCAGCAAGCCCACCATCACCACGGTAGATACCACCTGCACCCATACCACATCAAAGGGGATGACGTATTTGGAAAAGAGCAGCGCCAGCAGGGTTCCGATGCCACACACCATCAGCAGGTGCATGCACAGTTGCCGGTTTTTCTCATACACCCACACCATTCCTGTGCAGAACAACTGGATGAGCAGCAACACAGAGAAGCGCCCCACCGAGGTAGGTGTTTCCCACAACAACACCTCCTCATAGCGTATGCCCACCACAAAATAGATGACGGCGGCAATACCCACAAAGAGCACACTGCCAGGCATTCCCTCACGATAAAGCACCAGAAAAAAGGCAGTATATACCAAAGCGGAACCCGTTTCCTTCTGCATAACGATGAACAGCATGGGAGTGAGCACTATCGCCAGCGTGAAGGCAAAATGCTTCATGCGGTGGATATTGTAACCGTAAGTACTCATGAACTTGGCCACGGCAAGCGCAGTAGCGAACTTGGCAAACTCCGCCGGTTGCAGACGCAAAGGCCCTAATACAAGCCATGAGCGCGATCCCTTAATTTCATGCGGGTTGAAGATGGTGGCAAAGAGCAGCAATAACAGCAGTGCGTATATCACATAGGCAAAAGTATCATAGTAACGGTCATCAAGCAACAGCAGCACCAAACCCAGACACAGCGAGGTGCCTATCCATACCACCTGCATCCCCGAACGAGTGTCCAAGCTTAGTATATCCGTCTCACCAAACGTGTAACTGGCACCGCACACACTAATCCACCCGAAGGTAAGCAGGGCGATATAGATACATATCGTCCACCAATCCAACGAGCGCAACACACCTTTTTCCTTATCTCCTGCCATCTTGATTCACTATAAAGAATGCGGGGGCTGTAAATCCCCCTGGATTATTCAACAAACTATGAGGTTGCCGAAAACTATCTCACCATTGTTCCGTAGTTGATGCGGCGTTGCTGGAACTCATCCGCCTTCTTCTGCGACTCAGGCGACAGTTTGCCGTTGATATACTGTTCCATGATCAATCCTCCCAAAGGCACGCCATAATCAGCGCCCCATCCGCCGTTTTCCACATACACCGCTACGGCAATCTTGGGATTGTCCATAGGGGCAAATCCCATGAACACAGAGTGATCGTGCCCCCTGTTTTGCGCCGTTCCTGTTTTTCCGCAAGCCTCAAAGGAGTATCTGCCCAACGCCCTACAGGTTCCCCCAAGCACAGACATCCTCATTCCCTGCACCACATACTGATAAGCCAACTGGGTGGCTTTGGTGTAATGTTTCCGGGTATATAGGGTATCAAGCGGTTCTCCCTGCACCTTTTTCACCACATGGGGCACATAGTAGTACCCCCTGTTGGCAATGGAGGCTCCCAGATTGGCTATCTGCAGCGGAGTGGCATTCACCTCACCCTGTCCGATGGAGATACTTATAATGGTAAGTCCGTTCCATGAGCCCTTGTAAGCACGGTCGTAAAAGGCGGAATTAGGTATCAGTCCCCTACGCTCTCCCGGAAGGTCGATGCCCAACCTGTAGCCAAATCCCATACTCACCATATAGTCGCGCCATGTGTCCATGGCATTCTGCACACTTCCATATTTCGCCCTGTTGCCTATCATGTGTACAAGTCCCCAACAGAAGAAAGCATTGCACGAAGTACTGAGTGCCGGTGCCAAGGGCAGAGGCGAGGCATGGCCATGGCATCCGACATGCAGGCCACGGTAGTTGAAGCCATGCGCACAGCCATAAGGGGTAGAAGGTGTGATGATACCTTCGGAAAGGAAGGTGAGTCCCTGTGTGGTCTTGAAGGTAGATCCCGGCGGATACTGTCCCTGTATGCTGCGGTTGAGCAGCGGCCGCCAAGGGTCGCGTGCCAGCATCAGGTGGTTCCTGCTCCTGCCGCGCCCCACCATAGAGCGTGGATCGTATGTAGGAGATGACACCATGCACAACACTTCTCCCGTGGCAGGTTCTATCGCCACTATACTGCCTATCTTGCCTTCCATCAGTCTTTCTCCCAACGCCTGCAAGTCCATGTCTATGCTCAGCGTCAGGTTCTTGCCCGCCACAGGCTTGCGGTCGAAGCGCCCATTCTGGTAACTGCCCTTCAGGCGCCCACGGGCATCGCGCAGCAATATCTGTACCCCCTTCTCGCCACGCAACTGCTTCTCGTAGTATCTCTCCACCCCCTGTTTGCCGATATAGTCACCGGGCTGGTAGTAATCATCCTCGTCAATGTCTTTCTGCGACACCTCAGCCACGTCGCCCAGTATGTGCGCCCCCATGGGATACTGGTACTGGCGAATGCTGCGCCGCTGCACATAAATACCCGGAAAACGGAACAGCTTTTCCTGAAAAACGCTGTATTCCTTGTCAGAGAGTTGTGTCATGAACAGCTGTTGTGTGAACCGGGAATAGCCGGGATTGCGTGAACGGTCCTTGATGACCGCCATGCGCCTGTCGAAATCCTCGCGTGTGATGCCAAGGGTATTGCAGAAGTCCAACGTATCCAGTTTGTCCTTTGCCTCATTCACCACAATCATGATGTCATAGGAAGGCTGGTTATACACCATCAGTTTGCCGTTGCGGTCGGTGATGACACCACGTGCAGGAAAATCTATCTTCTTGAGGAACGCGTTGGAATCGGCGTTTTTCTTGTAGTCATCACTCATTATCTGCAGGGTGAAGAGACGCACAATATACACCAGGATGATGAGCGTTGCTGCACCACCGATTACATATTGCCGATTTTCAAGATTATAGTCCTTCACCGCTTAGCGTTTATCTTTTTTTCTGCATATTCTCTATGGCAAGTATCAGCACCACTGTAAGCAGTGCACTGCCCGATACACTGTATATCAGTTCCGTTACATCAAAGAGATGGAAAGATTCAAAAAGACAGAAAAGGATGCAATAGAGCATCACCATAATCACGATATAAAACGAGTACTTCATTGGTCCCATATCATGCAATGTGGGCTGTACGTCGTCTATCATCTCATTGGACACGAAGAGACGCAGGAAATAGGGTTGCACTACGGCAACAGCCGTGAGAGAAGCGGCTGCCACACCGGGAGTATTGGAAAAGACATCTATGACAAAGCCCAATGCAAACGCCCACAACAGCACTCCCCATTTGGGGTAGGTGCAAGGGAAGGTGGTTATCATGTACACATAGAGCAGGGGCGTTGCGCAACCGAACAACTGTATCTGATTGAGCACCAGCACCTGTACTATACACAGCACTGCAAACATCAGGAATCTCTTAAGCGTGTCGATAGTCATGATAACATTCTTTTATTTGCCTTTTGTTTTCAGGGAGTCTTCACCCTCTTTCATCAGTTGCAGACGTTCCTGCATACCTGTATCGTTGAGTACCAACACATCACGCAGACGGGAAAAATCAGTAGATAGCTGCACTTCCACATTGTACGACAACCCGTCTCTTGAATTGAACACCCTGGTGATGCACCCCACAGGCACTCCCGGCGGAAAGATGGCGGAATAGCCATTGGTCTCTACCCAATCGCCCTTGGCAAAGCGTGCATGACGGGGAATATCCTCCAGATACACGCGACTGATACTGCCACCATGCCAGCGCAACGCACCGAAATAGCCCCTTTTTCGGATGGTGCAACTCACGCGCGAATTACTGTTGATGACAGGCATCACAATGGCATAGTGTGCCGAAGCCTTCATCACCACACCCACCACACCGGTACCAGACACCACACCCATCTCGGGGCGTACCCCATCGGCAGTACCCTTGTTGATGGTTATCATATTGTCTTTCTGCGCCACTGTATTACCCACCACCAACGCCTCAATGGGATGATACTGCTGCATCTGCCTCACCAACAGTTTTTCGGCAGCGGTAGAATCGTGCATCACCCTGTTGTAGGCATCCGTCAGCTGCCTTACCTGACGTTCCAGGTGGAAGTTACGGTTAGTGAGCAGGGTATTATTTTGCCTAAGATGGAAGAATGAGGTAAATTCCGAATGCCACTCATACATCTTGCCAGCCACCACATTGGCAGAGGACACCCATACACTGCCCTGATAGGCATTGTATCTGAATACCAGTGCCAGGCTCACCACTTCGAGTATCAGGAAGAGAAGCCAGTTGCTGTGTTTTGCAAGAAAATCGAATAGGTTACGCATCCTTAAAAAACATGTCGGCAGCAGTCCTTTCTCAGGACTGCCACCGAGTCAACAGGTCATATTTTACTGTTCTTCTTGTCCGACAAGCATGCCTCATCTCATCAAGAAAGAGAACCTATTTACATTCTTCAGAGCCACGCCTGCTCCCTTTGCCACGCTGTGCAGAGGGTCGTCAGCGATATGGAAGGGGATGTTCATCTTGTCAGTCAAGCGACGGTCAAGACCGCGCAACAAGGCTCCTCCTCCACTGAGGTAAATACCGTTTTTCACTATATCGGCATAAAGTTCAGGTGGTGTGTTCTCCAAAGCAGAAAGCACTGCGTTCTCAATCTTTGCCACCGTCTTATCCAGACAGTGGGCAATCTCCTGGTAACACACGGGCACCTCCATAGGCAATGCAGTGATACAGTTGGGACCATGCACCACATAATCCTCAGGAGCCTCATCGCCCAAATCGGTCAGAGCCGAACCCACATGTATCTTGATGCGCTCCGCCATGCGCTCACTCACCTTCACATTGTGCTGGCGGCGCATGTACTCCTGTATGTCGGCAGTAAGGTCATCTCCTGCAATACGGATGGAATTGTTGCTCACGATGCCTCCCAAAGAGATGACTGCAATTTCTGTAGAACCTCCACCAATATCCACAATCATATTACCCTCCGGTGCTTCCACGTCTATACCAATACCTATTGCCGATGCCATAGGCTCATAGATAAGATACACATCGCGTCCGTTGGCGTGCTCCGCAGAGTCGCGCACCGCACGCAGTTCCACTTCAGTAGAGCCCGAAGGCACGCCTATCACCATGCGCAACGACGGAGAAAACAGGCGTCTGCCAGTATGCACCATCTTGATGAGTCCGCGCATCATTTGCTCACAGGCTGAGAAGTCGGCAATCACACCATCGCGCAACGGACGTATGGTACGTATGTTGTCATTGGTCTTCTCATACATCATCTTGGCTTTCTCGCCCACGGCTATCATCTTGTCGGTACGGCGATCGAGCGCTACGACCGAAGGTTCGTCCACCACAATCTTGTCATCACTGATGATGATGGTGTTGGCCGTTCCCAGGTCCATTGCAATTTCTTGTACAAACGAAAAAAATCCCATGCTTCCTTGGTACTATTGTTTATCAAGAATCAAAAATCAAGAGTCAAGAGAAATAGCTGTGCTGCCAAGGTTGACTGCAGAAAGGCATACGCTCTTAATTTCTGTTCTTAATTCTTGTTTCCTAATTCCTAATCCTTCAAAAACCATTCATGGATGGCTGTGTCGTAATGGCTGCTCACGCCAAATGCGCGGGTAGCAAACATGCGTCTCTGCTCCAAAGTGGTCTGTGCACCCTGTGCATCGAGTATTTCCTGAAGCACAGCATACTCAGCCTTGCTGGGCACAATCACCACATCCTTGAAATTCTTGGCACCGGCACGGATGAGCGAGATACCGCCTATATCTATCTTCTCGATAATATCCGCCTCGGCAGCCCCACTTGCTACGGTGTCTTCAAATGGATAGAGGTCCACCACCACCAGGTCGATGGCAGGTATTTCGTATTGCTCCATCTGCTTGATATCTCCCTCATTCTCACGACGTGCCAGAATGCCTCCAAACACTTTGGGATGCAAGGTCTTCACCCTGCCGCCGAGGATAGAGGGATAGGTGGTCACATCTTCCACCTTCTGGCATTCATAACCCAATGACTCGATAAAAGTCTGCGTTCCTCCTGTGGAAAGGAACTTCACACCTTCCTCGTTCAATTTCTTAAGCAACTCTTCCAAACCATCTTTGTGGAAAACCGAAATCAACGCGGTTTTGATTCTCTTTGTTTCAGACATAAACTACCTTATTTTTGGATGATAGCGTACACTTTCTTGCTTACGCCAATGACATTTCTACCTGTTATCCGCCAACTCCGGACACACATGTGCCGCATTCCTATCGGATTGAGTGTGCAAAGTTACGAAAAAAAACATACATTGCACGTCATTATGCATTTTTTTTGAGGGCATTCATCCATATTAACAACATATTAACAACATGATAGCCACAGACAATCTGCAACCACCGCTACTGACAACAGACCGCTATAAAAGGTTTATGTATTTTTAAATGGACTATCATTGGATATATGAAATTAAATGCCTACATTTGCACTGCGATGCACGCCATTCTGTATCGACAAGAGGGAGGTACATCGCATGGAAGTGACATAACAGAACAACAATAACCAATAAGAATCATGGAAGTAAAGATTACAGCCGACAACTTTGAGGGCTTAAAAAACAATGAATTGCCTTTGGTAGTAGATTTTTGGGCTACATGGTGCGGTCCCTGCCGCATGATAGCCCCTATCGTGGAAGAACTTGCCAAGGAATACGATGGCAGGCTCAACGTGGGCAAATGTGACGTAGAAGAGTGTGATGATCTGGCTGCCGAGTTCGGAATCCGCAACATCCCTACCCTGCTGTTCTTCAAGAACGGTCAAGTGGTTGACAAGATGGTGGGTGCCGTATCGAAAGCAAAACTGCAGGAGAAGTTCGAGAGCCTGCTTTAAGGAACATCTCCCTTTCATTTTAATCAAACACCTGTGTCAGCATGGCAAGCATTGACGAAGAAATACGTATAGCCGAACAGGAGGATGCCAAGGAGATGGCGTATATCCGCAAGACACTGCCCGCCGATCTGAAAGAGAAATACTCCGACAGCGACCTGCTTTTCATGATGGGAGCCATCGTGGACTACTTCTATGAGAGCCACGTCCTGGAGGGCAATGCCAACGACTATGTGGATATCGACATGGATAAGATATCTGAGTACGTGTGCCAAAGGGCAACACAAGAGAAACTCGGACCGTATATTGCCGAGGAAGTGTTCTTCGTGGTGCAGGCGGACATCGACTATCAGGAGAACTGCGACTGACACCCTGGAAGTATGACAAGACCACCCGCTTCCTTCTGCCGGTGCAGAAGGAAGCGGGTGGTCTTGTCGGATGTTGACAGAGGAAAGGAGTTTGCCACCTCCCCTCCTCCATTAGTTCTTGCTGATAATACCTAACTTGGTATTGCGAATAAACTCCACAATATTGCGTATCTGCTCACCATCAGGCACCTGGTCCACCACTTGGTTCACAGCGTCAAACACGCTGGTTTGTCCGTGGAATATCAAGCGGTAGGCGTTGGCTATGTGGGCGATAATCCTTTCTTCCACATTGTAGTTGCGCAGGATGGTGCTGTTCACTCCACCATAGCGCACAGGATTGTCGGTAGCGACGATAAAGGGAGGTATATCCCTGCTGAATCGCGTACCGCTCTGTATCATGGCAGCATCACCCACACGGGCACCGGGATTGGCAATCACACCAGAGGAGAAAATCACACGGTTGCCTATCTCACAGTCACCTGCAATCTTGGTGCCGTAGCCTAACACATTGGCAACACCTATCTTGGCATCGTGAGAGATATGCACGCCCTCCATCAGGAAGTTCTTGTTGCCTATCACTGTCTGTCCGTCAGCGTGAGTGGCGCGGTTGATTACCACATTCTCACGGATGATGTTGTCATCACCTATCACCAGACGGGTTTTCTCACCGCTGTAGTTGAAGTCCTGCGGTTCGGCTCCCAGTACGGTATTCTGATACACTCGGTTGTTGCACCCCATACGTGTGCCGTTCATCACGCTCACATAGGGATAAATCACGCAGTTGTCACCTATCACCACATCATCTTCGATATAGGCAAAGGGATAGATGGTCACGTTCTGACCTATCTGGGCTTTCGGACTAATTTCCGCTTTTTCGCTAATCATATTCTTCATCATTGTTGGATGGGTTCTGTTTGTTCTGTTCCACCAGGAACGGCACCCTATTTGGTACCGCCTCCCAGTGCAGTGTAGAGGCTTACTACAGCCTGCATCTTGTTGAAATCATTGGTCACCTTGCTTATCTCAGCATTGAGAAGATCGCTCTGGGCACTGATTACCTCCAGATAAGAACTGCCATTCGAAGTGTAGAGCATCCGGGTGTCTTCCAGACTCTTGCGATAGAGCTCCACCTGCCTTTCAGCCAAACGGCTTTGCTCATCATAAGCATTGTAAGTCACCAGTGCATTGCTCACCTCATTGCCCGCCTTGATGACGGTATTCTGCCATGTATTGAAAGCAATCTCCTGCTGCGCCTTTGCCACCTTGAGACCTGCCACCAGTTTACCGTTCTGGAAGATGGGCTGTGTCAATGTACCTACAGTCTGGAGAATCCACTTACCGGGGTTGAAAGTACCCATTCCCATGACAGAGTTGGTGAAGCTGCCTTTGCCTGTTATGGTGATGCTGGGATAGAAACTGCTGCGTGCCGTCTGCACATCATGGTAGCAGGCAGCCAACTTCATCTCTGCTGCATGCACGTCAGGCCGGTTATTGAGCAACTGCAGAGCCACACCGGTACTGAACTCCGAGGGCAAGACCTGTTCACTCAGTTTGCCTCGACTGATACTCTGACCGGGCTGGCAGAGCAGCAGAGAAAGGTTGTTTTCCGCTTCACGTATCTGACGCTTCATATCCACATTCTTCGCCTGTACCGAATAATAGGCAGCCTCAGCACTCTGCACTCCGGTGGAACGCATGCTTCCCAGTTCCATCTGCAACTTCATCATCTGCCATGTTTCCCTGGTGATAGACTCCAGTTCGTCGAGAATCTCCTGCTGGCGGTCAAGCATCAACAGGGTGTAGTACAGGTTTGCCACATTAGAGATAACCTGTGACCTCACAGCCATCTGCTTGTCTTTGGCAGCAATCATTGACATCTGTGCGCTGCGCTTGGAAGAGGTGAGATTTCCGAAGAGGTCCACACTCCAACTGGCGTCTATAGGGAGCTGATAGGTTTGTGTAGCCTTGGCTCCATCCAAGGAGGAAATGGTGCCCGAAGGGGACAAACCCAGCGACGGAAGATAAGCAAGCCTTGCCGACATCAGCTGTGCCTTTGCAATCACCACATTCTGTGCAGCATTGAGCAAATCGGTATTGCGCACAAGGGCAGTGTCGATAAGGTCTTGCAGCTGCCTGTCGGTGAAGAGGCTTCGCCATGGCAGATTGCCAAACGAGGTAGTATCGTTCACCACCAGGGTATCGGTGTCTGATACGGCATCGCGCACCAGACCCTTTGCCATCACCTCGGGGCGGTCGTACTTGTTGTATAGTCCGCAACTGCTCATAAGAACAGTTGCAGACAGGATGGTTATAATGGTTTTCTTTTTCATATCTTACTTCTTCATTTTACCAAGCGGATGCGTGTATTGCAGCAACTCGGTATCTATTTGTGCGTTATCGTCTTCAAACTCGATGGGCTTTACTCTCTCCTGCAACCACTGGAATACGGCAAAGAGGGCGGGCACGATGAACACCTGGAGCAATGTACCGATGAACATACCGCCCACGGCAGCAGCACCCAGTGTCTGGTTACCGTTCTTGCCCACACCGCTGGCAAACATCAGAGGCAGCAGACCGATAATCATGGCGAGAGAGGTCATCAGAATAGGACGCAGACGGGCTGCGGCACCCAAAATCGCCGAGTACTTGATTGCCATACCTGTGCGTCGGCGCTCCAACGCGAACTGCACAATCAGAATGGCATTCTTTGCCAACAGACCAATCAACATAATCAAGGCTATCTGCATGTATATGTCATTGCTGTGACCGAAGAGGTCGGTAAAGATGAAGGCACCTGCCAATCCGAAGGGAATGGAGAGGATTACTGCCAGAGGCAGGACATAACTCTCGTACTGCGCCGAAAGAATCAGATAAACGAAAATGATACACATCACGAAGATGATGGCAGTGGAGTCGCTCGACTCACGCTCTGAACGGGTCAGACCAGAGTAGTCGATGCCATAGCCTTGGGGCAGCACCTGAGCTGCCACTTCTTCGATGGCACGGATAGCGTCACCCGAGGAATAGCCTGTGGCTGCCGACGCATTGACGTTGATGGCAGTAAACAGGTTGAAACGGTTCACGTTAGACGGGCCATATACACGACGCAGCGTGCAGAACTCCTTGACAGGTGACATGCCACCCGATGTGCGAACATATATATTACTGAGTCCCGAAAGGTTCTCGCGGCTCTCAATGTCTCCCTTGATCATCACACGGTAGAGCTTTCCGTAGGCATTCATGTTAGATGCATAGAGACCTCCGTAATAGCCCTGCAATGTGGTGAGCACCGTATTGGGCGATATGCCTGCCTGCTTGCACTTTGCCACATCCACATCCACCATATACTGAGGATAGTTAGGATTATACGAGGTCATGGCCTGTGCAATCTCCGGACGCTTGTTCAGCTCTGCCAGATACTGCTTGGTAATCTGGAAGAACTTGTTAAGGTCGCCACCAGTCTTGTCCTGCATGGAGAATGTAAGACCGTTGGTAGCACCGAATCCGTTGATCATAGGCGGTGCGAAGGCAAGAATCTGGGCATCCTTGATTTCAGCCGTCTGCTTGTATATCATACCGAGAACTGCGGTATTCGACATCGGGTTGATGAAGAACCGCTTGATGCCGTCGCCCTGCCACAATCCTGAAAGATTGTAGAAGAAGCCTGCGGGACGCTCCTCAAAGGGCTTCAACTTGATGATAAAGGTAGCCTGGTCGGAACCCTGACCTGCGATGAAGTTATATCCCAAGAGTCGCTCACGGGTCTTGATGGCAGGATTGGAGGCAAGCAGCTTGTCAATCTGATCGACACACTCAAGGGTGCGCGCCTCACCGGTACCCGGAGCCATGGAAACGGTACAGAAGATAACTCCGTTGTCCTCATCGGGCACCAGACCTGTCGGTGTGGTTGCCATGGTGACAACGAGTATCACAATACCGAGCGCCACGGTAATCCCTGCCGCAATACGGTGCTTGATGACATTCTCCACACCTTTCTTATATTTGCCCTGTATCTTCTCGTACTGATAGTTGAATGCCTCATGGAAGCGGTCGATGGCCGACTTCTTGTGCTCTCCCTCGCCAGCGTGGGGTTTCAAGAGGATGGCACAGAGCGCAGGTGACAGCGTCAAGGCGTTGAGGGCGGAGATAAGGATGGACACCGCCATGGTTATACCGAACACGCGATAGAAGGTACCGCTTGTGCCGCCCATGAACGATACGGGCACGAACACGGCAGCCATTACGAGCGTGATGGAGATGATGGCTCCTGTAATCTCGTTCATGGCATCAATACTTGCCACAAGAGCACTCTTGTAGCCCTGATCCAACTTGGCATGTACCGCCTCCACCACCACGATGGCGTCATCCACCACAATGGCAATGGCAAGCAAAAGGGCGGAAAGTACCAACAGGTTGATGGTGAACCCGAATATCCACAGGAAGAGGAACGTACCGATGAGCGCCACCGGAACGGCAATCATAGGAATAAGTGTGGAACGGAAATCCTGAAGGAATACATACACCACAAGGAACACGAGCAAGAGGGTAAGTACAAGGGTGAACACCACCTCCTCGATAGAGGCGAAGAGGAACTCCGTCACGTCCATGTTGATCTTATACTCCATACCCGGAGGGAACGACTTCGCCTGCTTCTCCAGTTCCGCCTTCACGTCGGCAGCAATCTGTGTGGCATTGGAGCCGGCAATCTGCTGCACCATACCCATCACAGAGGGGTGGCCGTTGTTCTTCATCGACACACTGTAGTCGAGACCACCGAGTTCTATCTGGGCAACGTCCTTGAGGCGGAGTGTCTGTCCGTTGGCATCCGAACGGATGATGATGTCGCCGTACTCCTCCGGAGTCTTCAAACGTCCCTTGTAGCGCATCACATACTGGAAAGACACATTGCTCTGCTCGCCGAATTTACCCGGCGCAGCCTCAATGTTCTGCTCGGCAAGGGCTGTCGATACGTCGGACGGCATCATGTTGTACTGCTTCATCTTGTCGGGCTTGAGCCATATACGCATCGAATAGGTCTTCATACCCGGCGACATAACTCCGCCGACGCCGTTGATACGCTTGATGGCAGGAATCACGTTGATGTCGCTGTAGTTGGTGAGGAACTCGTCGTCATATCTTCCGTCCTCAGAGGTGAGGGTAAACATGATGACGTTCGAGGTCTGCTGCTTGGTCACGGTAACACCCACGCGGGTTACTTCGGCAGGAAGAAGAGCCTGCGCCTGCGACACACGGTTCTGCACGTTCACGGCCGCCATGTCGGCATCCGAGCCCTGCTTGAAATACACCGTGATGGAGGCGGAACCGTCATTGGTAGCCTGCGAGGTCATGTAGGTCATGTTCTCCACACCGTTGATACTCTCCTCAAGGGGAGTGATTACGGAGTTGAGCACTGTCTGTGCATCAGCACCCGTATAGGTGGTGCGCACCGAGATGGTGGGCGGAGCCACGTCAGGGAATTGCTCGATAGGCAGCGATATAAGTCCGATAAGTCCAAGGATAACGAAGAATACCGATATCACCGTGGAGAGCACCGGACGCTTGATGAAATTTGTAAATGTCATGATTCCTAATTCTTAATTTTTAATTTGTAATTCTTAATTAAAAATTACTTCTTTCCGCTAAGAGCGTCAATAACAGCAGATGCCGAGTTCTGTCCCTCACCGAGTTTGGCGGCATCGTCTATTTTCTTCTGATACTGGGCCTCTGTGATGGGTTTGATTTCCATTCCGTCGGTGAGCGAGGTAATACCCTTCGACACATAACGGTCGCCGGGCTTCAGTCCGTCGGTGACAATGTAGTTCACACCATCATCCACGGGATTCACCTTGATTTCAGAGTATTTCACCTTGTTGTCCTTGCCTACAAGATATACAAACTTCTTGTTCTGCACCTCAGAGGTGGCTACCTGCGGAATGATGATTGCATTGCTGCTCATGTTGGGAATGACAATCTGTCCAGAACCGCCTGAACGGAGTTCATGACGCGGATTGGCAAAGCGAGCGATGAGCGACACCGAACCGGTGGTGGCGTCAATGACTCCACTGGCCTTTACTATCTTGCCCGGCTCGCTGTAGATGCTTCCGTCTGCAAGTTGCAGATTCACGGCAGGATAATTAGCAATGGCGGCACTCATACCTCCCTCGCCCTTTGCCATCTGCAACAAGTCTTTCTCGGTAACGGAGAAATACACCTCCATAGTGCTAATGTCTGAAACGGTGGTGAGGGGTTCTGCACTGGATGAACTCACCAGGGCACCTACCTTATAAGGCAGACTTCCCACCACGCCAGAAGCAGGACTTTTCACGTAGCAGTAGCTCAGCGCATCCTTGGCAGATGCCAGATTAGCCTCTGCCTGTGCCAGTGATGCCTGTGCTGTGGCATAACTGTTGGCAGTAGTTTCCAGTTCATATTGTCCGATAACCTTGTTTTCAAACAATTTCTTGGAGTTTTCGTAAGTCAGTTTCGAGGTGTTCAGTTGCGCCTTGGCTGTATTCACGGCAGCCGTCGCCTGACGCACCTGCGCCTGATAGGTCTCGTTGTCTATCACAAAAAGCAGTTGTCCCGCACTCACGGTCTGACCCTCCTGCACACATACCTGTGTAAGGAAACCCGATACTTTGGGACGTATCTGCACATCCTGAATACCCTTGATGGTTGCAGGATAAGCTGTCTGCAACTCTGTAGATTGCACAGTTACAGTCCTAACGGCGTACTCATTGTCGGCAAAATTAGGTTTTCCACCCGATTTTCCTCCACTACAAGCAACCAGTGTAGCAGCCATCGCTGCCAACATTAACGTCTTTTTCATTCTATTACCTATTTAAATATGTTACTTATTTTCTTATCTCTCTTTCTCTAAAAGCAAAAAACAATACTACTGACACGGCAGCAGCACAGCATTTCCAACCTCTTTTTGAAAACTTTTTCATTCTTTTCAGTTTTCACAGCGCAAAGGTATATATAATTCAGCAAAGGTGTTCAAAAACACCTCTACATTTAACAATAATTTTCTATGAAGATGGAATTTACAAAAATTTCACGTTTGAGGAACAAGTCCCATTTCCCTCGCCTTTTCCATCAGCAGCCTCATCAGCGACTCCCTTTCGTTGGGCACCCGGTTGTCCAGGACGGCATCCTTGAGAGCCTTTTTCAGCACGCCCACCTGCGGAGAGGGAGTGAGCCCGAACAGTTCCATTATCTCCGTGCCGTCGATACAGGGCTGCAACAGCCGTTTATAGTCTTTTTCCTTAAGGTCAGTCAGTTTTTCCCTTACCACCCTGAAGTTTTCCAGAAATTTCTTCTTCCTCACCTCATTCTTGCTGGTGATGTCGGCCTCGCAGAGGGTCATCAGGTCGTCGATGTCGTCGCCGGCATCGTTCAGCAGGCGTCTCACGGCACTGTCGGTCACTTCTTCATCGGCAATCACGATGGGACGCATGTGCAGGTTCACCAGTTTCTTCACATACTTCATCTTCATGTCCATGGGCATCTTTAACCGTCTGAAGATGGTTGTCACCATCTTGTCTCCCACGATGTTGTGGCTGTGGAAGGTCCATCCCGCAGACGGTTGCCAGCGCTTGCACGCCGTCTTCCCTATATCGTGCAGCAGGGCTGCCCACCTCAGCCAAATGTTGTCGGTGTGCCTGCACACGTTGTCGAGCACCTCCAAGGTATGATAGAAGTTGTTCTTATGCGACCTTCCCTCCCTGGTTTCCACTATGTCCAGTGCCGCCAGCTCGGGCAATATCAGCTGCAGCAATCCGCATCGCTGCAAATCCACCCACCCCTTGCTGGGGGTGGCGCACATCATTATCTTGTTCAGTTCGGTGCTGATGCGCTCCCCGCTTATTATCTTGATGCGGTGGGCATTGCGCGACAGTGCGTCGAAGGTTTCGTCCTCGATGATGAAATTGAGTTGTGTGGCAAAGCGCACGCAGCGAAGCATGCGCAGGGGGTCGTCGCTGAATGTGACGTCAGGGTCGAGCGGGGTGCAGATGATGCCGTCTTCCAGGTCATAGATGCCGTCAAACGGATCGACCAGTTCGCCGAACCGCTCCTTGTTCAGGCATATCGCCATGGCGTTGATGGTGAAGTCGCGCCTGTTCTGGTCATCCTCCAGCGTTCCGTTCTCCACTATCGGCTTGCGCGAGTCCCGGCTGTAACTCTCTTTCCTGGCACCCACAAATTCCACTTCATGCCCCTGCCACGTCACCTGGGCTGTGCCGAAGTTGCGATAGACAGCCAAATGGGCGCGTTTTCCCAGACGCTTCTTGAAAGCCGTAGCGACATCAATGCCACTGCCCACCACCACCACATCAATGTCGTTGGAGGGACGCTCTAAAAACAGGTCGCGCACATAGCCGCCCACCACATAGCATTCCACTCCCATCTCATCAGCCACATCGCCAATCAGATGGAAGATTTCCTTGTCCAATATGGTTGCCAGTTCGTTATCCGAATACAGTATCATCTTGACTTTTCTTGGTTTATGGTGGAGCCACCCATGAATCTCCGCCACCGTATTTTCCCTTTTTAGGGACTGCAAATGTACAAAAAAACGGAGAGACTCCCATCATCTTCCTCCCTATTTTTCTCTGATGGGCATGATTTCGCTGTCGGACATAAGGCAAGGACGGTTTCTATGACGCCTGCCTGTTTCCTCTTGCAAACTGTGTTTTTTCAACTCCGGAGCAAAATATTTGCAGAATTCGTCGAGAAGACAGAAAATCTCCATTAAATTTGTATCAGTCATTGGGAGTGGGTGTTTGATGTAATTGTTTGATTTTCACCTATAAAGTTACAAAAAAAATCTCACTCCCACAACTTTTTTGAACAACTTTCTTATATCGAACTCACGTTAAGGTTAAGAACCTTGTAGCTGACAGTGTCATGACAGCTGTTCGCATATTCAGAGAATAGCTGTTATGAATGTATATTGGTGAGGCTT
>JBJEKQ010000065.1:0-10532 GCA_051878715.1 Prevotella sp.
ATCGAGCCGGAGCAAGGAGAATATATTGAGTGAGATAAAGCAGATTGTACAGATGCCCGACTTCAAAGGCTATCTCTCTGACTTGGGTGGACCGTCTGCCAACATGTATGGCATGCACGGCAAGGATTTGCACAAATGCGAATTATGCAAAAGACCCAGTTGCATCCACCCCTCCATTTGCAACAACCTCAACACAAGCCATCAGGCACTGCTGGAAATATACCATGCCGTCGATTCCTTGCCGGAAATAAAAAAGAGTTTCATTGGCAGTGGCGTGAGATATGATTTGCTGTTGCACAAAAGCGCAGACGAAGCCGCCAACCGTTCCAATGCCCAATACACGGAAGAACTGATAAGGCATCATGTCAGCGGACGGCTGAAAGTGGCGCCGGAACATACCTGCGACAGCGTTTTGTCGCTCATGAGAAAGCCGTCTTTCCAGCTGTTCAGGGATTTCAAGGCAATATTTGACAGGCTCAACAGCCAATACCATCTACACCAGCAAATCATCCCCTATTTCATCAGCAGTCATCCCGGGTGCACTGAGAAAGATATGGCACAACTGGCGATTATCACCAAACAGCTGGACTTCCAACTGGAACAGGTACAGGACTTTACGCCTACTCCCATGACGATAAGCACCGAGACATGGTACACTGGTTTTCATCCATATACTCTGCAACCTGTGTTCAGCGCACGTTCAACCAGCGAAAAGTTGTCGCAACGACAATACTTTTTCTGGTATAAGCCAGAACAGCGTCAGGCCATCAAGGCATCACTGCACAGGATAGGACACCCGGAACTTATCGACAAGCTGTTTTCCGCGACTTCGGAAAACGGAACTGTCCGAAAAAAGAGTGCCCCCTACCGCGTATCTCCCAAAAAGACTAAACCGCCGAGGTGATTTCATTTCCACTTTTCCTGTTGTGGATAAATGCCTCTATGTTTGACAAGGCAACGTCCATCAGTCTGCTGCGGGCTTCTTTTGTAGCCCATGCCAAATGTGGGGTGATATAGGCATTGGGAACAGCCAGCAACGGGTTGGTGGTCCGAGGCGGCTCTTCTGCCAGTACATCCGCACAGTAGGCATATATCCTGCCACTCTGTAACGCGACAGCCAAGGCATCCTCATCCACAAGTCCTCCCCGGCTCATATTCAACAGGATGGCATTCCGTTTCATTCTGTCCAGGCTCTTTCCGTTGATCATCCTGTAGGTACTATCATTGAGCGGGCAATGCAGCGAGACTACATCTGACACCTGCAGCAATTCGTCGAGCGATACTGCCTTGACATTTGCCGGCAACTCATCTTGTGACTTGCTTGTAAATGCCACTACCTTCATGCCGAAGGAGAGTGCTGTCTGAGCCACCTTCATACCGATATTGCCAAGTCCGACGATACCCATCGTCTTGTCTTTAAGTTCTATCAAAGGTGTGTCCCAGTAGCAGAAGTCCCGATGGCTGCACCACTCCCGTTTCTTTTCCACCGGTACATAATGCGCAACATCATTGCACACATGTAACAGATGTGCAAAGGTGGCTTGTGCCACACTCTCAGTACTGTATGCCGGAATATTGGTCACCACCACCCCATGCTCTTCGGCAGAAGCGATATCAACCACATTATAACCGGTTGCAAGAACACCGATATACTTCAATTTCGGCAATTTGTCCATCACTTCAGCGCTCATCCGCACCTTGTTGATTATCAACGCATCCGCATCATAAGACCTTGCCAACACATCAGCACTTCCCGTGTAGTCATACAGCGTGACCCTGCCAAGCCTTTCCCAGGGTTCCCATGTCAAATCACCGGGATTGACACAGCCGCCGTCCAGGATTACGATGTTCAGTTCTTGTCGCTCCATAAATCATTCATTCGTTGAGTCATACGCATTTCCTGCGAGTTATGTTGTCCTTTCCACAGTACCACATCCCTGATTTCATCAGGCATATACTGCTGTTTCACAAAATTATTCGTAAAATCGTGCGGATACAGATAACCGTCATGATAGCCCAGCTGCTTCATCAGGTTGGTGGGTGCATTTCGCAAGGGCAACGGCACCTGCAGGTTTCCCGTTTGGCGCACCAGTTCCATTGCCTCATTGATACCAAGATAGGCGGAATTGCTTTTTTCGCAGGTGGCGAGATATACCGTCGCCTCTGCCAGGGGGATTCGTCCTTCGGGCCATCCTATCTTTTGCACCGCATCAAAAGCGGCATTTGCCAGCAGCAGCGCATTGGGATTCGCCAATCCAATATCTTCAGAAGCACTTATCACCAGCCTGCGCGCGATGAATGCCGGGTCCTCTCCCCCCTCAATCATTCTCGCAAGCCAATAGAGGGCGGCATTGGGGTCGCTGCCTCTGATACTTTTTATAAAGGCGGAAATGATGTCATAGTGCATCTCGCCCTCCTTGTCGTATGCCAATGGATTCTGCTGCAAGCAGGTCTCTACCAGTCTGTTGGTAATGGTCACCTTCCCCTCGCCGGCAGAAGTCACCACCATTTCCAGTATGTTCAGCAGCTTGCGTGCGTCGCCGCCACTGTAGCGGAGCAAGGCATCTGTCTCGTCAAATTGGATGTCTCTCGTTTTCAGATAGACATCTGTGGCAACAGCTCTCTGTAGCAACAAGAGCAGGTCTTCTTTTTCCAACGACTTCAACACGTAGAGCTGACACCTGGACAGCAGCGGTCTGATAACCTCAAAGGAGGGGTTTTCTGTGGTGGCACCAATCAGTGTCACCACACCCTTTTCTACCGCACCGAGCAGGGAATCCTGTTGGGATTTGCTGAAACGATGAATCTCATCAATGAAAAGGATGGGCGACTCTCTTGAGAAAAAGCCGTTTTTCTTTGCCCTTTCAATTACCTCTCTGACGTCTTTCACACCGCTTGTCACTGCGCTCAAAGTATAGAAAGGCACCTCTACCTGATGCGCAATGATTTGTGCAAGCGTTGTTTTCCCCACTCCCGGGGGACCCCAAAGAATCATGGAAGAAACACGGCGTTGCTCCACCATCTTGTGAAGAACAGCACCGGGTCCCACCAAATGCTTTTGTCCGATATAGTCCGCCAATGTGGTTGGACGCATCCGTTCTGCCAAAGGTTGCGACATATTCTCGTTTTTAGCTGTTACACAATCTGTCCGGGCAATTCATGTTTCAGATATTTGCCTGTATATCCTTCTGATGAGTTGCAAATCTCTTCCGGTGTTCCGCAAGCCACTATCCTGCCCCCATTTTTCCCTCCTTCCATGCCGATGTCTATGATATAGTCAGCCACCTTTATCACATCCATGTTGTGCTCAATCACAATCACCGTGTTCCCCTTCTCCACCAGTTTCTGAAGCACCATCATCAGCATCCTGATATCCTCAAAATGCAGTCCTGTGGTCGGCTCGTCCAGGATATACACCGTTTTGCCCGTATCTTTCTTGTTCAGTTCGGTAGCCAACTTCACCCTTTGGCTTTCCCCTCCCGAGAGAGTGGTAGAGGGCTGGCCCAGTGAGATATATCCCAGTCCCACACTCTGGAGGGTCTGGATTTTTCTTTGTATGTCAGGAATGTTTTCAAAGAAAGGCACCGCATTGTCGATATTCATGCCCAGCACATCGGCTATGCTCTTGCCCTTGTACTTTACTTCCAGCGTTTCCTTGTTGTATCTTTTTCCTCGACAGCACTCGCAGGGCACCAGCACGTCAGGCAGGAAATTCATCTCTATTTTTTTGTAGCCGTTGCCGTTGCATTCTTCACATCGCCCTCCTTTTACGTTAAAGGAGAACCTGCCGGGTTTATATCCCCTGATTTTAGCCTCTGGCAACGAGACAAACAGCGAACGTATATCCGAGAACAACCCGGTGTAGGTAGCGGGATTGGAACGAGGCGAGCGACCTAACGGACTTTGATCCACACTTACCACCTTGTCCACATACTCCAATCCCGTGACACTCTCATAGGGCATTGGTTTCTTGAGGGAATGGTAGAAATGCCGGTTCAGTATTGGCTGCAGTGTTTCGTTGATGAGAGTGGATTTTCCTGAACCGCTCACACCGGTCACCACTATCAGCGTGCCAAGGGGAAACGCCACGTCCATATTCTTCAGGTTATTTCCCGCAGCCCCCTTTATGGTAAGAAACTTACCATTCCCTTTCCTTCGTTGCGGCGGCACCTCTATACGCAGTTTACCGCTCAGATAACTGGCTGTAAGTGTGTCTTTTGTCAACATTTGATTTACCGTTCCTTGAAAAACCACCTTACCGCCGTTCACTCCTGCCTTAGGACCTATGTCCACCACATAGTCAGCATTGAGTATCATGTCTTTGTCGTGCTCCACCACAATCACAGTGTTTCCCATGTCACGCAGCGCCTTGAGCGAACGTATCAGTCGCTCGTTGTCACGCTGGTGCAACCCTATACTCGGTTCATCCAGTATGTACAGCACGTTGATAAGTTGTGACCCTATCTGTGTAGCCAGCCTTATTCTTTGACTCTCCCCGCCCGACAAGGTGACTGCCTGGCGGTTCAAAGACAGGTAGCCCAGACCAACATCTATCAGAAACTTGATTCGTGTGGATATCTCCTTCAGAATTTCCACAGATATGGTTTGCTGCATACTGTCCATGTGCTGCGGCAGCTGCTCTGTCCACGACTGCAATTCAAAGATATCCAGTTCTGCCACTTCAGAAATATTCTTGTCCCACAGTCTGTAGGAAAGAGCCTCCTTGTTCAGTCGTTTCCCGTTACATGCAGCACACACACAGGTGGTGGTAAACTGCTCCGACCATTTCTTGGCAGTGGCACTGTCGTCTTCTTCAAATACATTCTGCAGGTACTTTATAATACCGCCGTAGTCCGTATAGTAGTCGCTGGACGTGTGTACGCGCTCCTTGTTTATCCGTACCCTGTCCATTGTACCATACAGCACCTCCTCTAATGCCTCGGCAGGAATATCCCTCACTATCGTCTGCAAAGTGCATCCGTACTTGTCCAGTATGGCCTCTATCTGCCAGAAGATGAGCTGGTTCTTGTGTTTCCCTAACGGAACGATGGCACCATTGTAAATGCTGAGGGTGTCATCAGGAATGATTTTCTTCATGTCCAGTTCACTGACATAGCCGAGTCCCTTGCATTTGGGACAGGCACCATGCGGAGAGTTGAACGAGAAGAGATTGGGCGCAGCGTCATCGTAGGCAATTCCAGAGGTAGGACACATGAGCTTTTTGGAATAATACTTCACCTCATCGGTATCCTTGTCACACACCATGACCAACCCGTTGCCCATCTGCATGGCTGTCTGCAGTGATTTTCTGAGTCTGCTGTTTCTTAACTTCTCTTCATTGTCGCAGATATCCTCCGCCACTTTCATCTTGTCAACAACGACTTCGATGTCGTGCATCTTGTATCTGTCCACCTTCATGTCGGTGACAATATCAGCCAATTCTCCATCTACCCTGACATGCAAATAACCCTTTTTCCGCAAGTTCTCGAAGAGTTCACGGTAATGCCCTTTCCTGCCTTTTATCAAAGGGGCAAGAACCAGTATTCTCTTTCCGCAAAACTGACTGGCAATCAGGCTTATCACCTTCTCTTCAGTGAATTTCACCATCTCCTCGCCTGTGACGTAGCTGTATGCTTTTCCTGTCCTTGCATAAAGCAGTCTCAAATAGTCATAGATTTCCGTCACCGTACCCACGGTAGAACGCGGGTTCTTGTTGGTTGTCTTTTGCTCGATACTGATTACAGGACTCAGTCCGGAGATATCGTCTATGTCCGGACGTTCCAGATTGCCTAAAAAATTTCTCGCGTATGAAGAGAAAGTCTCGATATACCTGCGTTGTCCCTCTGCAAAAATGGTGTCAAAGGCAAGCGAAGACTTTCCGGAACCCGACAGTCCTGTGATTACCGTCAGACTGTTGCGAGGTATCTCTACATCTATATTCTTCAGGTTGTGTACCCTGGCACCATAGATTCTTATTGTGTTTGCACCCATTGTCTTGTATGTCCATTAGGTAACGGCATCTTGCAGCCTACTCCGCGCTTTCTATATAGTCTGTCAAGATGTTGATGTCTCTTTTTATATTGTATTCCCTGCCGTCTGCCCCCTTGGCCTTTATCAAGGCAAAATACACGCCGTTTTTCACTTTGGAACCCTTATATGTTCCGTCCCAACCGCCATCAATGTCCGTCCATTCATATATCTTCATCCCCCAGCGGTTGAATATGTAGCCATGAAATTCCACGATGCTCTTGTAATTGCTTTTCACCTTATATACGTCGTTGACTCCGTCTCCGTTGGGCGAAAACGCATTGGGCACTTCCAGAAGACTGGCACTGATGGTTATCTTGATGGTGGAGATGAGTATCGGCGCCTGGTCCTTGTCGTATGACACGTAAAATGCGATGGAAGTGGTGCCCGATTCCCTGAACTCATATTCGGTGTCCTGTTCATACCTTACCATAAACGGACTGGTCTCCCCTTCTTTTGTAAAACGCCATTCATAGGACTCTGCCACATCATCTCCGGAAGAGGGATTTGCCCTGAATGTCACATGGAGAGGAGCCTGTGCGTCGTTAAGTACATCTGTGGTCTGCATCATTTCACCGTCTTGCTGATAGTATGCCGTAGGCACGAAATCCGCAAACACGCAATCAGAGAGAATGAACAGGAAAAAAAACAGCAGGAATATCTTTGTTAATTTCATATTTGAGAGCTTTTGACACTGCAAATTTAACTAATTATGTTGATTAATCCGTAGTTTTTTGTAATTTTGCACACATCTTGAATTTCTTTTAATCATGAAAATACGTATCACCAGATATTTGGTCTTCTTTTTTCTGTTGACCGTCTCCATGGGACTGTATTCCCAGTCCAACAAATGGCGGGATATTCACAAGGTCAAGAAAAAGGAGACACTGTATAGTATCGCCCGTGAATATTCCATTACAATAGAGGAACTTACAAATGCCAACCCCGAGATGAAAGTTCCCGGCTACCAGTTGAAAAAAGGCAGTCTGGTCTTCATCCCTTTCAGTTCCCGCCCCACACAGGCCTCCTCGCCGGCAAAGACTTCTCAGCAGGATGCGGTCAAAACGGATGTCAGGAACCGTGAGATTCGTTTGGGCGTACTTCTTCCTCTGCACGACATCAACGGTGACGGACGGCGCATGACGGAATATTACCGGGGTATGCTCATGGCTTGTGACAGTCTGCGCTGCGAAGGCATCTCGATTCGTGTGGATGCATTCAATGCCTCCGAACAGTGCAACATTAACTCGTTGCTTGCCAATCCTCAGCTGGCGCAATGCGATGTTATCTTCGGTCCGTTGTATTCAGCACAGATGTCTGCTCTGTCCGGTTTTGTCAGGCAGCACGATATCAAATTGTTTGTGCCCTTTTCCATCAACGCTCCCCAGATAAAGGACAATCCTGCCATCTACCAGGTATATCAGACACCCTCTGAGATAGATGCCTCCATTGTGTCCCGTTTTATGCGACAGTTCAAGAATTACCACACAGTCCTCATCGACTGCAACGACACAGCCAGTACCAAGGGGTCCTTTACCTCTCTGTTGCGCTCACAACTGAAATCTGCCGGGCGCAGTATTTCCATCACCAGCACCAAGTCGTCCGAGACCAATTTTGCCAAAGCGTTCAGCAAGACGGCACCGAATGTAGTGATACTAAACACAGAGCGTTCGCCGCAGTTGAATGTTGTCTTTGCGAAACTGAACGGACTTGCAAACAACGCCCCCGACCTGCAGATTACCCTGTTCGGATATACAGAATGGATGATGTACACACGCTACAATCTGGACAACTACTACCGTTTCAACGTATATATTCCAGCCACGTTCTACACCAATCCGCTGTCGTCGGCAACCCGCCGGTTTGAACAGAAGTACCGTTGGAACTTCCACGAAGACATGCTTGCGGCACTGCCCCGGTTTGCCATCACAGGCTTCGACCACACTTACTTTTTCCTCAAAGGGCTTCATGAATATGGAAAGAGTTTCAACGGAGCCATCGGCAGTATAGGCTATACACCCATTCAAACGCCATTAGGCTTTGAGCGCGTCGGCGCAAATGGCGGATGGCAAAACCAGCGGATTCTGATGGTCAACTATTCTCCGTCCAAGCAAGTCAGAGTGATATATTGACCGCAGGAGCCACAATTCATCAATCCCACCCTATTGAAACACCATCCATGATCAAGTACATGCGCCTTTCACTCAGTATATTGTTTTTCATGATATTCTTCCATCATGCCAAGTCACAAATCGGAGATTTCAGGAACGAGCTGGCACTTGGTGTCTCGGGCGGATATACCATGAACAGCATCGGTTTTGTGCCCGATATTCCCCAGAACTCCTTGGGCGGCTATACTGCTGGTGTAGCCCTGCGCTATACCTGTGAGAAATATTTCAAAAGCGTCTGTGCCCTGGTCGCGGAAGTCAACATTACCCAAAGCGGGTGGAAACAGAGCATACTTGACGCCCAAGACCAGCCCGTCATCAACGCGTCAACGGGAATGGCAGAGGAGTACCGACGCACGATAACCTACCTCCAGATTCCCTTTATGGCACGGTTGGGCTGGGGGCGCGAATATAGCGGGTTACAGTTCTATGTGCAGGCTGGTCCTCAGATAGGCTTTTACCTCAACGACAAGATAAAGACCAACTATGCCTATGAGCTGCGCAACCAGAACGACCGTTTGGGAGTGCTCCAGGAGTCGCCGCAAGAGGTGATGCCCATAGAGCGGAAGTTCGACTATGGCATCACAGCCGGAGCCGGTCTGGAATACTCCATCCCACGCGTCGGACATTTCCTGGTGGAAGGGCGCTACTACTATGGACTGGCTGACATATACGGCAACTCCAAGAAGGATTTCTTTGGCAGGAGCAACAACTCCACCATCCTGATCAAGTTGACCTATCTCACCGACCTGATACGTTCCAAGAACCCCCATATAAAGTAGCAGCACCGCAATTTCCATATAGAATCAATATTCATTTTAATAATTCAGTATCATTATGTTTGAAGGACAACCTAAAGGTTTATGGACATTGGCTCTTGCCAATACAGGTGAGCGTTTCGGCTACTACACCATGCTTGCCGTTTTCGCTCTTTTCCTCGGGGAGAATTTCGGCTTTCAGGCCGGAACCGCCTCTGAGATTTACACTTGGTTTCTCACGCTGGTGTATTTTCTGCCGCTCTTCGGTGGCATAGCAGCTGACAAATGGGGATATTCCCGGATGGTGGTTACTGGTATTGTCGTCATGTTTGTGGGCTATCTGCTTCTCTCCATTCTTCTTGGAAGCGAAACACCGGCAGTCATCGCAATGGGTGCCGCACTGATTCTGATAAGCGTAGGTACCGGTCTGTTCAAGGGCAACCTGCAGGTAATGGTAGGCGACTTGTACAACGACCCGAAGTATGCCGACAAGCGGGATTCCGGCTTCTCCCTGTTCTACATGCTCATCAATGTGGGTGCCCTCTTTGCACCTACAGCAGCCATCTACAGCATGGAGTGGTCGCAGAACACGTTTGGTCTGACCAAAGCCGAGTCTTACCATGCTGCCTTTGCCATCGCCTGCTTTTCCGTGATTGTAAGTATGCTTATCTATTACTTTGGCAAATCCACTTTCAGGCAGGTACTGTCTGTCAAGAAAGTCAAGAATGACGTAAATGAGCCTGTGGAGGAGATGTCACCCAAGGAAACCCGCGAGCGCATCATCTGTCTGGTGCTGGTATTTGCCGTGGTCATCTTCTTCTGGATGGCTTTCCATCAGAATGGTCTTACCCTTACATGGTTTGCCGATGAGTTCACAGCCACCAAGTCTGCCGGCATCGAATCTATGGCTTTTGACGTGACCAATCTTGTCGCTGTCATCCTGATGGTATATGGCATTTTCGGAGCTGTTCAGTCGGTCACCTCCAAAGCGCGCCTCATCAACGGCGTGGTGATTGCCGCCGGAATCGCTATCCTTGCCTACAACTACGCTCATCTCGAATCGGAAATAAGCATCAGCGCCCCCATCTTCCAGCAGTTCAACGCCTGCTTTGTGGTAATGCTCACCCCTGTGAGCATTGCGCTGTTCGGATGGCTTGCCAAGAAGGGCAAGGAGCCAAAAGCCCCTGTCAAGATTGGATTTGGCATGCTGGTGGCTGCCGCAGCCTATTTGCTGATGACTGTAAGTTCCATCGGACTGCCTGCCACAAACCATCCACAGCACGTTGCGGATGTCACCCCCAATCTGCTCATATCCACCTATCTTATTCTTACCTTTGCCGAGCTTCTTTTGTCGCCCATCGGAATCTCGCTTGTCACCAAGGTGGCACCTCCCAAGTATCGCGGCATGATGATGGGTGGCTGGTTTGTAGCCACCGCTCTGGGCAACAAGCTGGTGTCTATCCCCGGCCACATGTGGCACATGGATCTCACCATTGTATGGGGTACACTGATGGTCATCTGCCTTGTGGCAGCCCTGTTCATCTTCTCCATCATCAAGAAGCTCAACAAGGTGTGCTGA